>NZ_BAAGRL010000006.1:274807-697037 GCF_054782975.1 Myceligenerans halotolerans
CATGCACGCGTCGGCCACGGTCGGGAAGATCTATGACGGGAAGAAGAAGGCGCGCATCATCTCGTCCGAGCTCGTGGCCGCGCCTGATCACGTCGCCGAGGCGCTCGGCCTGGCCGGCGGCGCGTCGGTGGTACGTCGCGAGCGCGTGACCTATGCGGGTGAGACGCCGGTGGCCAAGTCCGTGTCCTGGTTGCCCGGCGACTACGTCGAGTCCGCCCCGCTCCTGCTCGAGACCGAGCGCATCCCGAAGGGCACGTTCGGCTACCTGGCCGACACGGTCGGCGTCCGGCTCGCGGGCGGCAGCGACCGGATCAGCGCAGGCGTCGCGTCCGCCGGTGATGCGGAAGCTCTCGCCATCCCCGAGGGCTCACCCGTCCTGCTCCAGCGCTCATGGTTCCGCGCCGAGACGGGACAGGTGCTGGAGTACGGCGAAGGCGTCAACCCGCCCGACTACTGGCTCACCTACGACTTCACCGCATAGAACTGCACGCACGCCTCGCAGGCCGGCCCTCGATGGAGGGGCGGACTGCTTCTTTGTGCCCTGACGCTGCCGGTCTTCGGTGAACGAGGTGGAGCCCTTGCGCTTGCGCGCTAGTACGCATACAGTTGGCGTACTAGTACGGATGATGCTGGAGTTCTCCAAGGGGGTACGCGATGCATGTGATGACGACTCCACCGGTGAAAACCGCGCTGGTAGCGCAGGTCGAACCGCTGGTCGAGACGGCGGACGTGACAGAGGCGACCCCGTGAACCCGGCAGTGACCGCGACGACGGCGCAGGCGCTGGTCGCCGGTTCAGCAGCGTGGAGCAAGCTGCTGGCAGCTCTGGATGTGGATGGCACGATCGTCGGGTCGGGCCGGAAGGTGCCGGTCGAAACCATCGAGGCGTTGGAGCTGGTGCGGGCGTCGGGGCATGAGGTGGTGCTGGCGACGGGGCGGAGTCTGGTCGGGTTGCTGCCCATCGCGCGGCAGTGCGGCCTGACCGATGGGTACGCCATCTGCTCCAACGGAGCGGCGACCGTACATCTGGATCCGGGAATGCCGTCTGGGTACGAGATCATCGACGCCGCCACGTTCGACCCTGCTCCGTTGGTCCGGCAGGTCCAGGCGCTGATGCCTGGTGTGCTGGTCGCGGTGGAGAGCATCGGGGACCGGTGGAAGGTCAACCACAAGTTCGGTCCCGGCCTGCTCAACGGCCCTCAGTCGGTGGTCACCAACAACGACCTAAGCGGTGAGGCGACCACGCGGGTCGCGATCCACGCGCCCGGGATCGCCGCGCATGCCGACGCGCTGGCCTCCCTGACTCGGCTCACTGTCACTCCAGCCGGGAACGACTGGTGCGATGCCACGGCCTCGACCGTCTCCAAGGCCACCGCCGTCGATGCGGTACGCCAGATGCTCGGCATCCCTTCCGGGGCGACAGTCGCGGTCGGGGATGGCGCCAACGATGTGCCGTTGCTGGAATGGGCCGCGCGCGGCGTGGCCATGCGCCACGCACCCGAACACGTGCGCGCGGTAGCCGATGAGGTCACCGGCTCGATCGAGGCCAACGGTGTCGTGGCCGTCTTGCGTTCTCTGGTCCCCGCGGAGGCGTTGCGGCCCGGGCTCACGCCCCTGGCCGCGCAACTGACCGCCGCCATCACGACGGCGACCGGGACGATGCCCGGCGCGGACGTGGTCGTGCGGATCTGGCACGAGGCCGACAACGACGCGGACACCGATCTGGCCGGCGCCGAGATCTGGACCCGCCCTCCCGATTCATCTGACTGGACCCGGCATGCTCCAGTTCCGGCCGCGCGCGGGGCCACGATGCACGATGTCGCCTACGCCGCCCTGGACGCGGGCCTGACCTTCCCCCGCGGCCATGTCGGGCGGCGCCGCGCCCACTGGCGCTCCACCGCCGCCGTCACCGGACGGCACTCCCACCGGCCCCCAGGTTTCGAACTGCCCCTCACCCCGGCTTCCTGACCCCCTTGTACTTGCGGCTGGGCGTGCACCCCCAGGAAGTCCCTTCCCTTCCTGCACCTCCTGCACAACGCCCGACCGCAAGCCCGCCCATCCCTGGGCGGGCATCCCCGGAAGGGCCGGGACCCGACGCCCCTCGGTCCCGGCCCGCACCCCTAGGCACCACCGACAACGCACCTGGAGGACATGGTGACCACCACCGCACCGCACCCGCGTGAGAGCGGGCCGAACCACACGAGGAGGCCCGCATGAGGAAGTCCTTCACGCCCCTGCCGCTGACGGCCTCGCGGGTGCGCGATAGCGTGCCGGACATGGCCAGTGATGACGGCGAGAGCCGGTTCGAGACCACCCCGATCCACCTGGACGAAGTCCACGACATCGGTGACCTGGACGCGCCTGCGGCGGCGTTGTTCGAGTACTGGCTGGAGAACCTGGGCAGCCGGTTCGGGCTCGTCAAGGACGGCCTCGTCATCGGCGTGGTCATGGACCGCGTGGACGCGTCGATCTTCGAGCACCTGCAGGTCCGCTACCAGGACATGCCCGGCGAGCACCAGGCCCGCGCTCCGCGAGTCAGCACGGGCACGATCGAGAACGAGAAGCGCCGAGCGCAGGAGCGGGCATGAACGACTTCACCAGCGACCTCAGCGACGACCTCGACGACCTCGGCGACGACCTCGGCGACGGGCTGACGGACGAGGAGGCGAGTCTCGGCTTCATCGACCGGGCCACCGTGCGCACGGACGTGGACCTGGAACACATGGTCGACCTCGACCGCACCGGCCAGGCGCTGACCCGCATGACCCAGGAACTGGCCACCGATCCGGGACGCAAGATCGGCATCACCAAGAACGGTCAGGTCATCGCCGTACTGATCGACACGACCGATCTGAAGAACTTCGAAGGGCTGGAGCTGGAGGCCGAGTCGGAGTGGATGGACCGCAGGGAACGCGAGGAACCTGACGACGGCACCCGGTACACGATCGATGGTGACCTGATCACCGAGGACGACGACGGATGACCGCCGCCCGCAAGATCACGTACACCAGCGCCGCGGACAGTGAACTACGCCGGATCAAGCAGAAGAACTGGCGCACGTTCGACAAGATCAAGGCCGACATCGCCAAGCAGGCCGCCGTCCCGCGACCCGTGCAGGACGTCAAGATCGGGATCTACCGGGTCCGCCTGACTGCCGAGCGTGACCGGCTCGTGGTCACCACGGTCACGGTCGAGGTGAGCCGGTACCGGATCACGATCCGCCCCTCCGCGCAGAAACAACTCGACCGCATCAAGAAGACCAACCGCAGAGCGTACGAGCAGATCAAGGCCAAGATCGACGCTCTGGCTCACAAACCCCGCCCGGACGGCGTCAAGAAGATGATGGGCAGGGACTTCCAGTACCGGATCAAAATCGGAACAGAATTCCGAGTCGTCTACGAGATCGACGACGACGAACTCCACATCCTGATCCTCGAAGCCGGAGACCGCAAGAACGTCTACTGACAGACCTCCCGCGAACGGGAGGAACAGGAGGTTGGTTACGGGCCAGGAGCCTGCTTACGCCAAGACCGGTCGAGGCGTAACCAACCTCCTGGCCCGAAGCGGCGGGGCCCTGTGCACGCTCCACGGTGAACTCATCACCGAGGACGACGAATGACCACCCCCGGCGAGGGCTCCGGAGCCGTCTACGACGAGCGCCCCTCCAGCTCGTCGAAGGCCTTCTGGATCTGGTCCGCGTAGACCGCGATGCCCTCCATCGTGGGATGGGTCGCGTCCGCGTGCAGCAACTCGGGCCGTTTCGCGCACACGGCGTTCCAGTCCACGACGACGACGTTGTCCCGGCCCGCCGCGATCTCCTCGAGCGTGGCGTTCGCGTCCGGGACCCAGTACGAGATGCCGACCGTGTTCACCAGGACCACCAGCCGATCCGGCCCGAGGAGCTCCAGCGTCTTCTCCGCCGCCGCGACGGACCCGTCCTCCTGGAACCCGGCGTTGGTGCCGAAGTTGAGGACGACGACGTCGCGCAGCGTGCCCTTCCTCCTCGCGTCCCGCACGATCCCCGGCGCGTCGACCCACTTGCGGTTGGGCACGGCGTCGATGTCTGAGCGGGGCCAGCGGTCGATCAGCGCCGGCACCGCGGCCGAGAGCACCGAGTCCCCGTACCCGACGATGCGCCTGCCGTGCCCCACGCCGGGTGGCACCTCCCGGTCGGCGGGACCGGCCGTGTCCCCTCCCTCGGCGCCGCCGTCACCCGACCCATCCGCCCCGCCACGGTCCCGATCCGCGGCGGACCGAGCGGCCAGCCCGGCCTCGACCGCCTGCTGCGCGCCCGAGACGCGCGGTGCGGTGGCGACCGCCGTCGTCGTCCCCGCGAGGGCCAGGACGGTGGCGCCGACGGCGACCCGGGCGGCCCAGGCCCGCGTGTCGGGGACGCCGGCGGCGAGCTGCGCCCACAGCGCGCGGCACGCGCCCCGGAAGCCGAGCCGCCGCACCGGCGTCTCCACGAACCGGTACGAGGCCGCGGACAGGGCCAGCGTCGCGACCACGACCGTCCCGTCGGCGGCCCACCCCGGCTGGGTGCCGACCTCGACCACCAGCAGCACCGGCCAGTGCCACAGGTAGATGCCGTACGACCGCTCCCCGATCCAGCGCAGCGGAGCCAGCTCCATGAGCGTGGTCAGCCACCGCGTGCCCGACGCGCACGCCAGCACGAGCACCACCGTCAGGAGCGACGCGAGCACGAGCCCGCCCGGATAGGTCAGCGGGTCGTCGCTGCGCAGCAGCGCACACAGGGCGATCAGGCCGGCGAGCGCGAGCGGCGGCAGCAGGCGGGACCACGCCCGGGGCAGCAGCGGACGGGCGCGGGCCTGGTGCAGCGTGACGGCCGCGCCGAGCAGCAGGCCGAACGCGTGGCTGTCGGTGCCGTAGTAGACCCGGGTGGGGTCGTCGCCCGCGGAGTACAGCAGCGCCATGGCCGCCGCGGACGCGACGGCTCCGGCGAGGACGATCAGCGGGCGCCACCGCCCGGATCGCACGGCGAGCAGCAGAACCATGAGCAGCACGGGCCAGGCCAGGTAGAACTGTTCCTCGATGGCCAGGGACCACAGGGGCCGCAGCAGCTCGGGCGCGGTCTCGTCGAAGTAGTCCGAGCCGGCGGAGATCTCGAGCCAGTTCGTGCTGAACGTGACCGCGCCGAGCACCTGGCGGCCGATGCCGACGGTGAGGTCCGGCTCGACCAGGCGCGCCACCGGGACCGACACGAGCAGCACGAGCAGCAGCGCCGGCAGGAGGCGCCGCGCCCGCCGCGTCCAGAAGCCGGGCAGGTCGACCCAGCTCGTGGAGCTGATCTCCCGCAGCAGCAGCGTGGTGATGAGGAAGCCGCTGACGACGAAGAACATGTCGACGCCGAGGAAACCGCCCGGCAACCGGCCGGGTTCGAGGTGATAGCCGACGACGGCTGCCACGGCGAGCGCGCGCAGCCCGTCGAGCCCGCGGATGCGGGGCCCGAGGGCCCGCCGGGGCAGTTGTTCGGTGGTCACAGCGGCCACACGAGGACGCTACCGGACACGCCCCGGCGGAGGGGGATCTCCCACGCGGGTGATCAGACCGCCCGCAGGTGCAGGACCAGCGCCTGCATCGGCCAGATGGGAGGGATCTGGAGGCCGACACGCCCGAGCACCGCCCCCGGGATGTCACCCGCGTCCTTGCTCATCCAGTGCGGGATGCCGCCGAACCACTTCGCCGTCCCGGCCTCCTGGCGCACCTGCACCGCGTACCGCCGGTCCGGGTCGAGACCCGGCAGCGTGACCCGTTCCGGCCTCGCGTCGACCAGGGCGCCGACGGTCGCCACCGTGAACACCGCCTCCGCCCCGCCCGGCGCGACGACGCCCCGCACCCGCAACTCGGGGTCCGCGGTGTCGCCGTGCACCACGGTCCCCGAGTGCAGCAGGCCGCGGAGCTCCTTGTAGAGGGCGGCGTAGGCGCTGATGGCTTCCGTCTCGTCCGGCGTGCACTCCAGGATGTTCCACTCGAACCCGGCATGCCCCTGCAGGGCGGTCGCGACGCGGTAGGACAGGTCGGCGGCGCGCCCCGACGAGTGCGCCGGCGACGGCCCCACGTGCGCCCCGATCAGCTCCGGCGGGAGCACCAGCTCGGTCCACCGCTGGATGTCCTGACGCTCGGCCGGGTCGTTCGAGTCGGAGGCCCAGACGCGGTCCGTCCGCGCGAGCACGCCCAGGTCGGTCCGCGCGCCGCCCGAGGAGCAGGACTCGATCTCGAGCCCCGGGTGATCGGCCTTCAGCCGGTCGATCAGGCGGTACGCCGCGAGCGTCTGCGCGTGGGTGCCGGGACGAGGCGTGCCTCCCTCGACGTGGACGGCCTCCACGAGGTCCCGGTTGTGGTCCCACTTCACGAAGTCGATGCCCAGCGCGTCGATCAGCGCGGACATCTGGCTCCGCACGTGCTCCCACGCCTCGGGGTGCGCGAGGTCGAGGACGTACTGGTTCCGGAACGACAGCCCGTCCGGCGACGGCACCGACGCCGGGTTCCCCAGGATCCACTCCGGATGCGCCCGCACGAGGTCGGAGTCGAGGTTCACCATCTCCGGCTCGAACCACAGCCCGAACTGCATGCCGAGCTCGTGGACCAGGCCCGCCAGCGGCTCCAGCCCCTCGGGCCACACCGCCGGGTCCACCACCCAGTCGCCGAGCCCGCGGGTGTCGTCCCGCCGGTCGTGGAACCAGCCGTCGTCGAGCACGAACCGTTCGACGCCGACGGCGGCCGCCGCCCGCGCCAGCGCCGTGACGCGCTCCGGGTCGTGGTCGAAGTACACGGCCTCCCAGGTGTTCAGCACCAGGGGCCGCACGCCGCGCGGGTGCTGCTCCCGCGCCCGCAGCCACGTGTGGAACCGGCGGGACAGCCCGTCGAGGCCCTCGTCGGACCAGGCGAAGTAGCCGACCGGCGCCTCGTACGTCTCCCCCGGGGCGAGGCGGATCTCGCCGGGCCGGAGCAGTTCGCCCGCGCCGAGCAGGGTCTCGTGGTCGGTCATCCGGTCCGTGCGGTGCACGACGTCGGCCGACCATCCCAGGTGGACCGCCCACGCCTCGCCGGTCCGGTTCCGCGGCACGCCGGCCGACGCGATGTGCACCCACGGGGCGTCGTGCCCGCTGCGCCCGCGCCGGCTCGTGACGGTCGCCGCCCCGGCCGGCATGGCCGTCGTGACCGGACTCTTCTCCCGTGGCCAGCGGCCGGTGAAGCCGGTCAGGTGGTCGGCGGCGCGCGGCACGGGCAGCGTCGCGTCGAGCTGGTCCAGCGTCACGGTGCCCTCGCCCGTGTTCTTGAGCGTGTGCCGCAGCGTCACCAGTCCGCCGGGCCCGACGGCGAGCACCGTGCGGAGCTCCAGCCCGTCCGACGTCGCCGTGAGCCGGAGCGTGGCGTCGTCGCCCGTACGGTCGGTCACGGTCCAGCGCGGGAACACGGGGCGGCCGTCGCGCAGCATGAGGATCCCCGGGCGGCCCGCCCAGCCGTCCGACTCCTGCGGCAGGAGCGGCACGCGCGGGCCGGCGTCGAGCGCGCCCGGCGGCGTGCGCGGGTCGGTCGCGGCACCGAGGGCCGCCTGGTCGGCGGCGGAGAGCGGCCCGAGGTCGGCGCCCCAGTGGAGGACCGACGGCAGGCCGGAGTCCGGGTGCTCGAGGACGATGGCGACGCCGTCGCGCCGGAGGGTGGTCGTAGTCATCGGGCCAATTATCCCCGTGTCCACGACTGTGACAGCGTTGTCGTAAGCGCTTCCCCGCGTAGTAGGTTCGGCGTGTGACACCGTGGACCGATCTGCCTTCCCACCGCGCCTGGCTCGACGCGGAGTGCCGGCGCCTGCTCTCGTTCGGCCTCGGGGCCGGCCTGCCCGGCGGCGGCGCCGCCTACCTGGACGACGACGGGCACCCGGACCTCGCGCACGGCGTGCAGACCTGGATCACGTGCCGCACCGTGCACGTCTACTCCGTGGGCGCGTTGCTCGGGATCCCGGGATGCGGTCCCGTCGCCGACGCCGCCCTGGCCGGACTCACCGGCCCGCTCCGGGACGACGGCAACGGCGGCTGGTACCACGCCCTGGCCACCGACCGCACGCCCGACGCCGCCGGCGGCAAGTCCTGCTACGACCACGCCTTCGTCATGCTCGCGGCCTCCTCGGCCGCCCTCGCCGGGCGGCCCGGCGGGGCGGAGCTGCTCGGCGAGGCCACGCGCGTCTACGTAGCGAGGTTCTGGGACGACGACGCCGGCCGCCCCGTCGACACCTGGGACGTCGCCTTCACGAGCTGCGACGACTACCGCGGCCTCAACGCGACCATGCATTCCGTCGAGGCGATGCTCGCGGTCGCCGATGCCTTGGACGTGCTCACCGCGAGCCCCGCCACGACCGCCGTCGTCGGCGATGGCGGGTCCAGGACGGAGGCGGTGAGCGCGGACACCGTCGCGGCTCTCCTCAGGCACGGCGACGGGGCCGCCTGGCGGGAGCGGGCCGCGCGGGCCGTCGCGTTCGTGGCGGACCTCGCTGACGCGTACGAGGGGCGGCTGCCCGAGCACTTCGGGCCGGACTGGACCCCGGACCTCGACCTGAACCGCGACCAGCCCGACGACAGGTTCAAGCCCTACGGCGCCACGCCGGGCCACGGACTGGAGTGGGCGCGGCTGATCCTTCACCTGGAGGCCGCGACCGGGCCCGACGCGGGGCTGGTGCGGACCGCGGCGACGCTGTTCGACCGCGCCGTCGCGGACGCCTGGGCGGCCGACGGCGCCGACGGGTTCGTCTACACCACCGACTGGGACGGCGAGCCGGTGGTCCGCACGCGCATGCACTGGGTGCTGGCCGAGGCGATCGGTGCCGCGGCCGCGTTGCACGCGCGGACCGGCGAAGCGCGGTTCGCGGAGTGGTATTCGCGCTGGTGGGACTACGCCGAGCGGTACCTGATCGACCGCCGGCAGGGCTCCTGGCGCCACGAGCTGGACGCGGACAACCGCCCGGCGGCCGCGGTCTGGCCGGGCAAGCCGGACCTCTACCACGCCTTCCAGGTCACCCTGATCCCGAGGCTCCCGCTGTCCCCGACGCTCGCGGCGGCCCTGGCTGCCGGCCCGGTGTGACGCGATTCCCACAACGTGAACTTATGCGGGGCTGCCAACGGGGCTACGCTGTACGCGATGTCTTGACGTCGAGACACTGGCCGGTATCGACGAGCGGCCCTCGACCGTGAGGCACACGCCGTCGGTCATCCGCTGCGTTTTCCACTCGACCAGGGACATCTGCCTAGCAGGCCCCTGCGATCGTGCAGCGCGCGTGGGGGCGAGACCGATGGAAGGACGCAGCAGGGTGGACCTGTTCGAATACCAGGCGCGCGACATCTTCGAGAAGCACGGTGTACCCGTGCTGGGCGGTGTCGTCGCGACGACGCCGCAGGAAGCTCGCGAAGGCGCTGAGAAGCTCGGCGGAGGCACCGTCGTCGTCAAGGCTCAGGTGAAGACCGGAGGTCGAGGCAAGGCCGGCGGCGTGAAGCTGGCCCACTCGCCGGAGGAGGCGGAGGCGAAGGCCGCCGAAATCCTCGGCATGGACATCAAGGGACACACGGTCCACCGCGTGATGATCGCGCAGGGGGCGAAGATCGCGGAGGAGTACTACTTCTCGATCCTGCTGGACCGTGCCAACCGCAACTACCTGGCCATGTGCTCGGTCGAGGGCGGCGTGGAGATCGAGCAGCTCGCCGTCGAGCGGCCCGAGGCCCTCGCCAGGATCGCCGTCGACCCGCTGACCGGGATCGACGAGGCCAAGGCCGCCGAGATCGTGGACGCTGCCGGCTTCGCCGACGACATCAAGGCCGAGGTCGCCGCGACCATCCAGACGCTGTGGACCGTCTTCAAGAACGAGGACGCGACGCTTGTCGAGGTGAACCCGCTGGTCAAGACCGAGGACGGCGCGATCGTCGCGCTGGACGGCAAGGTCACGCTCGACGAGAACGCGTCCGAGGTGCGGCACCCCGACCACGAGGCGCTCGAGGACAAGGCCGCGACGGACCCGCTCGAGGCCAAGGCGAAGGCGAACAACCTCAACTACGTCAAGCTCGACGGCGAGGTCGGCATCATCGGCAACGGCGCGGGCCTGGTCATGTCGACGCTCGACGTCGTCGCCTACGCCGGCGAGAAGCACGGCGACGTCAAGCCGGCGAACTTCCTCGACATCGGCGGTGGCGCGAACGCCGAGGTCATGGCCAACGGCCTGGACGTCATCCTCGGTGACGAGCAGGTCAAGGCGGTGTTCGTGAACGTCTTCGGCGGCATCACCGCCTGCGACGAGGTCGCCAAGGGCATCGTCGGCGCGCTCGACCTGCTCGGCGACCACGCGACCAAGCCGCTGGTGGTGCGTCTCGACGGCAACAACGTGGACCTGGGCCGCGAGATCCTCGCCACGCGCAACCACCCGCTGGTCACCCTGGCGGACACCATGGACGGCGGCGCCGACAAGGCAGCCGAGCTGGCCAACGCCTGAGCCCCGCGACGACGCCACAGAGAGCAGAGACTGACTGACATGTCCATCTACCTGAACCAGGACAGCAAGATCATCGTCCAGGGCATCACCGGCGGCATGGGTGCCAAGCACACCGCCCTGATGCTCGACTCCGGCGCCACGATCGTGGGCGGCGTGAACGCCCGCAAGGCCGGCACGACGGTGCAGCACAAGGACCACGAGGGCAACGACGTCACCCTCCCGGTGTTCGGCACGGTCAAGGAGGCCATGGCCGAGACCGGCGCGGACGTCTCCGTCGTGTTCGTGCCGCCGGCCTTCACGAAGGACGCGTGCATCGAGGCCATCGACGCGGGCATCGGCCTGCTCGTGGTCATCACCGAGGGCGTGCCGGTGCAGGACTCGGCGGAGGTCTTCGCCTACCTGCAGGGCAAGGAGACCCGGATGATCGGCCCGAACTGCCCGGGCATCATCACGCCGGGCGAGTCCCTGGCCGGCATCACCCCGCACACCATCACGGGCAAGGGCCCGATCGGTCTCGTGTCGAAGTCCGGCACGCTGACCTACCAGATGATGTACGAGCTGGGCGACCTCGGCTTCTCCACCGCCATCGGCATCGGCGGCGACCCGGTCATCGGCACCACGCACATCGACGCCCTCGAGGCCTTCGAGAACGACCCGGAGACCCAGGCGATCGTGATGATCGGCGAGATCGGCGGCGACGCCGAGGAGCGCGCCGCCGCGTACATCAAGGAGCACGTCACCAAGCCGGTGGTGGGCTACGTCGCGGGCTTCATCGCCCCCGAGGGCAAGACCATGGGCCACGCGGGCGCCATCGTGTCCGGCTCCGCCGGCACCGCGGCCGCCAAGAAGGAGGCCCTCGAGGCGGTGGGCGTCAAGGTCGGCAAGACGCCGTCCGAGACCGCCGACCTCATGCGGGAGATCCTCAAGGCTCTCTGACACTGGCCGCTGCCCCGGCTGACCGCCAGGGCGGGCCGTGTGGTCGGGGGTTTTCCGTGTGGTCGGTCAAGTGATTGCCCGACCACACGGCAAACCCCCGACCACAGCTGTAGGGGTTCCGACCGTGGCTCGGCGATGCGCCCGGTTCCGTCCTGTTCCGGTGAAGTGTGCCGGACGTCTCAGCGCACGCCCGCCGACGCGCCGGGGGCGGTTGCCCCCGGCGACGCTCCGTCGCGGGTGAGTATGGCCCGGTGAGTGCACCAACCCGGGGCCGCGCCGTGTCCCGGTCCCGCCCGGCCTCCCGGCCTCGTCCCGACGCCGGGCCCCGTTCCGGCGACGGTTCGCACGGGAGCGTCCGCCCCCGTACCGACGACCGCTCAGGCGACCGCTCACGCCGAGCTGACCGCCCCCGGACGGTGGAGGCCGACGACGCCCCCGCCTCTCCGCTCGCCGCGCCCGTCGCGGACGCGATCTCCGGAGTCCTCGCCGCCGTTCAGGCAGCAGGCCTGTCCCTCGCCGTGGTCGTGCTCCCGGCGCTCGTCGCCTACCTCGTCGCGGCGGCGGCCGGCGCCGGGCCGGAGACGGTGCCGGGAGCCGACGGCGCAGGCGACCAGAACTGGCGCACGCCCCTGGAGGTCGGCTCGGGGATCTGGCTGCTGGGACATGGCGTGCCGGTGACGGCCTCGGGTGCGACGTTCACGCTCGTCCCGCTCGGCCTGACCGCCGTCGTTCTCTTCGTCTGCCACGTCACCGCGCGTCACGCGGCTCGGGTGTCCCTGCGCACGTGGATCGTGGCGACGGCCTGCTATGCGACCGGGACGACGGCGGTCGCGGCGGCGGTCCCGAGCGTCACCGCCTGGTCGGTCCTCGCGGCTCCGGTGGCGGGCGCGGTGGTCGGCGGCCTCGGGTTCGGGACGGGGACGCTCGTGCGTGACGGGGCCCCGGCCCCGGCCGAGCTCGGCGAGCGTGTCGACCGCCTCCTGCGCGGCTGGTGCCCGCCCACCCTGCGGCTCGGCGCCCGGGCCGGCCTGGTGGGCACGGGACTGCTCGGCGGCGTCTCCGCTCTCCTCGTCGGGGTGTGGGCGGTGGCGGGCCGGGCGACGTCGTCGGACATCATCCGGGCGCTCGACCCCGGGTGGGCCGGCGGGATCGTGCTCGCGGTCGCGCAGCTCGCGCTGCTGCCGGACCTGGTCCTGTGGGCGATGGCCTGGATCGGCGGCCCGGGGTTCGCCGTCGGGAGCGGGACGAGCTTCACGCCGTTCGGGGTGGACGCCGGGCCGCTGCCCGCGGTGCCGCTGCTCGCCGCGCTGCCGGGCGAGGACTGGACGGGCGGCTTCGGCTGGGCGGTGCCGCTGGTCGTGGTGGCGTGCGGAGCGGTCGCGGGCTGGTTCGCGTGGCGGCGCCTGGAGCCCGGCGAGCTGCGGTGGCACGACGTCGCCCTCGTGCTGGGTGGCCTCGTCGCGACGGCCGGACTGCTGGTGGGGGTGCTGCAGGCCGCGGCATCGGGCACCGCGGGGGCGGCGCGCCTGTCCGACGTCGGCGGGACGCCGTGGCTGGTCGCTCTCCTCGTCGCGGGCGAGCTGCTCGTCGGCGCGGCGTCGGTCGTGCTGCCGGTGTACCTCCGGAACCGGCTCGCCCCCGCGACGTAGGCTGAGCGACGTGCAGACTCCGTCCGGCCATGTGATCGATCCCAGCTCCGCCTCGCGGCTCGTCGTCCTCGCCTCGGGGGGAGGATCCAACCTCGCGGCGCTGCTCGCGGAGCACGACGACCCCGCCTACGGGGCGCGGGTCGTCGGGGTCGTGACCGACCGGTCGGGTATCGGCGCCCTCGACATCGCGCGCGACGCCGGGGTCGCGTCCGCCGTCGTCTCCATGAACGACTTCGAGGACCGCGCCGCCTGGAACCGGGGCATGGTCGAGGCCGTGCGGGTCTTCCAGCCGGACTGGATCGTGCTCGCCGGGTTCATGCGGATCCTCGCGCCCGAGTTCCTGCACAGGTTCGAGGGGCGCATCGTGAACACGCACCCCGCGCTGCTGCCCTCGTTCCCCGGCGCGCACGGCGTGCGCGACGCGCTCGCGCACGGCGTCCGGATCACCGGCTGCACGGTGCATCTCGTGGACGACGGCGTCGACACGGGCCCGATCCTCGCGCAGGCCGCCGTCCCGGTGCAGGACGGCGACGACGAGTCCACGCTGCACGAGCGCATCAAGGGCGCCGAGCGGGCCCTGCTGGTCGAGACCGTGGGGCGGATCGCGCGTGAGGGGCTGTACGTGGCCGGGAGGCACGCGACGATCGGACGGTGAACTTGGGTCACGTCTTGATCAAGATTGCCCCAGGCGCAGGGTGGCTCACCTGTCCGTAACAAGTTCTCGCTAGCGTGAGTGACCGATCGGTCAGAGTGCTTCCGAGAGCAAGGAAAGGTCGTATGGCTGTCGACCAGCAGGTATCCGCATCCGACGAGCAAGAAGTCCCCGAGCGGAGGAGGCTGATCGCGGCACCTCGGGTCTTCTATCCGGCCGCCGGGCTGCTCGTGGCCTTCGTGCTGGCCACGGCGGCCTTTCCCGAGTGGATGGGCAGCTGGATCAGCGTGGCGAACTCCACCGTCGTCGCGGAGCTGGGCTGGTGGTACATCGGGGTCGTCGCGTTCTTCGTCTTCTTCTCGATCTGGCTGGCCGTGTCGCCGATGGGCGCCATCGTGCTCGCCAAGGACGACGACGACGAGCCGGACTTCTCACTCGGCTCCTGGTTCGCGATGCTCTTCGCGGCCGGCATGGGGATCGGTCTCGTCTACTGGGGCGTGGCCGAGCCGCTGAGCCACTTCGCGTCGGTTCCCCCGGGAGAGGCCGGGGCCACCGCGGCCCTGGCGGCGAAGTCCGCCATGAACGTCACCTTCCTGCACTGGGGCCTGCACGCCTGGGCCATCTACGTGGTGGTCGGTCTCGCGATCGCCTACTCCGTGCACCGCCGGGGCAACCCGATCTCGATCCGCTGGGCGCTGTACCCGCTGCTGGGCGACAGGATCAGGGGCTTCTGGGGCGACGTCATCGACGTGATCGCCATCCTCGGCACGCTCTTCGGCGTCGCGACGTCGCTCGGCATCGGCGTCAGCCAGATCGGCGCCGGCCTCGGCTACCTCGGCCTGGTCGAGCTCGACGAGGCCGGCAACCCGGCGGCCTGGCTGCTGGTCGGCCTGATCATCGTCATCACCGCGATCGCGCTCGTCTCGGTCGTGACCGGTGTGGACAAGGGCATCAAGTGGCTGTCGAACATCAACATGTTCCTGGCGATCGCGCTCGTGGCCTTCGTTCTGGTGGTCGGGCCCACGGTGTTCATCCTCAGCGACTTCATCACGCAGATCGGTTCGTACCTGACGAACTTCTTCGCGCTGACCTTCAACGCCCGTCCGTTCACCGAGGGCGGCAAGGAGTGGCTGGGCGGCTGGACCACCTACTACTGGGGCTGGTGGATGAGCTGGGCGCCCTTCGTGGGCGTGTTCATCGCGCGCATCTCCAAGGGGCGCACCGTCCGCGAGTTCGTGTTCGGCGTGCTGCTGGTGCCGACCATCGTCACGTTCCTGTGGTTCTCCGTGCTGGGCGGCAGCGGCCTGTACCGCGAGCTGTTCGGCGAGGGTGGCCTCGTGGACGCGGACGGCCTGGTGAACTCGAACACGGCGCTGTTCCAGCTCCTCGACGGCTTCCCCTTCGCGGCGGTGACGAGCGTCGTCGCCCTGATCCTCATCGTCATCTTCTTCGTCACGAGCTCCGACTCGGGCTCGTTCGTGGTCGACATGCTCGGCTCCGGCGGTGACCCGAACCCGCCGGTGTGGAGCCGCGCGTTCTGGGCGGCGATGGAGGGCGCGATCGCCGCGGTCCTGCTCTGGGTCGGCCTGCAGGCCGCGGAGGCGGGACTCGACGTCAATCCACTGGGTGCGCTGCAGACGATGGCGATCCTGCTGGCTCTGCCGTTCAGCATCGTGATGCTCATGATGTGCTTCGCCACGGGCAGGGCGCTCCTGCGGGAGAACCGGCTGCGTGAGCGCGAGCAGCGACGCTGGTACGCGACCCAGATCGCGCAGGACATCTACGACCTCGAGAACGACAGGGGCAACAGGGGCAGGGCCAAGCGCCGAGGCCGGAGCCGGGACAGGGAAGGGTGATCCGCCCCGTCCACCCGGCCTGATCTCCGCCGTCGAACCGCGATCCCCGCGGTTCGACGGCGGACCCGTCGGGGATCGGGCGTCGAGTCCGGCCAACGCCGACCCGGGTGAAATCGCGGGCAGTGCGGTATCGCCGGCCGGAGCGTCGGTAGACTCGTCCCGGCCGTGACTGGCGAGGGTGGGGCACCACCGGGGAGCGGCCGAGCCGCCCGCGACGAGCGGGCGTCGAGCCCGCCATGCGCGCCGCCCGCCTGGGTGCCAGGGTTGTCCCGCGACCTGCCGCACCCTGATTGAGGAGACCTCGCCATGTCCGGCGCCCCGACCACCCCCGATACCCAGCTCGCCGACGACTCGCAGCGCACGGTGCGCCGTGCGCTGCTGAGCGTCTACGACAAGACCGGCCTCGTGGAGCTCGCCACCGCGCTCCACGGCGAGGGCGTCGAGCTGGTCTCGACCGGATCGACGGCGGCGAGGATCGCCGACGCGGGCCTTCCGGTCACTCCGGTCGAGGAGCTCACCGGCTTCCCCGAGTGCCTGGAGGGCCGCGTCAAGACACTGCACCCGCGCGTGCACGCCGGCATCCTCGCCGACACCCGCAAGCAGGACCACCTCGACCAGCTCGCGGACCTGGACATCGCGCCGTTCGAGCTCGTCGTCGTGAACCTCTACCCCTTCGCCGAGACCGTGGCCTCGGGTGCGGAGCCGGACGCCGTCGTCGAGCAGATCGACATCGGGGGGCCGTCCATGGTCCGCGCGGCGGCGAAGAACCACCCCAGCGCCGCTGTCGTCGTCGAACCGTCCCGGTACGACGACGTCGCCGCCGCGGTCGCGGCGGGCGGCTTCACCTTCGCCCAGCGCAAGGCCCTCGCCGCCGCGGCCTTCGCGCACACCGCGGACTACGACGTGGCGGTCGCCGAGTGGTTCGCGCGCAAGTACGTGCCCGCCGCCGAGGACGCGGACGGGTGGCCCGCGTTTGCGGGACGCACCTGGACGCTGACGACCTCACTCCGGTACGGCGAGAACCCGCACCAGAGCGCCGCCCTCTACGGGGACGGGACCGACGGCCTGGCGAGTGCGGAACAGCTGGGCGGCAAGGAGATGTCGTACAACAACTACCAGGACACCGACGCCGCGTGGCGGGCGGCCTGGGACCACGACGAGCCGGCCGTCGCGATCATCAAGCACGCGAACCCGTGCGGGATCGCCGTCGGCTCCGACGTCGCGGAGGCCCACCGCCGCGCGCACGCCACGGACCCGGTGTCCGCGTTCGGCGGCGTGATCGCGGTCAACCGGCCCGTGTCGGTCGCCATGGCGGAACAGGTGACCGAGGTGTTCACCGAGGTCATCGTCGCGCCCGGGTACGAGGAAGACGCGGTCGACGTGCTGCGTCGCAAGAAGAACCTGCGGATCCTGGTGTGCGCGGCGCCCGGTTCGCGCGACCGGGGAGCGGGGCCGGCGCCGATGGAGCTACGGCCCGTGAGCGGCGGGATGCTGGTCCAGGAGCGGGACGTCTTCCAGGCCGCCGGCGACGACGTGGCGTCCTGGACCCTCGCCGCCGGTCCGGCCGCCGACGAGGCCACCCTCGCCGACCTCGCGTTCGCGTGGCGGGCCGTGCGAGCCGCCAAGTCGAACGCGATCCTGCTCGCGGCCTCCCGTGCGGCCGTCGGGATCGGGATGGGACAGGTGAACCGCGTGGACTCCTGCCGGCTCGCCGTGGAGCGGGCCAACACACTCGTCGGCGGCGAGGAGCGGGCCCGCGGCGCCGTGGCGGCGTCCGACGCGTTCTTCCCGTTCGCCGACGGGCTGCAGGTGCTGCTCGACGCCGGCGTACGCGCCGTCGTGCAGCCCGGCGGGTCGATCCGCGACGAGGAGGTCGTCGAGGCGGCGAAGGCCGCCGGCATCACGATGTACCTCACGGGGACACGCCACTTCGCCCACTGAGAGCGTCGCCTGCGCGTCGCCTGACAAAGCCGGAATCGGGGCCTTGTCAGGCGATGGCGATACCATCTCGCGTCGTGGCCCAGAATCCCCCCGCCGAGCCCGACGACGCCCCCGCCGAGCCTGACGACGCCGACGCCGAGCCTGACGACGACACCGGCACCGGTACCGACGGCGCCGGTCCGACCGAGGTCCGCGTCTCCGCACGAACCGGCTGGGTGGTGGCCGCGTTCCTGCTGTTCTGGCCGCTGGCCGTGCCCGCGCTCGTCCAGGCGGTCCGGGCGGCGCGCAACGCGGCGGCGGACCACCTCGACGCCGCGCGAACCGCCTCCCGGCGGGCGCTCGGCTTCGCCGTGGCCGCGATCTGCACGGGCACGGTACTCCTGGCGGGCTCCGCCGCCGCGGTCGTCATGGCTCCCGCCTGGCTGCCCGCGGGCGCCGTCGGGTACGTCCCGCCGGCGCTCGCGGAGGCCGCGGGGCTCGCGCCGTCGGGCCCGGAACATCCCGGAGAGGCGGCGGTCCCGTCGTCGGACACTCCCGCGTCCTCCGGACCTCCGGACGGTACTGCCGACCCGTTCGGCGTGCTCCCGACGCCGGGCACCGCCGAGGGCGAGGACCTCGCGGAGTGGTGGGCGACCGAGGGGCAGGAGACCACCGCGGGGCAGGAGGACGCCGAGGACCCGTCGCGGACGAGGCCCGTCGATCTCGACAGCGGCGACTGCCTCGACACCGAGGAGGTCGACGGCGTCGCGCTCCTGTACTGGATCCCGGTGGTGCCGTGCGACGAGCCGCACCACGGCGAGGTCTTCGGCGTGACGCGGCTGGACGACTCCGTGGCCGACGGCGGCTCGGGCAGCGCGCCGACACAGGCGCAGCTCTGGGAGGCCGCGGACGCGTACTGCTACCCGGAGTTCGACGAGTTCGTCGGCGAGGCGTGGGCCGCGTCCGAGCTGACCTACTGGCCGGTCGCGCCGTCCCGGGAGAGCTGGGAGGAAGGCGACCGCAAGGTGGCCTGCATCGTCGAGTCGGAGGACCCGGTCACCGGGACGCTGGAGGGCGCCCGGCGGTGACGACGCTCAGTCGATCGGCGCCACGACGGCCAGCGCGCCGATCATCACCGCCGCGCTCATGTACATGACGACGTCGAGGCCCCGGGTGCGGATCGCCAGGCCGACGGGACCCGGGCCGCGCAGCACGGCGCGGAAGATCCCGGCGACCGCGAGCGTCACGGCGATCCCGAGGGATCCCGCCCGCCCCCCGACCACGAGACCGAGCAGCAGCGAGAGCACGACGCCGCCGAGCAGCCACCAGACCGCGCTGGTGCTCCTGCGCGACGGGTGCTCCGCGTCCAATGGATCCTCCTCGGCGGGACGATGCCCGGCACGCTCGGGTGACGGCGTGCCGTCGTTCCAGCCTGCCTCGTCCGAGGGCTGCCGCCAGTCAGGCGCGACGAGCGTCGCGGTGCCTCCTCCGGTCTGTCCGGGGTGGTGCTCGCTGCCGGTCGGAGTCCTGCTGAGATCCACGCCGCAGAGCCTACCGGCGAATCGGACAGACGGGGTCCACCGTGATCAGGCTGCAACCACCGGGGCGACGATACGGTGAGTTCATGCCGTCGTCCTCGCCCCGGTCCATCACGATCGTCGGTGCGGGCCTGGCCGGCGCACAGACCGCCGCCGCGCTCCGCTCCCACGGCTTCACCGGGCACCTGACCGTCCTCGGTGCGGAGGGCGTGCCGCCCTATGACCGCCCGCCGCTGTCCAAGGAACTGCTCACCCGCACCGAACCGTTGTGGATCTCGGACGACCTGGGTGTCGACCTGTCCGTGCTGGCCGACGACGTCCGGCTGGACGACCCGGCCACCCGCCTGTCGGTCACCCGGGAGGGCGTGGCCACCCAGGTGGCGTCGTCGGACACGATCACCTCGGACGCGGTCGTGCTGGCCTGCGGTGCGGAGCCCGTCCTGCCGCCGGGCTGGGACGCGGCCGCCGTGCTGCACACCTACCGCGACGCGGAGGTGCTGCGGGCCGCGATCGGACCCGGTGTGCGGGTGGTCATCGTCGGCGCGGGCTGGATCGGGGCCGAGGTGGCGGGCGTCGCGGCCGGGGCGGGCGCGGAGGTGACCGTCGTGGAGGCGGGCGCGGCGCCGCTGGAACGGCAGCTGGGGGGCACCGTCGGGGCACACCTCGCGCCGTGGTTCGCGGAGGCGGGGGTCCGTCTGGTCACGGGCACGCCCGTCGAGAAGGTGTCCGACGACGGCGTCCGCGCCGCCTCGGGCGAGCACGTCGAGGCGGACCTGGTGCTCGCCGCCGTCGGCGCGCGGCCGGCGTCGCGCTGGCTGCGTGGCTCGCTCCCGCTCGACGCCCGCGGCGGGCTGCGCGTCAACCGCGCCGGGAGATTCCTCGGGCTGTCCATGCCGGGCGACCCGGCCGGGCGGCTGCACGCCGACGCCCTGGAACGGGTCTGGGCCGTGGGGGACATCGCGACGCGTGACCACCCCGTGTTCGGGCCCGTCCCGGGCGGGCACTGGTCCGCCGCGCTGCACGACCCGGAGCAGACGGCGCGCGCCATGCTCGGCGTCGACGAACGCCCGGCCGACCCGGAGGCGGTACGCGCACGGCTCGGCCTGGTGCCGCTGCGCACGCAGGCACCGTACGTGTTCAGCCGCCAGCTCGGGCACGACCTGGCGCTCTTCGGCGTGCCGTCGCCGTTCGAGGAGGTGGCCTTCCGGGGCGACCCCGTGAGCGGCGGGCACTGGGCGGCCTTCTACGTGGAGCACAGCATGCACCGGAACCCGAGGATGACCGACCAGGGGCATCACGTCGCGCGTCTCCGGGCCGTGCTGCTCGCGGACTCGCCGCGGGAGGTCGGTCAGGTCCGCAAGCTGATGAACCGTCCCGAGCCGCTCATGGTGGACCTGGAGAAGATTGTCGACCCCTCCGTACGGATACGCGACGCCGTGCTCTGATCGTCGCCCGCCGGCCTGCCGCGACAGAGAGGTACCGGGGCAGCGGGTCGGTGGGACCCGCTGCCCCGGCGGCGCGTCGTGGTCGCGGGGGGGGGACGTCAGTCCGTCTTCTTCTCGTCGGTGCCGGAGGTCTCGTCGGCGTCGGTCTCGGCGTCGTCCTCGTCCTCGTCGTCGTAGGCGTCGGCCTCGGCGCCGAACGCGTCGATGCTCTCCGGGGACTCCTGCGGGCCGAAGGCGACGGCGAAGAGCGCGGCGATGCCTGCGCCCACGAGCGGGGCGACCCAGAACAGCCAGACCTGGCCGCTCACGCCGTCCCAGTCCCACGCGAAGGCCGCCGCGACGGTCGAGCGCACGGGGTTCAGGCCGGCGCCGGTCACCGGGTACGTGACGATGCTGAGCACGGCCAGGCCGGCGCCACCGGCCGCGGCCATGGTGCCGCGGTTCTTCGTGCCCACGGCCAGGGCGATGCCGGCCAGCGCCGCCGACGCGATGAGTTCGACGATGCCCGCGTGGAGCATGGTGAACGTCGCGCCGCCCTGCGAGAGCGTGGAGAGCGGGGAGAAGTCGCCCCAGCCGTTGGCGCTCTGGGCGTACAGCGCGTACTTGTCCTCCAGCTGGAGCAGTTCGAAGAGCTTGTCGGGGAGAGTCCCCAGGAGCAGGGCGCCTGCGGCGAAGCCGCCGACGAGCTGGGCGAGCCAGTACAGCGGGACCTCGGTCCAGCGCACCCGGCCGGCGATGGCCTGGGCGAGCGTGATCGCCGGGTTGAACCAGCCGCCGGACACGTGCCCGACGGCGACCAGCGCCGCCGCGTACGCGAAGCCTGCGGTCAGCGCGACGCCGATGGCGCCCGACTGGTTGAGGAAGCTGTACACACCGATGCTTAGCACACCGAGGACGAGGACGAAGGTGCCGAACGCCTCGGCGAGCACGCGGGAGAGGGTGCCGGAGCCGGAGGACTCGGTGGGGGCGTCGAGCGCGCCGTCGGACACGGCGTACGCGTTGGCCATGAGGGATGATCCTTTCGGGTGGCGCACGCGGATGCGTGCCGGGTTTCGGGGAGCATCCTGCCAGCAATCACCTGAACATGACCTGAATGCGGCGAGTTCGGACCCTGGTCACGATTTCGGTCACGACTTCGCGAAGAATTTCGCGTGAGCACTGGGCACGGCCATCCGTGGGATGCAAGAGTGGGCCCCATGACTGAACCCGTGAACGTCACCGTCACCGGAGCCGCTGGCCAGATCGGGTACGCGCTCCTTTTCCGCATCGCAGCGGGAGAGATGCTCGGCGCGGACGTACCGGTCCGGCTCCGCCTCCTGGAGATCCCCGCCGCCGTCAAGGCGGCCGAGGGTACGGCGATGGAACTTGACGACTGCGCCTTCGGCACGCTGGCCGGCGTCGACATCTTCGACGACCCGGTCAAGGCGTTCGAGGGGGCGAACGTCGCCCTGCTGGTCGGGGCCAGGCCGCGCGGCGCCGGGATGGAGCGGGCCGACCTGCTCGAGGCCAACGGCGGGATCTTCGGGCCGCAGGGCAGGGCGATCAACGACGGAGCGGCGTCGGACGTCAAGGTGCTCGTGGTCGGCAACCCCGCGAACACGAACGCGCTCATCGCGTCGGCCCACGCTCCCGATGTGCCGCCGGAGCGCTTCACCGCGATGACCCGGCTGGACCACAACCGCGCGCTCTCGCAGGTGGCAGCCCGGACCGGGACGCCGGTCAGCAGGATCAGCGGGCTGACGATCTGGGGCAACCACTCCGCGACCCAGTACCCGGACCTGTTCCAGGCCACGGTGGGTGACATCCCCGGCTCGGACGTGGCGGCGGACCGCGAATGGCTGACCGACACGTTCATCCCGACGGTCGCGAAGCGCGGCGCCGCGATCATCGAGGCGCGCGGTGCGTCGTCGGCGGCGTCGGCGGCGAACGCGGCGATCGAGCACGTGCGGGACTGGACCCTCGGCACCCGCGAGGGGGACTGGACCAGCGCGGGCGTGCACAGTCACGGCGAGTACGGTGTGCCGGAGGGCCTGGTGTCCTCGTTCCCGGTGACGTCGGCCGGAGGGGACTGGCAGATCGTGGAGGGGCTGGAGATCGACCCGTTCTCCCGCGAGCGGATCGACGCGTCCGTGGCCGAGCTGTCGGCCGAGCGGGACGCGGTGCGATCCCTGGGCCTGATCTGACGGTCTGGATCTGACGATCTGGCCCGGAAGGGCAGGGTGTGAGGCTGATTACCCGATGCCTCGATCCAGGTTTCGGCACGGTATCTTGATGTCAAGAAATCGTCTGCCAACTGATCCAGGAGCCTGTTCTGCCCATGGCCAAGATCATCTACACCCATACGGACGAGGCGCCGCTGCTGGCGACCTACTCCTTCCTCCCGATCGTCTCGGCCTACGCGGCCAAGGCGGGCGTGGACGTCGAGACCCGCGACATCTCGCTGGCCGGCCGTATCGTCACGCAGTTTCCGGAGCGCCTGACCCCGGAACAGGCCCAGCCGGACGCGCTGGCGGAGCTCGGTGAGCTGGCCACGCAGCCGGACGCCAACATCATCAAGCTGCCGAACATCTCCGCGTCCGTGCCGCAGCTCAAGGCCGCGATCGCCGAGCTCCAGGGCAAGGGCTACGACCTGCCCGACTACCCGGAGGAGCCCACGACCGACGAGGAGCGCGACACCCGCGCCCGCTACGACAGGGTCAAGGGCTCGGCCGTCAACCCGGTGCTCCGCGAGGGGAACTCCGACCGCCGCGCCCCGGCGTCGGTCAAGAACTACGCCAAGGCGCACCCGCACCGCATGGGCGCGTGGAGCGCCGACTCGAAGACCGTCGTCGCGACGATGGGCCACGACGACTTCTTCTCGAACGAGAAGTCCGTGGTCGTCCCGGCCGCCGACACCCTGCGGATCGAGCACGTCGCCGCCGACGGCGCCGTCACGGTCCTCAAGGACGGCCTGAAGGTCGACGCCGGCGAGGTCCTGGACGGCACCTTCATGTCGGCGGCTGCGCTCGACGCGTTCCTCGCCGACGCCATCCGGCAGGCCAAGGAGCAGGGCGTGCTCTTCTCCGTGCACCTCAAGGCCACGATGATGAAGGTCTCGGACCCGATCATCTTCGGCCACGTGGTCAAGGCGTTCTTCGGCGGCGTCTTCGAGAAGTACGGCGCCGACCTGGCCGCGGCCGGGCTGTCCGCCAACGACGGCCTCGGCACGATCTACGCCGGCCTGGCGGGCCTGCCGAACGGCGCCGAGATCCGCGCCGCGTTCGACGCCGCGCTCGCCGCCGGTCCGGAGCTCGCCATGGTGAACTCCGACAAGGGCATCACCAACCTGCACGTCCCGTCCGACGTCATCGTCGACGCCTCGATGCCGGCCATGATCCGCGGCGGCGGCCACATGTGGGGCCCCGACGGCAACGAGGCGGACGCCCTCGCCGTCATCCCCGACTCGTCGTACGCCGGGGTGTACCAGGCCGTCATCGAGGACTGCAAGGCCAACGGCGCGCTCGACCCGGCCACGATGGGTTCCGTGCCGAACGTCGGCCTGATGGCCAAGAAGGCCGAGGAGTACGGCTCGCACGACAAGACGTTCGAGATCCCGTCCGACGGCGTGGTCCGCATCGTCGACGGCGCCGGCGGGACCGTCATGGAGCACGAGGTCCGCGCCGGTGACATCTGGCGTGCCTGCCAGGCCAAGGACGTCGCCATCCGCGACTGGGTCAAGCTGGCCGTCACCCGTGCCCGCGCCACCGGCGTGCCGGCCGTGTTCTGGCTCGACCAGAACCGCGCCCACGACGCCCGCCTCATCGAGAAGGTCCGCGAGTACCTCGACGACGGCTCCGCCGGCGAGCTCGGCGGGCTGACGCTCGAGATCATGGCGCCCGCCGAGGCCACGACGTACTCCCTCGAACGTATCCGCAAGGGCGAGGACACCATCTCGGTCACCGGGAACGTGCTCCGTGACTACAACACCGACCTGTTCCCCATCCTCGAGGTGGGCACGTCGGCGAAGATGCTCTCGATCGTCCCGCTCATGAACGGCGGCGGCCTCTTCGAGACGGGCGCGGGCGGCTCCGCGCCGAAGCACGTGCAGCAGCTCGTCGAGGACGACTACCTGCGCTGGGACTCGCTCGGTGAGTTCTTCGCGCTGGCCGCGTCCTTTGAGCACCTGGCGAAGTTCACCGGCAACGCCCGCGCCCAGGTCCTCGCCGACACGCTCGACGCGGCGACCGGGACGTTCCTCCACGAGGACCGTTCCCCCGGCCGCAAGCTCGGCACCATCGACAACCGCGGCTCGCACTTCTACCTCGCCCTGTACTGGGCGCGGGAGCTCGCCGCGCAGACCGACGACGCCGAACTGGCCGCCGCCTTCGCGCCCCTGGCCGAGAAGCTGGGTGCCGAGGAGGAGGCGATCGTCGCCGAACTGATCGCCGTCCAGGGCAAGCCCGCCGACATCGGCGGCTACTACCAGCCGGACGACGAGAAGGCGAGCGCCGTGATGCGCCCGAGCGCGATCTTCAACGAGGCCCTCGCTTCGCTCTGACGGTCTTCCCGCGCGTGGCCTCGCCCGCGTGGGTTGCATGCACGACGGCGGTCGTGGTGCCGTTCCGTACGGGACGCCACCACGACCGCCGTCGTCGTTCGGATCAGTAGCCGAGGCCCACCCAGCGGCCGGTGGTCCCGGGGTCGTCGAGCGAGCGGAGCAGGTAGTCGGCGACGTCGGCCCGGCCGATCTGGATGCCGCCGGGGACGAATGCGTCGATGACATGCCGGTACCTGCCGGTGCGGGGCTTGTCGAGCAGGCGCGGCGGGCGGACGAGCGTCCAGTCCAGGCCACTGGCGCGCACCACGCCCTCCATGGCGCGCGTGTCCTCGAACGAGTGCCGCAGGACCCGCTGCAGGATCGGCTTGGCGATCGCCCGGGTGACGGGCCCGTCACCCGGGCCGTGGAACGCGCCGCTGGCGCTCACGACCGCCAGGCGGCGCACGCCGACGTCGTACATGGCGTCGACGACGGCGGCCGCGCCCCGGCGGCACACCTCGCTCGGGCCGGACTCGCGCGGCCCGAGCGCCGACACCACCGCGTCGGCGCCCTTGACGACGGGGGCGAGCGCCGCGGCGTCGAGCACGTCGGTGCGGACCGTGCGGAGCCGCTCGTGGGGGTCGAACGGGAACGACGACGACTCACGGCCGACTGCCGTGACGGCGTGCCCGGCGTCGAGCGCCTGCTGTGCGACGGCACTTCCGGTCCGTCCGCTGGCACCGATGACGACGACCTGCATGGTTCCTCCTCAGGGGTGGGTGAGTACTCACTCACCCTTACGATGGGTGAGTGAACACTCACCTGTCAAGGACCACGCGTGACCGGATCCTCGATGCCGCCGCGGCCGTCATGCGGGAGCAGGGCATCGCGCGGGCGACCACGAAGCAGATCGCAGCCGTCGCCGGCTGTTCGGAGGCGCTGCTGTACAAGCACTTCCGGGCCAAGGTCGACCTGTTCGTCGCGGTGCTGCAGGAGCGCACGCCCGGGGAGCTGGCCGCGTTCCTCGTCGGGCTGCGCGACGCCGCCGGGCAGCGGACCGTGGAGGAGCACCTCGTCCAGGTGGCCGACCGGGCGCTCGCCTTCTACTGCGAGTCGTTCCTCACCGCGGTCTCGATCTTCTTCGAGCGGCAGATGTTCGAGGCGTACCGGGCTGCCCTCCTGGAGCGTGGCGCGGGGCCGCAGGTGGTGAACCGCTGGCTCGCGGACTACCTGCGGGCCGAGCAGGAGCTGGGGCGCGTCCGTGCCGACGCGGCCCCCGACGCCGCGGCGTCGCTGCTCCTCGGGGCGTGCCTGCAGTACGCGTTTCTCGGGCAGTTCGTCGAGCGGCCGGAAGCCGGGGAGCATGCGCGTGCGCTGGTGGGCATGCTGCTGCCGGGGCTGGTGCCGGGCGATCCCGGCTGACGGTGTCGGCGGGCGGTGCAGGCGGGCGGTGCGGCGGCCTCAGGCCGGTGACTCCAGGGCCGCCCGGAGGGCCGGGACGTCGACCCCGGCGTCGGACAGCGCCTTGGCGCCGGGAGCGTGGCCGTCGCGCAGGATGCCGAGCAGGAGGTGGGTCTCGTCGATGTCTTTGCTGCGCAGGCGCACGGCCTCGCGCAGCGCGAGTTCCAGTGACTTCTTGGCGTCCCTGGTGAACGGGATGTGGCCCTTCGGGCCGCTCCGGCGAGCTGCGGCGTCGAACGCGCCGTCGCCGAACGTGGCGTCGGTGGTCACGCGCACGGCCTCGAGGTCGATGCCGAGCGAGGCGAGGGCCTCGCTGTCCAGTCCGCCGTCGCCGGCGATCTCGCGCCGGACGGCCGAGGCGATCGTGCCGGGCGTGAGGCCGGTCGAGCGCAGGGCGCGGGCCGCGGAACCGTCGGTCTCCGCGAGCGCGATGACGACGTGGCGGCTGTCGATGGCGGGTGAGTGCAGGCCGCGCGCCACGATCTGTGCGTCGGTGACGACGGCGCGTGCCTGGCGGGTGAACCGTTCGAACATGTCAGGGCCTCCTGGGTGGTGGGCGGGCGGTGGGTGCGGGTGCGGGTCGGCTACGCGCGCCGGTGCTTCTTGTGGACGGCCTGGCGGCTGACGCCGAGCGCGTCGGCGATCTCCTGCCACGACCAGCCGAGGTCGCGGGCGCGTTCCACCTGAAGGATCTCGAGGCGATCGGCCAGCTCGCGCAGCGAACGCACGGCGCGCAGCCCGGCGCGGGGGTCGTCCCCGGTGGCGCTGGCGGTGAGAGAGGAGTTCATGTGTCAACCATGGTTGACGGATTGGCAAGCTGTCAACCTAGGTTGACGGGCGCAGGGCGGGCAGGCGCCGACGTGGATCGACGGTCCGCAGGGCGGTCGGCATCTGGTGTATGGGTCGCCTGGAGTCGCTCATGGCTCAGCCGTCGATGCCGATTATCCACAGATTCTGTCCTCGGGTGGCTGCTGGCGGATGGCAATTATAGGATCGAACGCAGAGCGAACACGTAGATGACAGGGCCGGGTTCCAGGCGTTCAGGGGGTGAGCAGGATGGGCGAGCCGAGGTTGCACGACGGCGGGTCCGCGCGGCTGGATGTCGTGCTGCCGGGGGCGTGGTGGGCCGGTGGAGAAGCCCTGGGCCGTGGACGACCGGACGACGGCGCACTGGACGACGCCTCGGTGGATGTGCTGGTGGCGCAGCTGCGCTCGGGTGAGCCCGGTCCGTGGCTCGCGGGCGTGCTGGAGCTGCTTGCCGCGCCCGGTGCTGTGCCCGCTGCTGCCGAGCCCACCCTGAGCGGGTCCGAGGACGGCAGTTCCGGGCGGGCGGGTGTACTGGGCCGGTTGGATGCCGTGGAGCTGGCCGGCGTGGTCGCGGCGACGGAGCGGCTGGCGTCCTGGGCGCGGAGCCTGCAGGCGCGGGCAGCCGCGGCGCTGGTCGACGCCCAGGGCGGGATCCTGGGGGTGGATCAGGCAGGGACCGTGGTCAAGGACCGGCTGCGGGTGACCGCGGGTGAGGGCAGCGTGATCGTCAACCGCGCAGATCGGTGCACCCGCTTTCCGGCCGTGCTGGTCGCCTTGGACGCCGGATGCATCGACACGCGCAAGGCTGACACGCTCCTGGGCGCGGCCCCGGAGCTGACCGACGAGGAGCGGGCCGCGGCGATCCAGATCCTGCTGCCCGAGGCGCCGCGTCGCACGTGGAAGTGGCTGTCGGATCAGTTGAACGCGCTGGCCAACCGGCTGCACGGCAGCGGGGAGGAACTGCAGGAGGCCGCGGCGGGGTCGAACGTGTGGCTGGAGACGGCCGCGCCGGGGATGGCGCTGTTGACCGCGCTCATGCCCGCCAAGGACGCCGCACGGGTGTTCAACTCCGTGCAGGCCGGTGCGGACCAGCTCATGCGGCAGCCGGGCCGGCGACGCCGGCGTGGGCAGGCTCGCGCCGCGGCACTCACGTCGCTGGTCACCGGGCGCATGGTGCCGCACGCGATCGAGGAAGGCGGCGAGGGCGAGCCTGCTGGGGCTGTGCCGGGGTCCCTGCGCGTCCCGGTCACGGACCCGGGCGTGCTCGTGGTGCCCGTGCAGGACACCGACCTGGTGCCCGTTCCCGACGAGGATGACGGCGTGTGGTCCACCGCTCCCGCGCCCACCGATGCGGCGGAAGCCGGCGTCGTGGTGCGCGGCATCGAGGTGCCCGCCACCATCAACGTCACGGTCCCCGCCAGCATGCTCGCCGACCCGGCCGACCACACGCCCGGCATCCTGGACCTGCTGGGCCCGATCCCGGCCCAGACCGCACGCGAGATCGCGGGCGAGGGTGTCTGGCACCGCCTGGTGACCGACCCGGTCACCGGCATCCTCACCGACTACTCCACCACCACTTACCAGCCCCCACCCCGCCTCCGGAAGGCCGTCCAGGCCCGCGACCACACCTGCGCCCACGCCGGCTGTGACCGGCCCGCCACACGCTGCGACCTGGACCATATCGACCCCTTCGACCACGACCACCGCCCCGACCAGCCCGGACAGACCCGTGCCGACAACCTGCACGCCCTGTGCCGCAAACACCACAACATCAAGACCCACGCCGGCTGGCACGTCGAACGCGACCCCGCTACCGGCACCGAAACCTGGACCAGCCCCACCGGCCACACCCAGGTCTACCGGCCAGATCCCACCGACCCAGCGATCCGGTACGCCCTGATCACTGACAAGGACCTGACCGCTGACACCGACGCCGCTCCGTTCCTGGACCTGCCCAGTGGGCTCACCCTTGCACGCCCGCCCAGGAAACCGGCGATCCCGGGCGAGTCGACCGTCCCACCCGGCAGTACCGAGGAGCCGCCGTTCTGACTCGCGAGGCGGCCCGTCGGCCTGGAGAAAAAAGAGGAGGGGGATGTCAGTGTCCCCACGTAGCGTGAGCGGTGATGGTCCAGGCAACGATTACCCCTCAGCAGCGCGCCACCGATACCCGGGACGAGCGCGTGGCTGACGACCCTTCGCGACAGCTCGACTGGCGGCGGTTGCGCGGTCCCGTCGCGGCGATCTCGCTGCTCGCGCTCATGGTGGCGGTCACGGTGCAGGCGTACGGGTCCGTGATCGCGGGACAGCTCGCCGAGAGCGCCACCACGATCGGCATCGTGTTCCTCGCTGCGTGCCTGGTCGGCAGCGCCGTCCTGGACAGCGCCGGCCAGGTGGCCTGGGCCGGGGTCACGGACCGGGCGGAGGGGAAGCTGCGTGGCGACCTGCTGCGCGCGGCCCTGCACCAGCCCCTGGGCACGCTCAACGAGCAGGCGGTCGGGGAGATCCTGGACCGCGTCGACGATGACACGCATGCCGTCGGGCAGCTCGTGCGACGCCAGTTGTGGGGCGCGGCGCGCTCGGTGATCGGGTGCGTGCCGATGTGGATCATCGCCGGGCTGCAGTGGTGGCCCGCATGGCTCCTCTTCCCCGGGATCGTCGCGCTGACCGTCCTCCTGATCCGCGGGCTGCTGGGCCGGATCGTGAAGCTCAAGGTCGTCGAGGAGATGGCCTGGACCGACCACGCCGCAGCCTTCGAGGAGGCCGTCGCCGCCCGGGACGATCTGCGCACCAGCCTCGGCCGCGCCTTCGCGATCCGGCGCCTGGCCGGGCTGTCCGCGGAGGTGCACAAGCGTCTCGGCGACGTCGTGAGGGTCGAGTCGGTGATGCTCCGGCGGGCCGGCGTGGTGCTGCACGCCATGCTCGCGGGTGTCGCCGTCGTCGGCGTGGCACTCGCTGCGGGCGGGAACTTGTCGGTGGCGCAGCTCGTCACGCTGTTCCTGGTCACGGCCGGGTTCGTGGCGCAGACCGATCAGCTGATCCACCACCTGCCGAACATCCAGGAGGGCCTCGGCGCGCTGACCCGCATCAAGCAGATGCTGTCCGTCGCGCCGGAGCCCGCGGGCGGCGAACCCGTACCGGAGCCGCCGCTCGACCTGGAGCTGCGGGACCTGCATTTCTCGTACGCCGAGGGGACGTTCGCCCTGCAGGGCGTGAGCCTGTCGGTGCCCGCGGGCGAGACCGTTGCGCTGGTCGGCCGCACCGGATCGGGGAAGTCGACCCTGGCGTCGCTGCTGTCCCGGGCCGTGGAGCCCCCGGAGGGCGCCGTGTTCCTGGGCGGTGTCGACGTCCGGCACCTCGACCTGCAGGCGTTGCGAAGATCGGTCGGCGTCGTGACGCAGCGAACCGAGATTCTGGGCGGGACCCTCGCGGAGAACATCACCCTGTTCGCCGACGTGTCGCGGGAACAGGTCGAGGCAGCCGTGGCGGAACTCGGCCTCACCGACTGGGTGGACGGGCTGTCCGAGGGCCTGGACACCCTCCTCGGACCCGGCGGCACCCGGCTGTCGGCAGGGGAGGAGCAGCTCGTCGCGTTCGCGCGGCTGCTCGTGCGTCACGTGCAGGTGGTCGTGCTGGACGAGGCGACCGCACGCATGGACCCGCTGACCGAGGCTCGCGTCGTGGCCGCTGCCGACCGGCTGCTCACCGGGCGCACCGGCGTCCTCATCGCCCACCGGCTCACGACGATCGAACGGGCCGGGCACGTGGCCGTCCTCGACCACGGCCGGGTCGTGCAGCAGGGACGGAGGGCCGAGCTCGCCACGGCCCCCGGTCCGTTCCGTGACCTGCTGGCGGCCAGCGCCTCGCACGCCACAGAGGACGGGTTGTTGGAGGAAGGGCACGACGGGAAGGCGACCATCACCACGCAGGCGGTCGCGCAGGACGCGACCGGAGCGAGGCCGCCGTCGGTCATCGTGTCGGAGGGCGTCCCGCCCGTCGGCGGGGCGGAGCTGGCCGCAGCAGGGGCCGCCGCGTCGCCGTCGTCGGGAGACAGGTCCAGAGCCGCCGTCGGGGCCGACGATACCCGGACCGGCAGCGTCGGGACCCGCCGCCGCCGCGGCGCCCCGCCGGAGATCGAGGACCCGGGCGACGGCCCGAGCCTCGCGCGCAGCGTGCTGCACGCGGTGTTCGTCCGGCCGCAGTGGGGCCTGTTCGGCGTGGTGCTGTTCCTCCTGTTCAGCATGATCAACGCGGCGGGCGTGCTCACCACGTTCGTGTGGGGTCGCATCGTCGAGGACGTCGACAGCGGTGCGGGGATCCCGCTCGTCGAGTTCATCGGGTTGCCGATCCTGCTCATCGCCTCGCCGGTCCTGCTCGCACACGCCATCTACATCTACCCGAAGTGGTGGATCGAGATCCTGCTGCGGGTGCGGATGTCGGTCATGGCGGGGCAGACCAAGCAGCGCCGCCTGCCCGCGGCGCCGCCGGGGGAGATCGTCGCGCGCTCGATGGATGCCGACCGCTTCGTGAACTACACGGACCGCTGGATCGACTTCGCCAACGGCCTGATCGTGGTCACCGTCGCGGCGCTGCTCTCGCGATCCTGGCTCGTGGGTGTCGTGCTCGTGAGCGTCATGGTGATCTCGGCGGCGGCGTCCGCGATCGGCCGCCCGATCGCCGGGCGGTCCGCGACCAAGTCGTCGGCGGCACGCGCGCAGTTCGGGCGCGCGCTGGTCTCCGCGCTCGACTCGGCGAGGACCGTGAAGCTCGCCGCCCGGACCCCGGAGGTGCACGCGCACCTGCGGCAGGTCGACGGCGGGCGCGTGAAGGCGGCGATCTTCGAGCACCGCGTGTACGCCGTGCTCGAAGGCGTGCCGGGCGTGGTGCTGCAGTCCGGCGTCGTCGTCGCGTGGGCCCTGCTGCTCCAGGGCACCTGGAACCTCGCGACCACGCTCATGGTGGCCGGCGCGGTCTCCGGGTTCGGCTGGTTCGGCATGGTCGCGGGCATGGTGATCACCGAGGCACCCGGAACGCGCAACTGGCAGAAGGCGACCAGCCGGTTCGCCGGCGGCGTCGATCTCGTGGAACGGTGCGAAGGCGTCGACCTGTACACGGGCGTGGCGCCCCGGCCGACGCCCGGCCCCCGCGAGCCGCTGGACCACCTCCGCCTGCGAGGCCTCACCGCCGTCCACGACGACGGGACCATCGGCGTGTCCGACGTGGACCTCACCGTGCGGCGCGGCGAGCTCGTGCTGCTGCTCGGTCAGGTCGGCTCCGGCAAATCGAGCCTGCTCTCCTCCATGGCCGGACTCATGGAGCACACCGGCGAGATCCGCTGGAACGACACCGAGGTGACCGACGCCCAGTCGTTCCTCCGGCCCGGCCAGGTGGCGTATGTCGCCCAGATCCCGCGCGTGCTGTCGGGCACGTTCGCCGACAACGTGCGGCTGGACCACGAGCGCGAGCTCGACGGCCCGGTCGAGGCGGCGCGGCTCGCCCCCGACATCGCCGACGCCGGCGGCCCCCACTCCCTCGTGGGCCACCGCGGCGTGCGCCTGTCGGGAGGCCAGGTCCAGCGTCTCGCGCTCGCCCGGGCGCTCGCGGCCGACGCCGAGCTGCTGCTCGCCGACGACGTGTCGTCCGCACTGGACGCCACGACGGAGATCGAGCTGTGGGCGGCGCTGCGCGAGCGCGGCACCACAGTGATCGGCGCGACCTCGAAGCGAGCCGCCCTGGCTCGCGCCGACCGGGTGGTGGTCCTGGACGAGGGCGAGGTGGCCGCGGTCGGCCCGTGGCGCGAGCTGGCTTCGCGGTGGTCCCACCTGGCGGGGTGAGAGGCCGGATGCGCATGTCGTCACCGTTGCCGCACAGGCGGTTACGGTGACGGCGTGGACATCACCTTCCGGGACGCACGCCATGACGACCTCCCGCGCATCGTCGAGCTGATCGCCGACGACGCCGTGGCGGCTGCACGCACCGGTTCGTTCGGCGATCCGCACGTGCGCGGCTTCGAGGCCGTCCAGGCGAGCCCGGACAACGACCTGGTGGTCGTCGAGCTGCCCGTCACCGAGCTGCCGGATGGCGTGCGGGCCTGGGCACGTCCGAGCGCCCCGGATGAAGGTGCGCGGGCGTTCGCCGTCGTCGGTGTCATGCAGCTCACCTACGTCCCGGGCGTCTCCCGTAACGGCGCGGCCCGCCTCCTCGTCGAGGCGGTCCGCGTCGACGCCGGGCTCCGCGGCCAGGGGATCGGCCGCCTCATGATGGAGCACGCCCACGAGCGCGGCCGCGCCCGGGGCTGCGTCCTCGCGCAGCTCACGAGCGACAAGCGACGCCCAGAGGCCCACCGCTTCTACCGCTCCCTGGGCTACGAGCAGTCCCACGAGGGCTTCAAGCTGCCTCTCGCACCCCTCGGGTAGGAGGCGCGGCCTTCCCGGGCGTTCCTGTCGGGTGTTGCTGCAAACTGTTGCAAGCGTTACAGTCGGCGAGGCCCCAGCCCAGACGCGTGGGATCCCCCGAGGACGACGAAGGAGTCTCCATGCCCGCCGCACCCCCTGTCCGCCCACCTCGCCGCGCGCGCCGCCTGCTCCGACGCCCGGCGGCGCTGACCGCCGTCGGCTCCCTGCTCGCCGTCGCCGGCCTCGCCGCGGCCTCGGCCACCGCCTCGGCCGCCGACACCACCGCCGAGTCCGCCACCCTCGTCGGCGACCTCCAGACCGCCCTCGGCTGCGCCGAGAACTGGGATCCCACCTGCGCGGACACCACGCTGACCCCGGCGGGCGACGGCACGTTCACGGCCGAGTTCGAGCTCCCCGCCGGCGCCTACGAGTACAAGGTCGCCCTCGACGGGGCCTGGGACGAGTCGTACGGCCGCGAGGGCACCACCGACAACGCGCCCCTCAACCTGGAGGGCCCCACCACCGTCCGCGTCACCTACGACGACGCCACCCACCGCATCGCCCTCACCCCGCTGGATCTCGCGGGCGGCTACACCGAGGCCGACGACGCCCTCGTCACGCCGCCGGTCCGCCAGCCCGGCTCCGACGAGCGCTTCTACTTCGTCATGACCGACCGCTTCGCCAACGGCGACCAGTCCAACGACGAGGGCGGCCTGGACGGCGGCCCGCTCGAGACCGGCTTCGACCCCACGGACAAGGGCTTCTACCAGGGCGGCGACCTCGCGGGCCTGGCGCAGCACCTCGACTACATCGAGGGCCTCGGCACCACCGCGATCTGGCTCACCCCCAGCTTTCTCAACCGCCCCGTCCAGGGCAGCGGCGACGACGTCAGCGCCGGCTACCACGGCTACTGGATCACGGACTTCACCCGGATCGACCCGCACCTGGGCACCAACGAGGAACTCGCGGCCCTGATCGACGACGCCCACGCGCGCGGCATCAAGGTCTACTTCGACATCATCACGAACCACACGGCCGACGTCGTCGACTACGCCGAGGGCACCTACGACTACGTCGACCAGGCCACCCGCCCCTACACCGACGCCGACGGCAACCCGTTCGACCCGGCCGACCACGCCGGCACCGGCGACTTCCCGGAACTCGACGCCGCCACGAGCTTTCCCTACACCCCGCAGATCGCGGCGGAGGACGCGGACCTCAAGGTCCCGGCCTGGCTCAACGACCCGACGCTGTACCACAACCGCGGCAACTCGACGTGGGAAGGCGAGTCGGTCACCTACGGCGACTTCGCCGGCCTCGACGACCTCATGACGGAGCACCCGACCGTCGTCGACGGCATGGAGGAGATCTACCAGGCGTGGATCGACCTCGGCATCGACGGGTTCCGCATCGACACCGCGAAGCACGTCAACTTCGAGTTCTGGGAGGAGTGGTCCGCCACGATCCAGGACCACGCCCACGCCCAGGGCAAGGACGAGTTCTTCACGTTCGGCGAGGTGTTCGACGCCGACGCCGCCAAGACCTCGCCCTACGTGCGCGACACGGACATGTCGTCCGTGCTGGACTTCGCCTTCCAGTCTTCGGCCATCAGCTACGCGAGCGGCAACAGCGCACAGCGTCTCGCCGGCCACTTCGCGAGCGACGACCGCTACACCACGCCGGACTCCTCGGCCACGGCGCTGCCGACGTTCCTCGGGAACCACGACATGGGCCGCGTCGGCTACATGCTCGCCGGCACCCACGACCCGCTGGAGCGCGACGAGCTCGCCCACGAGCTGATGTACCTGACGCGCGGCCAGCCGGTCGTCTACTACGGCGACGAGCAGGGCTTCGCCGGCACGGGCGGTGACAAGGACGCCCGCCAGACCCTCTTCGCCACCCAGGTGGACGAGTACGCGAACCAGCCCCTCGTCACCGGTGAGCAGGCCGGCAGCCAGGACCGCTACGACACGGACGCGCCGCTGTACGAGCACATCGCAGCACTCGCCGCACTCCGCGAGGAGCACCCGGCCCTCGCCACGGGCGCCCAGATCGAGCGCTTCGCCGCCGACGGCGCGGGCATCTACGCCTTCTCCCGCGTGGACCGCGGCGAGAAGGTCGAGCACCTCGTCGCGCTGAACAACGCGGGCGAGACGGCCACGGCGTCGTTCACGACGCTGACCCCGGGCGCCTCCTACAGCGTGCTGTACGACGGCGCCACCGGCGCGCAGCCGGTCTCCGCCGACGCGAACGGCGAGGTCACCCTGACCGTCCCGGCACGCTCCGCCGTCGTCCTCGTTGCCGACCGGCAGGTCGCCGCCGACACCACCGGCACGATCGCCGTCGAACCGGGCGAGGCCCGGCGCGCCGGCGCCGCCGTGACGGGTACAGCTCCCGTCGCGGCCGCGATCGACGACGCCTGGGCCGAGACCTCCTTCGCCTGGCGGGCCGTCGGCACCGGCGAGTGGCACGCGCTCGGCACCGCCGAGGACACGGACCCGCGCGTCTTCCACGACGTCTCGGGCCTGCCCGAGGGCACGCTCGTCGAGTACCGCGCCGTGACGCGGGACGCGGACGGCGACCGCGCGGCGGCATCGTCGTACGGGTCCGTGGGTGTCGACGTCAGCGGTGTGGTGGACGATGACGGGCCCGGCGACATCTACGAGATGGTCACCGTCCCCGGCAGCCACAACTCCGAGATGGGCTGCGCCGGCGACTGGACGCCCGACTGCGAGGCGGCCCGCCTCACGCTCCAGGAGGACGGGACCTACGCGGGGACGTTCGAGATCCCGGCCGGCAGCTACGAGTTCAAGGTCGCCGTCAACGGCTCCTGGGAGGAGAACTACGGGGCCGAGGGTGAGCGCGACGGCGCCAACATCCCGTACACCACGGGCGGCGGCGAGGTGACGTTCACCTGGGACCCGGTCACAAAGGTCCCCGCGGTCGAGGCCGGCGAGCCGGGCACGCCCGGCGAGGGGCAGATGGCGGCGCACTGGGTCCGCGAGGACGTCGTGCTGGTGCCGGCGGACGGCTTCGGGCAGGGGGACTCCTGGCGGCTGGTCTCATCGTCGTCGTCGTACGCCATGAGCCCGGGCGAGCTGCCCGGGGACGTCGCCGAGGACTTCCCGCACCTGGCGGGTCACCAGGCGCTCGTGATCGACGGCATGGACACGGACGCGGCGACCGCGGCCCTGCAGGGGCCGCTGGGCGTGGAGCGGTACGACGCCGGAGGGGAGACGCCCGACGAGCCCACCGCGGCCACGGGCGTGCAGGTCCCGGGCGTGCTCGACGACCTGTTCGCCACGGACCGCGAGCTCGGCGCCGTGGTGCACCCGAACCGGAAGTGGGCGTCCTTCGCCCTGTGGGCTCCGACGGCGCGCGACGTCGACCTGCTGGTCTGGCCCCGGGGACGCGACCTCGACGCCGAGCCCGACCGGTTCGACGCGAAGCGGCAGGACGACGGCGCGTGGACGGTCGCCGGCAAGCGGAAGGACAAGCGCTACCCCTGGTACGGCGCGCGCTACCGCTACGCGGTCGAGGTGTACGTGCCGAGCACGGGCCAGGTCGAGACCAACGTGGTGACCGACCCCTACTCGCTCGGGCTGACGCTCGACTCGACGCACTCGGTCGTCGTGTCGCTGGACGACAAGAGGTTCCAGCCGCGCGAGTGGCGGACGACGCCCGCGCCGGTCGTGGAGCGCGCCGTCGACCAGACGATCTACGAGCTGCACGTGCGCGACTTCTCGGTCGCGGACGAGACGGTCCCGGCCCGGTTGCGCGGGACGTACGGGGCGTTCGGGGTCGAGGACTCCGACGGCATGACCCACCTGCGTGACCTGGCCGACGCCGGCATCACCGGCGTGCACCTGCTGCCGACGTTCGACATCGCGACCATCCCCGAGGACCGGGACGCGCAGGCCACCACGGGCGACCTGTCCGGCTTCGCGCCGGACGGCGAGGAGCAGCAGGCGGCGGTCGCGGAGATCCAGGCCGACGACGGCTTCAACTGGGGCTACGACCCCTACCACTTCACGACGCCCGAGGGCTCGTACGCCCGCCGGGCCGACGGGGGCGCACGCGTCGCGGAGTTCCGCGGCATGGTCGGGGCGCTGCACGACGCCGGCCTCCAGGTGATCCTGGACCAGGTGTTCAACCACACGGCGGCGTCCGGCCAGGCGGAGAAGTCCGTGCTGGACCGCGTGGTGCCGGGGTACTACCACCGGCAGAACGTCGTGTCGGGCGAGGTGGAGACCTCCACCTGCTGCCAGAACCTCGCCACGGAACACGCCATGGGGGAGAAGCTCATGGTCGACTCCGTGGTGACGTGGGCCCGTGACTACCGCGTGGACGGGTTCCGTTTCGACCTCATGGGGCACCACTCGAAGGAGAACATGCTCGCGGTCCGCGCGGCGCTCGACGAGCTGACGCTCGAGGAGGACGGCGTCGACGGGTCGGCCGTCTACCTGTACGGCGAGGGCTGGAACTTCGGCGAGGTCGCGAACGGCGCACGCTTCGAGCAGGCCACCCAGGGCAACCTGGGCGGGACCGGCATCGGGACGTTCAGCGACCGCCTGCGCGACGCGATGCACGGCGGCTCACCGGTGGACGGTTCGTCGCTGTTCCAGCAGGGGGTCGGGACGGGGCTGTTCACCGACCCGAACGGCCGGGAGGCACGGCTGGGCGACGCGGGGTCCGTGAACGACGGCGGCTCCGACGAGGCCGGCGATCTCGCGCACCAGATGGACCTGGTGAAGCTGGGGCTCGCGGGGAACCTGCGCGACTACGAGTTCGTGACCGCGGACGGCGAGGTCCGGCGCGGCGACGAGATCGACTACCGGGGCTCGCCCGCGGGCTACGCGGACTCGCCCGAGGAGGTCGTCACGTACGTCGACGCGCACGACAACGAGACACTCTTCGACCTCCTGACGCTCAAGCTCCCGGCCGACACGCCGATGGACGAGCGGCTGCGGATGAACACGGTGAACCTGTCGACGACGGCGCTCGCCCAGACGCCCTCGTTCTGGCACGCCGGGACGGACCTGCTGCGGTCCAAGTCGCTGGACCGGAACTCCTACGACTCCGGCGACTGGTTCAACGCCATCGACTGGACGGGGCAGGACAACGGGTTCGGCCGCGGCCTGCCGATGGCGGCGGACAACGAGGACAAGTGGCCGTACCAGGCGCCGCTGCTGGCGGACCCGGGGCTGAAGCCGTCGCCCGAGGACATCGACCTCGCGTCGGCACAGGCCGCGGAACTGCTGGAACTGCGGGGGTCGACCGACCTGCTGCGGCTGGGTTCCGCGGACCTGATCCGGGAGAAGGTGACGTTCCCGGGGACGGCCGAGGGCGCGGGCGCGGAGGACCTGCCGGGCGTGATCGCGATGTCGATCGACGACCTGGCCGGCTCGTCCGACGTCGACCCGGACCTGGACGGCGCGCTGATCGTGTTCAACGCGTCGCCCGACGACGCCACGGCCGAACTTCCGGAGCTGTCGGGCCGGCAGTACGTGCTCTCGCCGGTCCAGGCGAACGGCGTGGACGACGTGGTCCGGCAGGCCGCGTGGGACGCCGGGTCGGGGACGGCGACGGTCCCGGGCCGCACGGTCGCGGTGCTGCTGGAACCGGCGAGCTGATGGGGAGAACTACCCATCCGGCGCATTCACCCGCGTGGGGTGTAGCCATCGCGGTACGGGTGTGGCATGCTCCAGCGCGCAGTATTCGTACATTTTCTGTAGGAACCGAGAGGAAATCATGACGCACTCCGACGCCGGGCAGCCGCCGCAGGCATCCCCGACACCCCAGCCCTACGGGCAGCAGCCCATGGCCGGAGCGGAGGACCCCGGCAAGACGCTCGGCATCGTCGGTCTCGTGCTGGCCTTCGTCTTCACCCTCGCCGGCCTGATCGTGTCGATCATCGCGCGGAACAAGTCCAAGGCAGCCGGCTTCGACAACGCCTTCGCGAAGTGGGGCATCATCCTCAGCATCGTGTTCATGGTCCTGGGGGTCATCTTCGCGATCATCGCGATCGTCCTGGCGGTCAACGCCGGCTCGGCGGCGGTGCAGAGCCTGGAGGAGTTCTGCGCTGTCTCCGGCCCCGGCGTGTACGAGGTCAACGGCGTGGACTACACCTGCGAGTGACGCCAGCAGCGGACGCCGTCGTGCTCGACGGCGTCCGCCTGCCGCCGGTCAGCGGAAGACCACCGTGCGGTGGCCGTCCAGGAGGACCCGGTGCTCCGCGTGCCAGCGGACCGCGCGGGCGAGGGTACGGCGCTCCGTGTCCTCGCCGATGCGCACGAGGTCGTCGATGGTGTGCGTGTGGTCCACCCGCTCCACGTCCTGCTCGATGATGGGCCCCTCGTCGAGGTCGCCCGTGACGTAGTGGCTGGTGGCACCGATGATCTTGACGCCGCGGTCGTGCGCCTGCCGGTACGGGCCCGCGCCCTTGAACGACGGCAGGAACGAGTGGTGGATGTTGATGATCCGCCCGGCGTGGTCGCGGCACATCTCGTCCGACAGGATCTGCATGTACCGGGCCAGGACGACCAGCTCCGCGTCGGTCTCGGCGATGAGCTTCCGCAGCGCCGCCTCCGACTCCGCCTTGGTGTCCTTCGTGACGGGGACGTGGTGGAACGGCTTGCCGTAGAACTCGGCGATGTCCTCCAGGTCGCGGTGGTTGCCGACCACGCCGACCACGTCGACCGGCAGGTGCTGCGACCGCTCCCGGTACAGGAGGTCGACCAGGCAGTGCGCGGCCTTCGACACCAGCACGAGGGTGCGCATCGGCCGCCCTGCCGCGTCCAGGTTCCACGTCATGTCGAACCGCGCGGCCAGCTCGGTGACCGCCGAGGTCAGGTCCTCGCGCGACGCGGCGGACTCGACCTGCACCCGCATGAAGAACCGTCCCGAGTACGGGTCCCCGAACTGTTGCGACTCCGTGATGTTCCCGCCGTGCTCGGCGAGCATGCCGGCGACGGCGTGCACGATTCCGGGGCCGTCGGGGCAGGAGAGCGCGAGGATCCAGTGGGTGGGTTCGGTCTGTGCGGTCACCCCGGAAGCGTATGCGACCATGGCCCCATGAGCGACGCACCTACGACGATCGCCCTGGTCGACGACGACCACGCGGGCGAGCTTCTCACCCTCCGCCGAGCGGCGTTCGTCACGGAGGCGCAGCTCTACGACGACCCGCACATCCCCCCGCTCACCCAGACGCTGCACGAACTGCGTGAGGACATGGCCCGCGACGACATCGTGACCGTCGGTGCGTGGGAGGGCAGCCGGCTGATCGGCTCGATCCGCGTGGAGCTGGAGGGGCAGAAGGCGACGCTCGGCCGGCTCGCCGTCGCGCCCGACAAGCAGGGCCGGGGGATCGGCACGCAGATGCTCGTGGCCGTTGCGCCGTACCTGCCGCCGGAGATCACCGAGATCTGGGTGTTCACGGGCAAGGACTCGAAGCAGAACCTGTCGCTTTACACGAAGCACGGCTACGAGGAGCAGTTCGACCGGGCGGCCGGCGACCTGACGTACACCTACCTGCGGCGCGTGCTGGGGGCCGTCGAGGTCAAGGACGAGACGACGGGGTAGTCCTTCGCGGGATCCGGGTCGCACCGGTGATCGCCGCGACGACGGCCTCGTGGCTGGCCTCGGCCGCCGTGAACGAGCCGTTGTTGTGCCCGTGCCGCAGCACCTCGACGCGGTCGGCGACGGCGAGCACGTCCGACAGGCTGTGGCTGATGAGGATCACGCCGTGACCGAGGTCCCGCAGGGACTGGACATGGGTGAGGACCTCGGCCGTCTGGGCCACGGACAGGGACGCGGTCGGCTCGTCGAGCACGACCACCTTCGGGGAGCCGAGCTGGGTGCGCGCGATCGCCACGGTCTGCCGCTGCCCCGCCGAGAGCGCTGACAGGGGCGTGCGCACCGACGGGATGCGCGACGTGAGCGACTCGAGGATCTCGCGTGCGCGGTTCTCCATCGCGGCCTCGTCGAGACCGAGCCCGGCCCTGCCGGAGATCTCCTGGCCCAGGAACAGGTTCTGCACCACGTCGAGGTTCTCGGCGAGCGCGAGGTCCTGGAAGACGGTCGCCACGCCGAGCGCGCGGGCCGACGCCGGCGAGCCGGGCGGCACCGGGTTGCCGTCCACGGTGACGGTCCCCGCCTCGGGCACGAGGACGCCCGCGATGACCTTGGCGAGCGTCGACTTGCCGGCCGCGTTGTCGCCGACGAGGGCGACCACCTCGTGGGCGTGCACGTCCAGGTCGACGCCGTCGAGCGCCCGCACGGGTCCGAAGGAACGGTGGACGCCGCGTACGGAGAGCACGGGCTGGGGGCGGGTCACGTCGTCGTGCCTCCTTCAGGCCAGTTCGATCTGGGTCTTGCGGCGCGCCAGGGCGAGCGCGCCCAGTATGTCGGCTCGGTCACCCAGCTCACCACCGATCACCGGAACCGCGCCCCGGGTGGAGGGGACGGCCCGGGCGGCGACGGCCTCGCGCAGCGGGTCGAGGACGACGCCACCGGCCGCGGCCAGCTCGCCGCCGACGACGACGGACTCCGGGCCCAGCGCCGTGACCAGGTCGCCGACCACCTGACCGACGGCGCGGCCGGCGTCGGCCAGGACACGGCGGCAGCCCGGGTCGCCGTCGGCGGCGTGCGTGAGGAGGTCGCTCACGGTGAGGTCGCCGTGGCTGGCGCGGAGCAGGCCGAGCAGGGCCGGGGCGCTGACGACGGTGTCGAGACAGCCGCGGTTCCCGCACCGGCAGACGGGGCCGGCGGGGTCGACCTGCACGTGACCGATCTCGCCGGCGGTCCCGGCGCGGCCGCGGTGGACGCGGCCGTCGAGGACGAGCCCGGTGGTGGTGATGTGGCCGATGCGGACGTAGACGACGTCGTGCAGGCCGCGCGCCGCGCCGAGGTCGTGCTCGGCGATCGCGCCGAGGTTCGCGTCCTTGTCGGCGTGCACGGGGCGCGAGATCCGGCGGGACAGCACCCGCGCGAGCTCGGTGTCCTCCCAGCCGCGCATGGCGCCGCGGACGGTGAGCTCGCCGGTGCCGGCGTCGACCGGGGCGGGGAGGGCGAGGCCGAGCGCGAGCAGCTCCTCGACATCGGCGCCCACCTGGTCGAGCAGGTCCATGACGAGCAGCGCGGCCCGGTCCAGGGTGGTGTCGACGCGGTGGTCGAGCGGCAGGGGCAGGAACTGGTCGGCGACGACGTCGAGCGCGAGGTCGCTCAGCGCGACGCGCAGGGCGCGCGGTCCTACCTGGACCCCGGCCACGAGGCCGAGCTGGCGGGCCATCGTCACGCGGGTCGCGCGGCGGCCCGAACGGGACGTGGAGTGCGTCTCGACGACGCCGGCGGCGAGGAGCTCGCGCACGATCGTGGACACGGTCGCCGTCGAGACGCCGGTGGCGGCCGCGAGCTCGACCTGGGTCAGCCCGCCGTACCGCTTCACCGCGTCAACGATGCGGGCCCGGTTCGCCTCCCGCATGGAGGTCGCCGAGCCGGGCGTTCGGCTCCTCTGCACGCTGGGACTCTAACCCGGATGGGCGGTCCCAGGAGGGACCTTGTGTTAGAGACTCGAACACAAAAAGGTCACGATCGGGCATCCTGGGGTTGATCGCCGAACGCATCGTGCTAGCGTCCCGCACGACTCATTTCGACGAGGAAAGAGAGACGACGATGTCACTGCGCCGTTTCGGACGCATCACCGCGGCCCTGGCCGCCACCACGCTCACCGTCGGGGCCCTGGGTGCGTGCAGCGCCGAGCGCGCCGGTGGGGAGGAAGAGACCTCGGGCGGCGGCCCGGAGGACACGATGGTCGGCATCGCGATGCCGACCCGCTCGCTGGAGCGATGGAACAACGACGGGGCACACCTCGTGGAACTGCTCGACGAGGCCGGCTACGAGACCAGCCTCCAGTACGCCGACAACCAGGTCGACGAACAGATCACGCAGCTGCAGAACATGATCAACGAAGGCGCCGACATCCTGGTCATCGCGTCGATCGACGGCACAGCGCTCGCCCCGGTGCTGCAGGACGCCGCCGACAACGACGTCACCGTCATCGCGTACGACCGCCTGATCAACGAGTCGGAGAACGTCGACTACTACGCCACGTTCGACAACGAGCTCGTGGGCACGCTCCAGGGCGAGTTCATCGTGGAGCAGCTCGGCCTCGAGGACGGCGAGGAAGGGCCGTTCACGCTCGAGCCCTTCGCCGGCTCGCCGGACGACAACAACGCCCGGTTCTTCTTCAAGGGCGCCTGGGACGTGCTCTCGCCGTACGTCGAGGACGGCGTGCTCGAGGTCCCGTCGGGCAAGGCACCCGCGACCGTCGACGAGTGGACCGGCATCGGCATCCAGGGCTGGGAGTCGACCCGGGCCCAGGCCGAGATGGAGAACCGCCTCAACTCGTTCTACGAGGGCAACGAGCGGGTCGACGTCGTGCTCTCCCCGAACGACTCGCTCGCGCTCGGCATCGCGCAGGCGCTCGAGGGCGCCGGCTACGAGACCGGTGAGGACTGGCCGATCATCTCCGGCCAGGACGCCGACGAGGCCAACGTCAAGAACATGCTCGACGACAAGCAGGCCATGACGGTCTGGAAGGACACCCGCGCGCTGGGTGACCAGGTGGCCACGATGATCGACCAGATCGTCGCGGGCGAGGAGGTCGAGGTCAACGACACCGAGACGTACGACAACGGCGTCAAGGTCGTGCCGTCCTACCTGCTCGAGCCGCAGGTCGTGACGAAGGACGAGGTCGAGGACGTGCTCGTGGGGTCCGGCTTCTACGAAGCGTCCGACCTGGGGCTCTGACTCGGGGCCTGGCCGCGCCGGCGGACGGTAAGGACCGTCCGCCGGCGCAGCCGGGCGATTCCGTGTCGGCAAGGTATACGGCCTGGATCTGCCCATGGGGTACAGGAGACTTCGATGACAGTTACTTCCGAGGACGTTGTCCTCGAGATGTTGGGGATCACCAAGGGGTTCCCCGGCGTGAAAGCACTGCAGGATGTGAACCTGCAGGTGCGGCGCGGTGAGATCCATGCGATCTGCGGCGAGAACGGAGCCGGCAAGTCGACGCTGATGAAGGTGCTGTCCGGCGTCTACCCGCACGGCTCGTACGACGGCGAGATCGTGTTCGACGGCGAGCCGGTGGCCTTCCGCGGGATCCGGGACAGCGAGGATCGCGGGATCGTCATCATTCACCAGGAGCTCGCGCTCATCCCGCAGGTCTCGATCGCCGAGAACATCTTCCTCGGGAACGAGAAGGCCGGCGCCGGGGTGCTGGACTGGAACCGCACGCACCGCGCGGCCGCGGACCTGCTCGCCCGCGTGGGCCTGCGCGAGAACCCGGAGATCACGCCGGCGGAGATCGGCGTCGGCAAGCAGCAGCTCGTGGAGATCGCGAAGGCGCTGTCCAAGAAGGTGGACGTGCTCATCCTCGACGAGCCCACCGCCGCGCTGAACGACGACGACTCCGAGCACCTGCTGGGCCTCCTGCGCGAGTTCCGCGACCAGGGGATGACCTGCATCATCATCAGCCACAAGCTCGGCGAGATCACCGCGGTCGCCGACCGGGTCACCGTGATCCGGGACGGCCGGACCATCGAGACCCTCGACCTGCACGGCGCCGAGTCCGTCGACGAGGACCGGATCATCCGGGGCATGGTCGGGCGCTCGCTGGAGCACCGGTTCCCCCACCGGGCCGCGACGATCGGCGACGAGGTGCTGCGGATCGAGGACTGGACCGTGCACCACCCGGCGGATACCGAACGCGTCGTCGTGGATCACGCGAACCTGAACGTCCGGGCCGGTGAGGTCGTCGGCCTGGCCGGGCTCATGGGCGCCGGCCGCACGGAGCTGGCGATGTCCCTGTTCGGCCGCGCGTGGGGGACCGGCATCTCCGGGCGGGTCTACAAGGACGGCCGGGAGATCCGGATCCGGTCCGTGTCCGACGCGATCCGGCACGGCCTGGCGTACACCACCGAGGACCGCAAGAGCCTGGGGCTCAACCTCATCCAGACGATCCGGGAGAACATCTCCTCCTCCGCCCTGGGCAAGCTCATGGACTGGATGGGCGTGATCCGCGGGGAGCAGGAGGCGGCCGTCGCCGAGCGGTACCGCCGCGACTTCGGCATCAAGGCCCCGACCGTCGAGTCGACGGTGGGCCAGCTCTCGGGCGGCAACCAGCAGAAGGTCGTGCTGTCCAAGTGGGTCTTCAGCGACCCCGACGTGCTCATCCTCGACGAGCCGACGCGAGGCATCGACGTCGGCGCCAAGTACGAGATCTACACCCTCGTCAACCAGCTCGCCGAGGCGGGCAAGGCGGTGATCGTGATCTCCTCCGAGCTGCCCGAGCTGATCGGCGTCTGCGACCGTGTCTACGCGATGTCGCAGGGCCGGATCACCGGCGAGGTCCCGCGCGAGCGGGCGACACAGGAAACACTTATGCGCTACATGACCATGGAGAAGACCCGATGAACGAGATCACGGAATACCTGGGTCGCAATTCCCGGCAGTACGGCATCGTCATCGCCCTGCTCGCGATCGTCGCCCTGTTCCAGGTGCTCACCGGGGGGAGGCTGCTGGACCCCAACAACGTCGTGAGTCTCATCCAGCAGAACGCCTACGTCATGATCCTCGCGATCGGGATGGTGATGGTGATCGTCGCGGGCCACATCGACCTGTCGGTCGGGTCCGTGGTCGCGTTCATCGGCGGCGCGGCGGCCATCACGATGGCCGACTGGGGCTGGTCGTGGCCGGCCGCCGTGGCGCTCGCCCTGGTCCTGGGGCTCGTGGTGGGTGCCTGGCAGGGCTTCTGGGTCGCCTACGTGGGCATCCCGGCGTTCATCGTGACGCTGGCGGGCATGCTCATCTTCCGCGGGCTCGCGATCGTGCTGGTCAGCGAGACCCGGGCCGGCCTGCCCGACGCCTTCAACGCGATCGCCGGCGGCGAACTGCCGCCATGGCTCGGGTTCCTCGGCGCCCTGGACGGCGTGACGCTGCTGATCGGCGTGATCGGTATGGCCGCCTTCGTGTTCTCCCAGTGGCGTGCCCGCCGGGGCCTGATCAAGCACGACCTCGCGGTCGAGCCGATGGGGATCTTCCTCGTGAAGAACATCGTGGTCGTCGCGCTCATCGGCGTCGTGGCCTACTGGCTCGCCCTGCGGGCCACCCCGATCGTGCTGCTCATCGTGGGCGGCCTCATCATGATCTTCACGTTCGTGCTGAACCGGACCGTGTTCGGGCGGCACATCTACGCCGTCGGCGGCAACCGGCACGCGGCCCAGCTCTCGGGTGTCCGGACGCGTCTCACCGACTACATGATCTTCGTCAACATGGGCCTGCTCGCGGCCGTGGCCGCCATCGTGACCACGTCGCGGGCCGGCGCCGGCGTGGCCTCGGCCGGTCAGCTCTACGAGCTCGACGCGATCGCCGCCTGCTTCATCGGCGGCTGCGCCGTGCGCGGCGGTGTCGGCAGGATCTCCGGCGCCATGGTCGGCGCGCTCATCATGGGCGTGCTCAACATGGGCCTGTCGATCCTGGCGGTCGACTCCGCCTGGCAGCAGACCATCAAGGGCCTGGTCCTGCTCCTGGCGGTGGCCCTGGACGTGATCAGCAAGCGCCGCAGCACCTACGCCTGACGGGGCGGGGCCGTCGACTGGCGTTCGACCAGGCAGACCGGGACCACCAGGTGGGTTCCCGTCAGGTCCTCCTGGTCGCGGACCTGACGGAGCAGCAGGTCCACCAGCAGCCGCCCGATCTCCCCGAAGTCCTGTTCCACCGTGGTCAGCGGCGGCCAGAGCTGGGCGGCCAGTTCGATCCCGTCGAAACCCACGACGGAGACGTCGCCGGGCACGGCGCGCCCTGCCTCGTGCAGGGCCCGGACCAGCCCGGCAGCCATCTGGTCGTTGGCGGCGAACACGGCTGTCACCTCGGGGTCGGCGGCCAGCCGGACGCCGGCGTCGTACCCGGAGGCCGCACTCCAGTCCCCCCGGACGGGGGCCGGCGCGGTCGCGCCGGCCTCCGTGAGCACCTCCCGCCACGACTCCTCCCGCTGCCGGGCCGGCGTCGAGTCCGCCGGCCCGGCCAGGTGGTGCACGGTGCGGTGCCCGAGCCGCAGCAGGTGCCCGACGGCGGCCCGCGCGCCTCCGGCCTGATCGGCGGCGACGGCGGGATGGTGGCCGACGAAACGCGAGTCGGACACGACGACCGGCAGGTGCGGCGGCAGCACCAGGGTGTCCGGCGTCACGGTCTCCGCGCGGACGATGATCAGCCCGTCGATGTCCTGGTGCGACAGGCGTGCGACGGCCGCGGAGAGGGCGTCGGGCGCGGGGGAGGCGACGTCGACCAGCGTCACCGTGTACCCCTCGGCCTGCGCGGCTTCCACGACCGCCTCGACCGTGCGCGACTCGCCGGTGCGTGCCAGCCGGTGCGCGATCATCCCGACCGTCCCGTAGTGCCCGTACCGCAACGCCCGCGCCGCGCGGTTGGGGGTGTACCCGAGCTGCTCCATCGCGGCCCGCACGCGTGACGCGGTCTCCCGTCGTACGGTCGGCTCGTCCCGCGCGACGCGGGAGACCGTCTGGGCGGAGACCCCGGCGAGGGCGGCCACGTCGGTCATCGACGGACCTGGGGGTGCCGGCCGCCGTCGGCGGGCCCCTGAGCTGCCACGGGACGCGTTCATGCCTTGACCATACTGGGCCGCGGCCGGTTCGTGGCTGAATTGACACCAGAAATGTTTGCGTTAACAGTATTCCTTGGGTAACAATCGCGGTGCCCGACAACCGAGGCGAGAGGACGAGGATGTCCGCAGCACCACCATCCACACGGCCGTCGGCCACAGAGCCGCTGGCTCGGCCGCGCAGTGCGGACCGGCTCACGGCCCGCGTGTCCCGCGCGGGGGCAGGCTTCGTGATGCCGTTCCTGATCGCGTTCGCGCTGGTCTTCGTCGCGCCGCTGGTCTACTCCCTGTATCTCAGCCTGTTCCGCAACCAGCTCGTGGGCGGCACGCAGTTCGTCGGCCTCGACAACTACGCGGCCGTGTTCGTGGACCCGAAGTTCTGGGACGGCGCGCTCCGCGTGATGCTGTTCCTCGCGGTCCAGGTGCCGATCATGCTGGCGATCGCCCTCGTGGCGGCGCTCGCGATCGACTCCGGCCGCCTGCACGGGCGCAGGTTCTTCCGTATCGGGCTCTTCCTGCCGTACGCGGTGCCCGGCGTCGTGGCCGCCATGATGTGGGGCTTCATGTACTCCGATCGCGTGGGCCTCACCGGTTCGCTGAACGACCTGGCGGGCTTCGAACTGCTCGTGCCGTACACCAGGGAGTGGCTCCTGGTGTCCATCGGAAACATCGTGACCTGGGAATTCGTCGGGTACAACATGCTGATCCTGTACTCCGCGCTGAAGACGGTGCCCTCCGAGACCTACGAGGCGGCGGCCATCGACGGCGCGGGCCAGTTCCGGATCGTCCGGTACATCAAGCTCCCCGCGATCCGCGGTGCGCTCGTCATCGCGACGGTGTTCTCGATCATCGGGAGCTTCCAGCTGTTCAACGAGCCGCAGATCCTCAAGGGGCTCGTGCCGAACCTGATCTCGACGTCGTACACGCCCAACATCTACGCCTACACGCTGAGCTTCCAGGGCAACCAGGTGAGCTACGCGGCCACGGTCGCGATCGTCATGGGCGTCATCACGGCGGGCATCGCCTACCTCGTGCAGCTGCGCGGGATGCGGAGGGACAGCTGATGGCTCTCACCATTTCGGGATCGTCGTCCCGCCCACGCCGTTCGACGGGCTACTCCTACTCCCGCCCCCGCAGGTCGATCACGCTCACCGTGCTGCTGGGCTTCCTGCTGATCTACTCGGTGCTGCCGCTGACCTGGATGCTGTTCAGCGTCACCAAGTCCCAGCCGGACCTGCTCAGCTCGTTCGGCCTGTGGTTCGGCGACGGCTTCGCGCTGTTCGACAACCTGGCCCAGGTGTTCACCTACGACGGCGGGGTCTTCTCCCGCTGGTTCCTCAACACCCTGGTCTACGTCGTGGTGGGCGCCGGCGGTGCCACGCTGCTCGCCACGGCGGGCGGCTACGGCCTCGCGAAGTACCGGTTCCGCGGCCGCAACGCGGTGTTCGCCGTGGTCCTGGGCGCGATCGCCGTTCCGGGCACGGCCCTGGCGGTCCCGACGTTCCTGCTGTTCAGCCAGCTCGGTCTGACCAACACGATGTGGGCGATCATCCTGCCCTCCCTGGTCTCCCCGTTCGGGCTGTACCTCATGTGGGTGTTCGCCGCCGAGGCCGTCCCCACCGAGCTGCTCGAGGCGGCCCGGGTCGACGGCGCGAGCGAGCTGCGCACCTTCTTCACGATCTCGCTGCGCCTCCTGGTCCCGGGGATCGTCACGGTGGCGCTGTTCGCGATCGTCGCGACGTGGAACAACTACTTCCTGCCGCTGATCATGCTCAACGACCCCAACCTCTTCCCCCTCACGCTCGGCCTGTACCGATGGCTCGCGGATGCGTCCGGGGTCGGGGCCGCGCCCGTGTTCCACCTGGTCATCACGGGAGCGTTCCTGACGATCGTGCCGATCGTCATCGTCTTCCTCGTGCTGCAGCGGTACTGGCAGTCCGGGCTGAGCGCGGGATCTGTCAAACAATGACGGCCTGACGGCGGCGCCCCTGCGGGAGTGCGCCACACCACCGACACATCTCACCGACAACGATGCGGAGAAAGACCATGAAGAACCACACGATGCGCCGGGCGCTCGCCGCCGGTGCGGGACTGGCCCTGGCCGGAACGCTCGCCGCCTGCGGCGGCGGGTCCGAGGGCGGCGGGGGCGACGGCGGCGCGACCGCCGACGAGATCGAGGCCGCGCTCCAGGAAGGTGGCGAGCTCACCTACTGGACGTGGACGCCGCAGGCCGAGGCGCAGGTCGAGGCCTTCGAGGCCGCCTACCCGAACGTGACCGTGAACCTGGTCGACACGTCCGGCGCGGCCGACTCCAACCAGGCGTTGCAGAACGCCATCGCCGCCGGGGACGGTGTCCCGGACGTGGTGCAGATCGAGTACCAGTCCCTGCTGCAGTTCCAGCTGCCTGGGCAGCTGACGGACCTGACGGAGTACGGGTTCGGCGAGCTCGAGGACCAGTACACGCCGTCGACCTGGGGCGCGGTGTCGCAGAACGACGGGATCTGGGGCCTGCCGCAGGACAGCGGCCCCATGGCGTTCTTCTACAACGACGCGCTGTTCGCCGAGCACGGCGTGGACGTCCCCACCACGTGGGACGAGTACATCGAGGCCGGCAAGGCACTGAAGGAGGCCGACCCGGACGTCTGCGTCGGCAACGACACCGGTGACGCCGGCCTCACCACGAGCCTCATCTGGCAGGCCGGCGGGCAGCCCTTCCGCACCGACGGCGAGCAGGTCACGATCGACCTCACTGACGAGGGAACCACCCGGTGGACCGACATGTACCAGCAGGTCATCGACGCCGAGATCCTCTGCGACATCCCCGGCTGGACCGACGAGTGGTTCGCGGCCCTCAACGACGGCACCATCGCGTCGATCACGTTCGGTGCGTGGGGGCCGGGCATCCTCGAGGGCAGCGTGCCCGACGGCGCCGGTGACTGGCGGATCGCCCCGATGCTGACCTACGACGGCACCCCGGTCAACGCCGAGAACGGCGGTTCCTCCGAGGCCGTGCCCGCCGACGCGCCCAACAAGGTGCTCGGCGCCGGCTTCCTGAAGTGGCTCAACTCGAGCGACGAGTCGATCGACGAGTTCATGGCAAGCGGCGGCTTCCCCGCCACCGTGAAGCAGCTGGAGTCCGAGGAGTTCCTCACGTACGAGTCCGAGTACTTCGGCGGCCAGGCGATCAACGAGGTGCTCGCGGGCGGCGCGGACAACGTCGTCGAGGGCTGGCAGTACCTGCCGTGGCAGTCGTACGCGAACGGCATCTTCGCCGACACCGTCGGCCAGGCGTGGCTCGGCGAGACGACCCTCGCCGACGGCCTGGCCGCGTGGCAGGCGGAGAACGAGCAGTACGGCACCGACCAGGGCTTCACGGTCGCCGAGTGATCCAGCGGGCAGGCCGGCCGGTCACGGCGACCGGCCGGCCTGCCAGCCTGCCGACTACTGAACCGGATGGGACGCGGGCGGCCGCCAAATGCTGCCCGGGCTGAGGAAGGGAATCATGGGGACGTTCGAGATCGGCGAGCGGGACTTCCTGCTCGACGGGGAGCCCGTGCAACTCGTCAGCGGGGCGCTGCACTACTTCCGGGTGCACCCCGACCTGTGGGCCGACAGGATCCGCAAGGCACGGCTCATGGGGCTGAACGCGATCGAGACGTACGTCCCGTGGAACTTCCACGCACCGTCGCGCGGGGAGTTCCGCACCATCGGGCGGTACGACCTGGGGCGGTTCCTCGACCTCGTCGCGGCCGAGGGCCTGCACGCGATCGTGCGGCCCGGGCCGTACATCTGCGCGGAGTGGGACGGCGGCGGCCTCCCGGCCTGGCTGTTCGCCGACGACGGCGGTCGTGGCGCGGCCGCCGTGCGGTGTGCGGACCCGGAGTTCCTGGCCGCCATCGCCGAGTACTTCGGCGCGCTGCTGCCGATTGTCGCGAAGCGGCAGGTCACCGCGGGCGGTCCCGTGCTGGCGGTGCAGGTGGAGAACGAGTACGGCGCCTACGGCGACGACTCGCCCGCGCGCCGCGAGGAGTACCTGCGGGCGCTCGTCGGGATGCTGCGCGAACACCTCGACGTGCCGCTGTTCACCGTCGACCAGGCGAACGACCACCACCAGTCCCGGGGCGGCCTGCCCGAGCTGCACAAGATGGCGTCGTTCGGGTCGCGGGCGACGGAGCGCCTGGAGGTGCTGCGCCGCCACCAGCCGACCGGACCGCTGATGTCCATGGAGTTCTGGAACGGCTGGTTCGACTCGTGGGGACAGCACCACCACGTGGCGGCACCGGACACGAACGCCCAGGACCTCGACGACCTGCTCGCCGCGGGCGCGTCCGTGAACCTGTACATGTTCCACGGCGGGACCAACTTCGGGCTGACCAGCGGCGCGAACGACAAGGGCACGTACCTGCCCATCACGACGTCGTACGACTACGACGCACCACTGGCCGAGCACGGCGCCACGACGCCGAAGTTCTTCGCGATGCGCGAGGTGATCGGGCGGTACCGCGAGGTGCCGGACGAGGTGCCCGCGGTGACGGTCCCGGCGCCTGTGCTCACCGTGACGCTGGGGGAGCGGGTGCCGCTGGCCCAGGTCGCGGGGGTCCTGGGGCGCGCCGAGCGGCACGACGGCCTCCCCACGCACGACGACGTCGGACACTGGTCCGGACTCAGCGTCTACGCGACCCGCATCCGGGCCGACGACGGCGCGATCACCTTCGGCGAGGTCCGCGACCGGGCGATCGCGTTCGTCGACGGGGCGCCCGTCGGCACGCTGAGCCGGACGCTCGGGGAACGCACGCTGCCACTGCCTGCGGTGGACGGGGAGCTGACCCTGCTCGTCGAGGATCAGGGGCGCGTCAACTACGGGCCCCGCATCGGCGAGGCGAAGGGGCTGATCGGCCCGGCGCGCACGGCGACGCGGGAGATCACGGACTGGAGCGTGACGCCGCTGGGGCTGGAGGGCGAGGACGGGTTGCTGGGTTCCGCGGTGGGTGAGGCGCTCGCCGGGGCGGAGACATCGGGCGGCTCCGCGGGGCCGGTGGCCGGGCCCGTGCTGTGCCGGGGCGAGTTCACGAGCGAGCCGGGAGCGGACCACTTCCTGCGGCTAGACGGCTGGACCAAGGGCCTGGCCTGGGTGAACGGCTGGCCGCTCGGCCGCTACTGGAGCCACGGCCCGACCCGGACGATGTACGTGCCGGGACCGGTCATGCGCGAGCACAACGAGCTCGTCGTGCTGGAGCTGCACGGGGCGGCCTCGGCTGAGGTGCGCTTCGTGGCGGGGCCGGAGCTGGGCAACGACGAGGAGTGAGCGCCTGACGGGCAACGTGCCCGTTGCGCATCACGATCAGCGGCCGCCTCGGGTCCGTCCTATGAGGCGGCCGCGGTCGCGACGAGCCAGCTGTTCCGCTCGCGGATCAGGTGAGCCATGTACCGCGTGAGGACCAGCCGATCGACGAGGACGCCGAGAGGTCCCAGGGGCGCACGGAAGTCGATGACGTCGACCATGTGGGTGCCGGCATCCACCTGAGTGAAAAGGTGTTCGTGGCGCCACCGGGCGAACGGTCCGGCAAGCTGCTCGTCGACGAAGCGGCGCGGCCGGTCCAGTTCCGTGATCCCGGACGTCATCCGGACCGGGATCCCGAAGTGCCGCGCCTGCCAGGTCACGGTGTCACCGAGATCCATCAGGCCGTGCGTCACCCCCGCGATCGCTCGTTCCCCGGACGCGGACATCGACTCGGTGTGGGCGTCCACCGACAGGCTCATGCGGAAGCACTCGTCGATGGTCGTCGGAACGCTTGTCTCGAGCCGGATGCGGGGCATGCCGCAAGCGTAGGGCGGGAAGCTGCCCTGCGCGGCCGTCGACCAGGCGGTGGCGGCACGGCATGGTGACGCTGTGCCGCCCGAGGTCAGGGCCGCGATGCAACTGGGGAGGGCCGGGTAGAAGCCCCGGCCGTTGATCAGTGCCATGACACCTGTTGCCACCGTTCGCAGAACGCTTCCTTCCTCGCCGCTCGGTCGGGCAATAGGGTGAGGCCTGTTGACCTGGCAGCATCCGACGACCCGTGAGACCACTCGCGGATCAGCACCCCCGAGGTCGAGATGACGAGTACCGATGGCAAGGCTCTGCGGCTCCCGCCGCGATGGTTCATCCGGACCTTCTGGCGCGTCCATCGCTTCCTGTATCGGGTGGGCGGCAAGAGGCTCCTGCGCAAGGCGGCGCCCGGGAAGGGCGGCATGCTCCGGCTGCTCGTCACGGGACGCAGGACGGGCGAGGAGCGCGCGGTCATCCTCGCGTACGTGCAGGACGGCACGCGCCTCGTGACGCTCGCGATGAACGGGTGGGGCGACACGCCGCCGTTGTGGTGGCTCAACCTCCAGGCGAATCCGGATGCGACGGCGCAGACCGTCGACGGCGTCGTACGGGTCCGGGCCCGAGAGGCTTCGGGCACCGAACGCGAGGAACTCTGGCAGAAGCTCGGCGCGACCGAGGGCTGGGGCGACATCGAAGGATTCGCGGCGCGCCGTCCTGTCGAGACTCCGATCGTCGTGCTGGACCCGGTCCCGGACGTGTGACGAGCCTCGGCTGAGCCGCAACCCACTCGCAGGATATCTAGTTGAATTGCGCATTCGAAAGCGATCGAAACTGCGTCAGGCAGCAAATTGACCCGATGTTAGCGTTCCCATAGCGTTGTGCGCGCCTGGGGTCCGTCGGCTCCAGGCCGGAACCGGTCTCGGGCCGATGGCGGCCGCGGGACAGTGACATGCACTGCGATGAAGGAGTGTGGTTCGTCATGCGACGCATCTACGGGGTTGTCGCGGCCCTGTGCTGCGCGGTCGCCTCGACGTTGGCGCTGGGCCTGCCGGCCAGTGCCGACGAGGTCACCGTGCAGAACGCGACCCAGTTCACGACCACGAACGGAAGCCCCGTCCACGCGCACGGAGGCGGGGTCGTGAAGTCGGGCAGCTACTACTACTGGATCGGCGAGAACCGGCACCAGGACCACAACGGCTTCCGCTACGTCAGCTGCTACCGGTCCACGGACCTGGCCAACTGGGAGTTCGTCAACAACGTCCTGACGCAGTCCAGCGACCCGGAGCTGCAGGACGCCAAGATCGAGCGGCCCAAGATCATGTACAACGCGGCCACGGACCGGTACGTGATCTGGGCGCACAAGGAGAACGGCGCCGACTACAGCGAGGCGCGGGCCGCCGTCGCCGTCTCCACCACGAACCAGCCGTGCGGCAGCTACGACTACCGCGGCAGCTTCCGGCCGCTCGGCCACATGTCCCGCGACATCGGCGTGTTCGTGGACGACGACGGCACCGGGTACATGTACTCCGCCGCCCGGGAGAACTACGACCTGCACATCTACCGCCTCACCGCTGACTACGCGGAGATCGACGAGCTCGTGGCCGACCCGTGGCACGGCGACCACCGTGAGGCGCCCGCACTGTTCAAGCGGGGCGGCACGTACTTCATGCTGACCTCCGGTTCGACCGGCTGGTCGCCGAACCAGCAGAAGTACGCGACCGCGCCGAGCATCACCGGGCCCTGGACCGCGATGCAGAACGTCGGCGACTCGACGATGTACGGCTCGCAGACGGCGTTCGTACTGCCGATCCAGGGCAGCCAGGGCACCGACTACCTGTACATGGGTGACCGCTGGGGCAACTCGATCGGGGGGCTGGTGAACGACTCCCGGTACGTCTGGGCCCCGATCGAGTTCCCGGACAGCACCACCATGGAGGTCGACTACTTCGCCGAGCTGGTCATCGACACCGACACCGGCACGGTGACGGGGCAGGGCGGGCCGTTCCTCACGCTCGAACCGCGGCACGCGAGCACGTGTGCCGACGTGACGAACAACAACTCCACGGCCGGCGAGGAGCTGAAGACCTACACCTGCAACGGCCAGGGCAACCAGAGCTTCTGGTTCCGCGATGCCGGCAACGGCTACGTCGAGATCGTGACGGAGCACTCGAGCATGTGCCTTCAGGAGAACGCCGCCACGATCACCCAGGAGTCCTGTGACGGTGGCACAGACCAGGAGTGGTCGAGCCAGTCCGCGGGCGGCGGCTACCTGAACATTCTGGCCAGGAACACGGGCGAGTGCCTGGATGTCAGCGGCGCGGGCACCAGCTCGGGCGCCCAGATCATCACGTACGCGTGCAACGGCCAGAACAACCAGCAGTGGGAACGCGGCTAGCACGTCCTCGGGATCGCGCGGGTAGGTGCTGACCACGCCTACCCGCGCGATCCCTCATCGTGCGGTGCTGCTCGACGCCCGCACGATCAGCTGCGGACCCAGCTGGATCCGGTGCACCGGGCGCGCGGGATCGGCGATCCGGCGGGCGAGGAGGTCGAGCGCGGCCGCGCCGAGTGCGGCCTTGGGCGGCCGGATGCCGGTGATGGGCGGGTCCGCGAGCCCGGCCACCTCGTCGTCGTACGCGATGACGGCCAGGTCCTCCGGGACGCGCAGGCCGCGATCGCGGGCCCGCTCCACGAGGCTGATCGCCTCCGGGTCGGAGTGCACCAGCAGCGCCGTCGTCCCCGACTCGGCGCAGGCGTCCAGGACGCGCTCGGCGTCGTCGTGCCAGCCGCCGTCCCGGTGCGAGACCGTGTCCAGGTCGAGACAGCCGTCGCCGAGCCCGAGCTCGGCGACGGCCTCCCGCCACCCGGCGCGGACACCGCGGCTGGTCGGACTGGTCCGCGAGGTCACGAGGCCGATCCGGCTGTGCCCCTCGGCCGCGAGATGGCGCACTCCCACCGCCGCACCGAGGGCGTGGTCCGTCACCGCCGACTCGAGGGGCTCGTGGAACGGCCCGGCCTGGCCGCGCCGCTCCACGAGGACCACCGGGACGCCGAGCGTGGTGAGCCACTCGGTCAGCTCGGGCGCGTCCACGGGCGGACTGACCAGCAGCCCGTCCGTGGCGGCCGCCAGCGCGGCAACCTGGCGCCGCACCTCCGCGGCGTCGTACGAGCCGTTGCGCAGGATGATCCGGACGTTCGCGCCGGCGGCCGCGACCCGTGCTCCGCGGATCACCTCGGGGTAGTAGTAGTCGAGGCTCGGCACGACCATGCCGATGGTGAGGGTCTTGGTCCCGGTCGCCGTGCCGGACGGGTCCGCCCACATCGCGTCGGGCCGGGAGCCCGGCGAGCTCGCGGGCTTGCGGGCTAGCCCGCCGTCGGGGGCGGCCGCGCGGGCGACGACATCGGCGCCGTCCGGCGCGTCGGGGCGCCCGGATCCGGGCACCAGCCGCGCTCCGCCGTGCACGCGCTCCAGCACGCCCTCCTCGGCGAGCAGGGCGATATCGCGGCGTACCGTCACAGGTGTGACGCCGAGCGCCGCGGCCAGATCGGCGACGCGCGCCCACCCGTCGTCCTGCAGGCGCTGCACGAGGCGTGCGCGGCGTTCGGCCGGCAGGAGCGCTGCGGGCTCGGTGGTCATCGCCTGACCTCCATCGTCGTGGTCGGATCGCTCGGGCCGCGATCATCGGGGCCTGAGCAATGATCGGAAGTGATCATTTCTGTCATCCTACTGTGTCGTTCTGCACTTGCGCATCCGGTCGTCCATGCGCTTGACTGTCCGTCATCGATCGTCACTGATCGAACATGACCGATCGGCGATCAACGGAGATAGCTTATGGAGGGCGCGCAGGTGAACCGACCCGAGGTGCTGCTGGCCATGTCCCCCGCTACGTACCGCACCCAGTTCGGCCCCGCCGAGCGGGCGCGGCTCGGCGAGCTGGCAGCGCTCGGCGAGCCGGTGCAGGTGGCGAGCCTGGACGAGCCGACGGCGCGCGAGCGGCTGGCCGACGTCGAGGTGCTGCTCACCTCCTGGGGCGCTCCTCCGATCACCGCCGAGGTGCTGGACGCGGCTCCCCGCCTGCGCGCAGTCATCCACTGCGCCGGAACGGTCAAGTTCATGCTGAGCGACGGCGTCTGGGACCGGAACCTGCTGGTCACCAACGCGGTCGACGCCAACGCCGTCCCCGTCGCCGAGTTCACGTTCGCCGCGATCATCATGGCGGGCAAGCGCGCACCCTTCCTGGCCTCGCGCGCCCGTACGGCCCGGGACGACTGGTCGGTCGGCGACGTCGGCGACCTGTCCAACCAGGGCCGGACCATCGGGATCGTCGGGTTCTCCCGCACCGGGCGGCGCGTGGTGGAACGCCTGGCGGCGCTCGACACGCGCGAGGTGCTGGTCTCCGACCCCTACGCCGACCGGGACGAGATCAAGGCGGCAGGCGCCCGGCTCACCGATCTCGACGAGGTGCTGGCCGCGAGCGACATCACATCGCTGCACGCGCCGGCCCTGCCGAGCACCCGCCACCTGATCGGCGCGCGCGAGCTCGCCCTGATGCCCGACGGCGCCACCCTGATCAACACGGCACGCGGCATGGTCGTGGACACGGCCGCACTCGAGGCCGAGTGCGCGACCGGCCGCCTCCTCGCGATCCTCGACGTGACCGACCCCGAGCCGCTGCCCGCCGAGTCGGTGCTCTACGACCTGCCGAACGTCATGATCACGCCGCACATCGCGGGCTCGCTCGGCACCGAGACGCGCCGGATGACCTCCGCGGCACTGGACGAGCTGGAGCGGTACGTGCGCGGCGAGGCGCCGGTGTCGCCGGTCACCCGCGAGAGCCTGGAGACGAGCGCATGAGCGCGCGGCCGGCGTCGGGCACCCGCTACGGGCGCGACGGGATGATGCGGGAGGAGCTCGCGGCGTACGCGGACGGGCTGCTGACCGCCGCGCTGGAGCACGCGTCGCCGTCGGGCAGCCTGATCACCCTGCCGGGCAGGCCCGGCGGGTACGGGACCGAGGTCGACGGGCTCGAGGGATACGCCCGCACGTTCCTGGCCGCCGGGTTCCGCCTGGCCGGCGAGGATGGCGCGGATCCGCTCCACCTGGCCGAGCGGTACGCCGCCGGGCTGGCCGCCGGCACCGACCCGGGGCACCCGGAGCGCTGGGTGACGCCCGTCGAGCACGCGCAGGCGAAGGTCGAGGCCGCCTCGATCGCCCTGATCCTGGACATGACGCGGCCCTGGATCTGGGACCGCCTCGCCCCCGTGGTGCAGGAGCAGGTGGTCGACTACCTGAGGGCCGTGGTGGGGGACGACACGTACCCGCACTGCAACTGGGTGTGGTTCCGGATCGTCGTGGAGACGTTCCTCCGGTCGGTGGGCGGGCCGTGGTCGGCCGACGACATCGCGGCGGACCTCGCCGCGCACGACTCGTTCCGCCGGGCCGACGGCTGGTTCTCGGACGGCGACGAGCGGTCCTACGACCACTACGCGGGCTGGGCACTCCACCTGTACCCCGTGCTGTGGGCGCGGATGTCCGGTGCGGCAGAGGCGGTGCCTCGCCGGGAGCACGACGTCGCGCACCTGGACCGGTACCTGCGCGACGCGGTCGGCCTGATCGGCGCCGACGGCGGTCCGCTCATCCAGGGCCGGTCGCTGACCTACCGGTTCGCGGCCGCCGCGCCGTTCTGGGCAGGCGCCGTCGCGAACGTGCCGAGCACGTCGCCCGGGCTGCTGCGGCAGGCCGCCACCCGCGTGGTCGGGCACTTCGCGGACCACGGCGTGCCCGGCCCGGACGGGCTGCTCACGCTCGGCTGGCACGACGCGTGGCGGCCCGTCGCGCAGCGGTACAGCGGCACCGGGTCGCCCTACTGGGCCGCGAAGGGCCTGCTCGGGCTCGCGCTTCCCGCGGACCACCCGGCGTGGACGGCACCCGCCGAGCCGCTGCTGCCCGTCGAACGGGAGGACGCGGTGACGGTCCTGGCCGCGCCCGGCTGGGCGGTGTCCGGCACGGCCCGCGACGGCGTGGTGCGGGTGGTCAACCACGGCACGGACCACGCCGTCGAGGGCGACGACGCGGGCGACTCGCCGCTGTACGCGCGCCTCGGGTACTCGACCGCGACGTCACCGCTGCTCGACCAGGACGCCTGGACACGGCCCGCGGACCAGTCGGTGGTGCTGCTCGACGACACCGGCCGCGCGACCCACCGCACCGGCTTCCGGACGCTGCGCGCCGAGATCGTGCCCGCCACCGAGGCTGCCGGCACCGGGGGCGACGAACAGCGGCTCGGTCAGGCCGCAGTGCTCGCCTCCGTCGCCGAAACCCACTGGCTCGACGCCGATCCCGACGCGCCCGATCATGGCTCCGGGCGACCCGGCACGACGACGCCGGCGGGCACGATCACCACCGCCTCGGTGGTGCGCGGGGCCTGGGAGGTACGCTTCGTCCGTGTCGACGCGCTCATGCCCGGCGCCGACGGCGCGGTGCGTGCCCGATCGCTGGAGATCAGCGGCTGGGCCGTGAGCGGGGAGGACGTCGAGCTCGGCACCTCCGGCGAGGCGATCGCGGGCGGGATGCGCTCCCGGGTGATCCCGTTGGACGATGCCCTGCGGACCGAGGTGCGGGAACTGCCGGACGCGACACCGCTCGGCCCGCGGTCCGCGGTGCCGTACGGGTACGTGCGGTCCGGGGTGCCCGTCGGGACCTGGCTCGCGGTCGCGGTCGAGCTCGCCGGGGCCACGGGCCCGGAGGGCACCGAGGGAGCCCTGTCCGCTCCCCGGATCGAATCCCACGACGGCGCCGGAGACGACGCCGTCGTGCACTGGCCGGACGGCGTCCGGACCGCCGTCGTCCTCCCACCACCACAGGAACCACGGTCCGACGCGACCTGAAGACCGTCGTCTCCCGCCGATGCGGAGGCGATCCCTACTCGAAGGAGAGTACGTAATGAACCGCAAGATCATGACAACAGTGGGCACCGCCGCCGCGGCGGCGCTCGCCCTGACCGCCTGCGGCGGGGGCGGCACGCCGTCCGACGCCGAGGAACCGGCGGACGGTCCGGCCACCATCAGCCTGGCCGGATGGGACTTCGCCTCCACGCCGGAGTTCGAGACCCTGGCCACGGCCTACGAGGCGCAGAACCCGGACGTCACGGTGGAGCTCAAGGAGTACCCCGCCGGTGAGGAGTACGACACCGCCCTCACCGCGGACCTGGCGGCCGGCACCGCGCCGGACGTCTTCATCGTCAAGAACCTGAAGAACTACGTCACCTTCCAGGAGGGTGGCACGCTGCTCGACATCTCCGACGTGGCCGCCGAGCTCGACCCGGCGACCGGTGGCCTCGCGCCGATGGCGGTCGACGGCGCGACGTACGCCGTGCCGTACCGTCAGGACTCGTGGCTGCTCTACTACAACAAGGAGCTGTTCGATCAGGCCGGGGTGGACCACCCCGACGGCTCGTGGACGTGGGACGACTACGCCGACGCCGCGGCCGAGCTCACCGAGGGAATCGGTGAGGACGACGTGACGGGCGCCTACCTGCACAGCTGGCAGTCCACGGTGCAGGGCTTCGCCCTCGCGCAGACCGAGGGCGCCTCGCTGGACAGCGGCGACTTCAGCTTCCTCGCGCCCTACTACGAGCGTCAGCTGGCGATGCAGGACGCGGGTTCGCAGCCCTCCTACGCCACCGTCACCACCAACGAGCTCGCCTACCAGTCGCAGTTCGGTACCCAGAAGTCGGCGATGGTCGGGATGGGTTCGTGGTACATCGGCACGCTGGTGGCGGAGCAGGCCTCGGGCGACGCGGAGGACTTCGAGTGGGGCATTGCCCCCGCCCCGCAGTTCGACGAGTCCACCACCGGCACCGACAACACGCCGGTCACCTTCGGTGACCCGACGACGATGGGCCTCAACGCCGGCATCGACGAGGCGAAGATCGACGCCGCGAAGGACTTCCTGAAGTTCGCGGCAGGTCCCGAGGGCGCGGCCGCGCTGGCCGAGATCGGCATCACGCCCGCCCTGATCGACGACGCCGTCGCCGACACGGTCTTCGCGCTCGACGGCGTTCCGCAGGACGACCTGTCGCGGTTCGCCTACACGACGCACGAGACGCTGCCGGAGAACCCGGTCGGCGCCGACACCGCGGCGATCCAGACGATCCTGGGCGACCTCCACTCGGCGGTCATGTCCGAGTCGGATTCGGTCGACGACGCCATCGCGGACGCGCAGGAGCGCGCAGCCAACGAGGTCGGCTGACCGCCGACCGTCGATCGCCCGCCGCGTGACGGTTCGCGCCGTCACGCGGCGGGCATGACCCACCAGCACCTCGACGAGGAGAACGACCCATGGCGACACCTGTCGTCGACGAACCGGGAGCCCTCGGGCTGCCGTACCCCGCCCCCCCGCGGCGGCGGGCGCCCAGGACGTCGCTGAAGCTCCGCAACGCCCTGGTCGGCTGGACGTTCGTCCTGCCGAACTTTGCCGGGTTCGCGGTGCTCACCCTGATCCCCGTGTTCCTGCTGTTCTACTACTCGTTGACGAACTGGAACATCTTCGGCAACGCGGAGTGGGTGGGCATCGAGAACTATGCGCGGCTGATCGGTGACAAGAGCTTCCACATCGCGCTCGGCAACACCTTCTACTACGCCGCGTTCCACATCCCGTTGACCATCGCGGCCTCCCTGGGCCTGGCGCTGCTGCTCAACCAGAAGCTGCGTGGCGCGGCGTTCTTCCGCACGGTGGCGTTCTTCCCGTACGTCACGTCGATCGTGGCGGTCGCCGTGGTGTGGAACATGCTGTTCAGCCCGGAGTTCGGGCCGATCAACCAGTTCATCGGCATGTTCGTCGGCGGGGAGCTGCCGGGCTGGACGGTGTCCAAGGACTGGGCCATGCCCGCGGTCATCATCGTGGGCACGTGGCGCTACATGGGCTACTACATGCTGCTGTTCCTCGCCGGCCTGCAGACCGTGCCGACCGAACTGCACGAGGCCGCCCGGATCGACGGCGCCGGCGTGTGGCAGCGGTTCTGGAACGTGACGCTGCCCTGCCTGCGGCCCACGATGTTCTTCGTGACGGTCATGGTGACGATCGAGAGCTTCAAGGTCTTCGACCTGATCCTCGTCATGACCGACGGCGGGCCGGGCCAGGCCACCCTCGTGCTGAGCCAGTACATCTGGCAGAAGGGCTTCGAGCAGTTCGAGCTCGGGTACGCCTCGTCCGTCGCCGTGGTCCTGTTCCTCATCTGCATCAGCGTGACCGTGGTGCAGTTCCTGTACAACAAGCGGAGGGATGCGTGATGGCCACCCGTCCGACCGCGCTCCGGAAGACCGGCCGCGTCCTGCTGTACCTCGGGATGATCGCCGCTGCGGCAGGCATCCTGCTGCCCTTCACCTGGATGGTCATCTCCTCGCTCAAGACGAACAACCAGGTCTTCACGGCCCCGATCGAGTGGATCCCCGACCCGTTCCGGTGGCGCAACTACATCGACATCTGGATCAAGGGCGACATGGTCACCTGGGTGCGCAACACCATGACGGTCTCCGTCGTGGTGACCCTGCTCCAGGTGGTGACCGGGAGCTTCGCGGCATACGGCTTCGCCAAGACGCGCTTCCCGGGGCGCGACGCGTTGTTCCTGCTGTACATCGGCACGATCGCGGTTCCCTGGGCGTCGTACATGATCCCGCAGTTCCAGATGCTCTCGAGCTGGGGCCTCGCGAACACCCTCTACTCGATCATGTTGCTCCAGGCGTTCGGCGCCTTCGGCGTGTTCCTCATGAAGCAGTACTACGAGTCGATCCCTGACTCGCTGTGCGAGGCGGCCCGCATCGACGGGCTGTCCGAGTACGGCATCTGGTGGCGCATCATGCTGCCGCTGTCCGTGCCGGCCCTCGCGTCGCTGACGATCATCACGTTCGTCACGACCTGGAACGACTATCTCGGCCCGCTGATCTACCTGCGCGACCGCGAGTTGTGGACCATCCAGCTCGGCCTCCAGCGCTTCGTCGGCGACTACAACGCCGAGCACGCGCTGATCATGACCGGCTCGGTGCTGTCGGTGCTGCCGATCGCCCTCGTGTTCCTGCTCGGCCAGCGGTACTTCATCCAGGGCATCGCGACCACCGGCGTCAAGGGGTGAGTGCCGTGAGCGCGATGTCGGGGACAACGACGGCTCGCCGGCGCCGGCTGATCGGGCCGGAGACGTACGAGATGGTCTTCGGCACGGTCTACACCGGGCTGGCGACCAACGTGCTGCTCGCAGTCGCGTGCCTGCCCATGGTGCTCCTGCTGGTGGCGACCGATCTCGCGGCGACGTGGCTGCTGCTGGTGGCAGCCGCGCCGCTTGCGGGCCCGGCGCTGGCGGCGACCTTCGCGGTCTTCGGCGAGTTCAGCGCCGGTGGGACGACGACACCCGTGCGCACGTTCGCCCGGGCATGGCGTCGCCACCTCCGTCCCGGCCTGGCCATCGGCGCGCTGGCCACCGGCGCCGTCCTCGTCCTCGCGGTGGACATCGCGTTCTTCTGGGGCCGGACCGCCGGTGCCGTTGTCATCCCGGTGTTCGCGACGCTCACGGCCGGAACCGTGGTGACCGCCTTCCTGGCGCTGACCCTGCTCCCCGAGCAGCCCACGGCGCGCCTGCGGGACCTGCTGCGCGCGGGGCTCTTCCTCGGCGCTCGGCGCTGGTACCTGAGCGCGGGCATCGTCCTGGTGCTCACCCTCCTGGCCTCGATCATCGCCGCACGTCCGGCCGTCGGCGTCGGCTTCGCCGCGGCACCGCTGCTCTTCGCGGCCTGGGGCGCGGCGCGCTTCGCGCTGCGTACCCCGAGCACGTCCACGTCTTAGCCCAGCGGGACACGAGGCGCCCCGGGTGACGATCGCTGTCGTCGCCCGGGGCGCCTCGCGTCGTGTGACCCTGCGGGTCAGCCCGCCGTGCGCTCCGCCATCCCGACTGTTCTCTTCAGCCGTCGGGTCGGCTTGTCGCCCGCTCCGCCATCTCGACAACATTCGCCAGGAGCATCGCGCGGGTCATCGGGCCGACACCGCCCGGGTTGGGGGAGTACCACGAGGCCTTCTCGCGGGCCTCGGCCGAGACGTCGCCCACCACCCTGGACCTGCCCGTCGCGGGGTCGGTCTCGCGGGAGACGCCGACGTCGATCAGCACTGCGCCCGGCTTGACCATGTCGGCCGACACGATGTCCTTGACCCCCGCTGCCGCGACGACGACGTCCGCCCGCCGCACCAGGCCCTCGAGGTCATGCGTCCCCGTGTGGGTCAGCGTCACCGTCGCGTTGACCGAGCGTCGTGTGAGCAGCAGCCCCATCGGGCGGCCCACCGTCACCCCGCGGCCCAGCACCACGACCTCCTTGCCCTTGAGGTCGACGTCGTGCCGCAGCATCAGGTCGATGATCCCGCGGGGTGTGCACGGCAGCGGCGAGGTGATCTCCTCGTTGACGCGCAGCACGAGGCGCCCCAGGTTGGTGGGGTGCAGGCCGTCGGCGTCCTTCTCCGGATCGACGAGTTCCAGGATCCGGTTGGTGTCGATGCCCTTCGGCAGCGGGAGCTGCACGATGTACCCGGTGCAGGCCGGGTCCTCGTTCAGCCGGCGGACGGCCTCCTCGATCTCTTCCTGCGTCGCGTCGGCGGACAGGTTCTCGCGGATCGACGCGATACCCACCTCCGTGCAGTCCTTGTGCTTGCCGTTCACGTACCACTGCGAGCCGGGGTCGTCGCCGACGAGCAGCGTCCCCAGCCCGGGCGTCACGCCCCGCGCGGCCAGCGCGGCGACTCGCTCGGTCAGCTCCGCCTTGATGGTGGCGGCGGTCGCCTTGCCGTCGAGAATCTGTGCGTTCATCTGTGCTCCAGGAAGCAGCGTGGCCGGGCTCGCCGGGACCCGGCGAGCCCGGCCATCGGATGTCAGGTGTTCGTCGATGTCAGAGGGTCGGGTAGAGCGGGAAGTCCGCCGTGAGCTTCGCGACGCGAGTGGCGAGCGCGTCGACGTCGGCCGTCGCGCCGTCCTTGAGTGCCGTGGCGATGATGTCTGCCACCTCGGTGAACTCGGCGTCCCCGAACCCGCGCGTGGCCAGCGCCGGCGTGCCGATCCGCAGGCCGGAGGTGACGCGCGGCGGGCGCGGGTCGAACGGCACGGCATTGCGGTTCACGGTGATCCCGGCGTCGTGCAGGAGGTCCTCGGCCTGCTGGCCGTCGAGCTGGGAGTTGCGCAGGTCCACCAGCGTGAGGTGCACGTCGGTGCCGCCGGTCAGTACGGAGACACCGGCTTCGTGGACGTCGGGCTGCGCGAGCCGGTCCGCGATGATCTGCGCGCCCCGCACGGTGCGCTCCTGGCGCTCCCTGAAGCCCTCGGAGGCGGCGATCTTGAACGCCACGGCCTTGGCCGCGATGACGTGCATGAGCGGGCCGCCCTGCTGACCCGGGAACACCGCCGAGTCGATCTTCTTGGCGTACTCCTCGCGCGTGAGGATGAAGCCGGAGCGCGGGCCGCCGATGGTCTTGTGCACGGTCGACGACGTCACGTCCGCGTACGGCACGGGCGACGGGTGCAGGCCGGCGGCCACGAGGCCGGCGAAGTGCGCCATGTCGACCCAGAGCTTCGCGCCCACCTCGTCCGCGATCTCGCGGAAGGCAGGGAAGTCGAGCTGACGGGGGTAGGCCGACCAGCCGGCGATGATGACGTCCGGCCGGTGCTCCAGGGCCGCCTTGCGGACCGCGTCCATGTCGATGCGGTAGGTGGTGGGGTCGACGCCGTACCCGGCGACGTCGTACAGCCGGCCGGAGAAGTTGATCTTCATGCCGTGCGTGAGGTGGCCGCCGTGCGCCAGTTCGAGGCCCAGGATCCTGTCGCCCGGGCGGATCAGCGCGTGCAGCACGGCCGCGTTGGCCTGTGCCCCCGAGTGCGGCTGGACGTTGACGTGCTCGGCGCCGAACAGCGTCTGGGCGCGGTCCTTCGCGAGGTTCTCGGCGATGTCGACCTGCTCGCAGCCGCCGTAGTAGCGCTTGCCGGGGTAGCCCTCGGCGTACTTGTTCGTCAGGACCGACCCCTGCGCCTCGAGCACGGCGGCGGGGACGAAGTTCTCCGACGCGATCATCTCGAGCGTGTCGCGCTGGCGGGCGAGCTCGCCGTCGAGCACGGCGGCGATCTCGGGGTCCACCTGCGCGAGCGGTGCGTTCATCACGTCGGCGGGAAGGTCGGGAGTCTGAGCGCTCATTTGCGTCTCCTCGAATCTGGCTGGACTGACATCGACGGTCTCGTGTCGGGTCCGCCTCACCGCGAACGGCAGCCCGGCGGGGTGCGCACCTTCTCACGAGGTGACCCCGGGCCCAGGCGAACGACCCGTCGTCGGCACAGTACGTCGCTCCCCGGTGGTTGCTCCACCTCGTCCCACCGTGCCTGCTCGGAGGCCCTGCGGGATGGCGCCAGTCGCGACGGGAAGAGCCTAACAGCGCCCCGCGGTGCCCGGTGCGGCCGTCGTGGACGGACCGGCCCGTTCGGACGGTTCTTCTGCCCGCGGCAGAAGGACTCGCGCCGTGCGGGCCCGCCTGATGGACTCCTCGCCATGAAGATCCTCGTCCTGGGCGGAACCGTGTTCCTGTCCCGCGCCGTCGCCGCCGAGGCGGCCGCGCGCGGTCACGACGTGCTGTGCTCGGCGCGCGGCGTGAGCGGTTCCGCGCCCGGCGGCGTGCCGCTGATCCGCTGGGACCGCGGCGACCCGGTCCCCGAGGAACTGACCCGCGTGGCCCCCGATGCCGTCGTCGACGTGTCGCGGATTCCTTCCCACGTGCGCCGCGCCGTCGCCGGTTTCGGCGCGGCGCACTGGACGTTCGTCTCGACGGTCAACGTGTACGACGACGTCGCCACCCCGGGCGGCACACCGGCGACCCTGCCCCTGCTCGACCCGATCGAGACCGACGAGGACCCGGCCTCCGGCCCCGAGGTCTACGGGGCGATGAAGGTGGCCTGCGAGAACATCGTCCGGACCGGAAGGGCGGCCTCGATGGTCGTCCGCCCCGGCCTCATCGCGGGGCCGGGCGACCCGAGCGGCCGGTTCACCTACTGGCCCGCCCGGTTCGCCGAGGCCGCCGCCGACGGCGGTCCCGTCCTGGTCCCGGAGCCCGTCGACGAGCTCGTCCAGCTCATCGACGTGCGCGACCTCGCCCGGTGGATCGTCGACGGGGCCGAGGCGGGGACCACGGGCATCTTCGACGCCATCGGGCATCCCACGCCGAGGTCCGAGGTCCTGGCGCAGGTGGCCGACGGCGTCGGCGCGGCACCGGATCTCGTACCGGTCGGTCCCGGCACGCTCAGGGCGCACGACGTCGCCCCGTGGTCCGGCGCCCGGTCGCTGCCGCTGTGGATCGGCGACCCGGACTGGTCCGGCATGCTCGCCCACGACGTCACGCCGTCGTACGACGCCGGCCTCCGGACCCGGCCCATCAGCGAGACGGCCCGTGACACCCTCGCCTGGCTCCGTGCGGAGCCCGACGCGAACGTCACGGGCCTGACCCGCGCGGAGGAGCTGGAGCTGATGGACGCGGTCCGGCGGTGAGCGCCGGTGTCGGCCCCGTTCCCGGTCGGCTCCGCCTCAGCTCCGGCTCGGCTCGGGCTCGGCGTCGAGCCGGTCGATGGCGTTGAGCGTGGCGACCACCTGGTCGTAGTCGCCGCGGGTCTCGGCGTGGCGCAGGAAGCCGACCTGCTCGACGAGGATCTCGTGCGCCTCGGGCTGCTGCGCCAAGAGCTCCATGACCTCGTCGGCGTACTCGTCGAGCGGCATGGCGAAGTCCGCGGTCTCCTGACCGGGCAGCAGCGTGGTGCGGACCGCCGGCGGGACCAGTTCGACCACCCGCACGCCGTGCGGTTCGAGCTGGAGCCGGACCGACTCGCTGAGCCGGTGGATCGCGGCCTTGGTCGCGTTGTACGTGGGCGTGTGCCGCAGCGGGACGTGCGCCAGGCCGGACGACACGGTGACGATGGTGGCCCCGGGCCGGGTCCGGAGGTGCTCGGTGAGCGCGGCGATCAGCCGGATCGGGCCGAGCACGTTCGTGGTGACCACGGCCTCGGCATCAGCCAGGAAGTCCGGGGTGGTCCAGTCCTCGATCCGCATGATCCCGGCCATGGCGACCAGCACGTCGAGGTCGGGGTAGCGGGCCACGACGTCGGCCGTGGCCTCGGTGATGGACGCCGGGTCGGCGATGTCGATGCGGACGGTGCCGAAGCCGTGCTCGGCGGCGAGCCGGTCGAGGAGCTCGGTGCGGCGGCCGCCGATGATCACCGTGTTGCCCGCGGCCTGGAGGCGCTGGGCGAGAGCGAGCCCGATGCCGGACGTCGCGCCGGGGATGAAGATGGTGTTGCCCGTTGTGTTCATGCCCCCACCCTGCGCGGGCCGGACCGCGGGCGGGAGAGACCTGGCGATCGGGGGACCGGCGATCCCTGGCTGCGGCGGCGTGCGCGGCGCACCATGGGGGCATGAACCGACCTGCTCTCGCCGACTTCCTGCGTCGCAGGCGCGAGGCCCTGCGCCCGTCCGACGTCGGGCTGGTGCCCGGGCCGCGGCGCCGCACCCCGGGCCTGCGCCGCGAGGAGGTCGCCGCCCTGACCGGGATGTCCGTGGACTACTACGTGCGCCTGGAGCAGCAGCGGGGACCGCAGCCGTCCGAGCAGATGCTCGCCGCGCTGGCCCGGGCGCTGCGCCTGACCGCGGACGAGCGCGACCACCTGTACCGCCTCGCCGGGCACAACGTCCCCCGGCGCACCCCCGCCGACACGCACGTCGCGCCCGCGCTGCTGCGCGTGCTGGACCGGCTGGAGGACACGCCCGCCCTGATCCTGAACACGCTGAGCGAGGTGCTGGTGGCGAACCGTCTCGCGACGGCGATCTTCGGGGACCCGTCGGCGGCGACCGGATGGTCACGCAGTGAGGCGTACCGATGGTTCACCGACTCCTCGTGGCGCGGTGTGTACCCGCCCGAGGACCACGACCGCCACGCGCACAGCCTGGTGTCGTCGTTGCGCGCCGCCCACGGGGCGTCGGGGGAGCGGTCCCGGGCGGGTGAGCTGGTGCGGGTCCTCCTGGCGGAGTCGGACGAGTTCCGCGTGCTGTGGGAGCGGCACGAGGTGGCCCGGCGCTTCTGGGATCACAAGACCGTCGTCCATCCCGAGGTCGGCCGGATCGAGGTCGACTGCCAGGCCCTCTTCACCGAGGATCAGTCACAGGCGCTGCTCGTACTGACACCCGCGCCCGGCAGCGAGGCCGAGGAGAAGATCCGCCTGCTGGCCGTGCTCGGGCAGGAGAAGTTCAGCGCGGCACCGGGGAGATAGGTACCCGTCGTCCCGCGGCCGCGGGTTCCCGACCGATGAGTTGTGCCGGCGGGCGTCGTCGTACCTAGCGTGCGGACCCTCGCAGGGAGGGTCCACCGTTCGAGGAGATGATCATGACGACCGTGCGTTCCCACCTGTGGTTCGGAAACAACCAGGCCCACGAGGCCGCCGAGTTCTACGCGGAGCACATCCCCGGCAGCAGCGTCGACCGGGTCCTCGTCGCCCCCGACGGCGTCCCGGGCGCGGAGGCCGGCAAGCCGTTCATCGTCGAGTTCACCGTGGCCGGTCAGCAGTACACCGGGCTGAACGCCGGCCCGGAGTTCCACCTGGACGAGGCGTTCTCCATCCTCGTCGAGGTGGACACCCAGGACGAGGTCGACACCCTCTGGGACGTCCTCGCGAGCGACGGCGGCGAGCCCGGCCCCTGCGGCTGGTGCAAGGACAAGTTCGGGGTCTCGTGGCAGGTCGTGCCGAAGCAGCTCGCCGAACTCTGCGGCGACTACACGACCGCGGCGAACCTGCGCACCATGAACGCGATGCTCAAGATGAGCAAGATCGACGTCGCCGGCCTGGAGGCGGCCTACGCGGGAGAGGAGACCCCGGCTCCGGCGTCGTCCTGAGAGGTGACCCCGAGACCCGGCGCGAAGGTGTTCGAGCGCGCGAGGCGGTGATCGTCGCCATCCGTCAGACCTCCAGCAGGCCGCGACGGTGTGCCAGGCTCACCGCCTCCGCCCGTCCCGAGGCCCCGAGCTTCGCCATGACGTTCGACACGTGCACGCTCACCGTCTTGGTCGAGATGTAGAGACGCTCGCCGATCTGCCGGTTCGACAGGCCCTGCGCCACCAGGGTCAGGACCTCCTCCTCGCGGTCGGTGAGGGTCGACGCCGTCGCCCGGCGCACGCCGGGCAGGTCCAGCCGGGCGCGCCTGCCGAGCGCGCGCACCGCCTCGGCGAGCGGGACGGCGCCCATGGCGGTCGCCTCGGCCAGGGCCTCCGCCGCGGCTGTCGCGGCGGACTCCTTCTCGCCCGCGCCGAGCAGGGCCTCGGCCCACCGGTAGCGTGAGCGCGCCACCTCGTAGCGGTACCCGAAGTCGAAGGCCTTGACGGTCTCCTGCCAGGCGTCCGCCGTCTCGCGCCACAACGCGGGCGCCGCCTCACCGTCCCCGACCGCGGCGTGCAGCCGGGTGTTCTCCGCCGCGGCCCGCTGCAGCCAGGCGCTTCCCTCCGGCCCGAGGACACCGCCGCGCGGCCGCCCCCGCTCCGCCGTGTTCCGGGCGAGGTCGAGGAGCGCGTCACCCCGTTCCAGCCGCTCCGCCGCGACCATCTCCCGGGTCGTGCCCGCGGGGCTGCCCGCACGGCCGGACGACCGGTCCGCCTCCGCCGCGTCGGCCAGCGCGGCGATCGCCAGCGCGGACAGCCAGATCCCGCCGAGGAACAGCTCGTTCCACACGCTCACCAGGTGGTCCGTGACCTGCTCGGCGAGCGCGAACGCCTCGTCGTGCCGGCCCGCCCAGGTGAGCGCGTCCACGAGGGTGCCACCGCCGATGAGCGCGATCATCCCGTCGTCGTGCCAGTGCGCAAGCAGCGCCTCGCCCCGCGTGAGGACGTCGTCGTCCCCGCGCGCGACGGCCGCGTACATCCCGACCGCGTTCAGGACCTGCACCGACGTCGGGGGCACGTCCCCGAACGGCCGCGGTGCGAGGTCACCGCGGAAGTACAGCATGACTTCCTGCAGGATCCGCAGGTTCACCGGGTAGGTGCTCCAGGCGAGGCCCAGCTCCTCCGCGCGGGCGAGCCCGTGGGCCACCTTCTGCTCTGCGTCGGCGAGGTGGCCGGCGTAGAAGCGGTTGGCCGCCACGTTGTGGAGGCAGCGCATCTCCGCGAGGACGTCCCCGGCCCGGACCGCCGCGGCGCACGCCTCGTCGAGGAGGCGCGCCGCCTTGTCGGCGTCACCGACATCGAGCACCGCGAGCGTCGCGAGAGCATCGGCCAGGGCGCCGTGCTCGCCGAGCGCCCGCGCGCCCTCCGCGGCGCGCTCCGCCTGCTCGCGGGCCTCGTCGTCGAGGTCCATCTCCATCGCGATCCGCGCCAGCAGGGCGTCGCTCCACACCCGGTCGGCACTCGCGGCCGGCAGGACGTCCAGCGCCGCCCGCAGCTCCCGGCCGTCGTCCTCGGCGTGCTCGCCCCAGTCGGGCAGCTCGAGCTGGCGCCGTACGAGGACGTGCCGCAGTGCCGCACGGCGCGCCGGGTCGTCCGTCAGGTCGTCGATCGCGCGGCTGGTGAGCCGGACCGCGCGCGCCGGGTCGCCCGCCTTGGAGGCGGCCTCGCCGGCGGCGACGGCGACCGCGACCCTGTCCATGCCGAGCAGCGACTCCGCCTCCGGGACCGACTCCCACAGGGCGAGCACCTGCTCGCGGTGCCGCAGCTCCTCCTCGGGGGCCAGCAGGCCGCGCGCGGCGAGGGCCGCCTCGTGAGAGGCGAGCACGGCCGCGGGCAGGTCGTGCGCCTCGACGGCATGGTGCGCGCGCTCGGCGGCGCCGCCCAGGGGCGTCCCGTCCGGACGCTCCTGCGCCAGCGCGGCGAGGTACGCGCGGTGCATCTCGGACCGCTCGCCGGGGAGCAGATCGGAGTACAGGACCTCGGCCAGCAGCGCGTGCCGGAACTCGAGGTGCCCGCCCGACACCATCAGGACCTGCTGGGTCACCGCCTCGCGCAGTGCGGCGTCGATCCCGGCCGACCGGCCCCGCTGGGCGGCCGCCGCGCGCAGGAGGTCCTCGCGCACGCGACGGCCCGCCACGGACGCGAGGCGCACGACCTGCTGCACCTCCGGGTCGAGCCGTTCGAGCCGCGTCCGCAGCACCTCGGTCAGGGTCCAGGGCAGGACCCCGGGTCCGGGCCCGGCGTCCAGCAGCTCCTCCGCGAAGAACGCGTTGCCCTCGGAGCGGTCCAGCACGCTCGCGAACTCGCCGGCGCTCAGCGGGCCGCCCGCCAGCGCCGTCGTGAACTCGCGCAGCTCGGCCTCGTCGAACGGCTTGAGGTCGATGCGCTCCACGTGCTCCAGCCGGGACAGCTCGGCGAGCACGGGGCGCAGCGGGTGGCGCCGGTCGACGTCGTCGGACCGGTAGGTCACCACCACGAGGAGATTCTCCGACCGCGCGCGGGCTGCGAGGAACCGCAGCACGTCGCGGGTCGAGGCGTCGGCCCAGTGCACGTCCTCGACGATCAGCAGGACCGGCCGGTCCGGCTCGCCGGCCTCGCCGAGACTGCGCGCGATGCCCTCGAAGAGCTGGAGGCGCTCGTCGTGGTCGGCGCCGGCGCCCCCGCCGGGCTCCAGCAGGCGCCACAGCGCGGGCCGTTCGGCCACGAGGCCGGCGACCCGCTCGGCGGCCTCCGACCCCGCCGCCCCGGCCTGGAGCTGGGCCAGGGCGTCCGTGAACGGCAGGTAGGGGATCCCCACCTGCCCCAGGTCGACGCAGTGCACGACGACGGCGCTGGCCCCCGCACGCTCCGCCGCCTGCGCGACATGGCTGATCAGCCGGGTCTTGCCCACCCCGGCGTCGCCCCCGACGAGCACGAGGCCCGGGCGACCCGCCGAGGCGCGTTCGACCGCGCGAAGGAGTGAGCCGACCGGCTCCTGCCGGGAGACCAGGGGAATTGCCGTGGAGCGCCGCACGGGGACATCGTCCCACCAGTCACTGACATTCCCGCCGGTGTTCCGGCGCACGGCCGTCAGCGGGGCGGCCGTCGCCACACCGTCGGGTGTGGCGGCCACCGTCCCGCTGACGACCGAGGTGCCGGATTCCCGGCCGCCCGTCATGCGAACAGACCGCGGTGCGCGGGCTCGGGTGCCATGCCCGCCAGGCCCCGGCGGATCTGCGAGGTCCGCTTCTCGGCCGGCTTGCGTGCGGCACGCTTCTTGTCCTTCGGCGCCTTCCTCTGCCGGCCGCCCCAGGCCTTCTCCAGCTCCTCCCGGCGGTACTTCACTTCCGCGTCGATGGCGGTTCCCCACAGCGACATGATTCCTCCGGTGATCCTGTCCGGCGGGCCCTGCTGCCCGTCCGGTGCGATACCGAGAACATTCGTCGTGAGCCAGCCCCCGCCACATCGGCCGACCGCCCAGTCCTGCGGCACGACCCCACCTCAGACGAACCCCCGCACCCACCTCAGACCTCGCCTGAGGTACCTCAGAACGCCTCAGCCCACCTCAGACCACCTGCGCCCGCCCCGGCCCGCCGGCCGCCGACGTAGAGTTGCCCGCGTGCCTGAGCTGATCGTCGCCACCGCCAACGTCAACGGGATCCGCGCCGCCTTCCGCCGCGGGATGGACGCCTGGATCGCCGCCCGCACGCCGGACGTCCTGCTCCTGCAGGAGGTCCGCGCCCCGGCCGCCGTCGTCGAGGAGTACCTCGACGGCTGGCACGTGGCGAATCTCGGCAGCGAGATCAAGGGCAGGGCCGGCGTGCTCGTCGCCTCGCGCCACCCCCTCGTGGACGTCCGACCCGGGTTGCCGGCACCCGGCGACGGCGCGGAGTCCGCCGTGGACACCGGCCGCTGGATCGAGGCCGACATCGCCCTGCCCCACGACGCCGGCACGCTCACCGCCGTCTCGACCTACCAGCACTCCGGGTCCACCAAGCCCGGCGAGGAGGCGACGATGGAGGCGAAGTACGCCTACCTGGAGCGCACCACGGCCCGCCTGGCGGAGCTCGCCGTCACCGGCACCCCCGTCGTCGTCGCCGGCGACATCAACATCGCCCACACGCAGTCGGACATCAAGAACTGGAAGGGCAACCTGAACAGCGCCGGCTTCCTCCCGGCCGAGCGCGCCCACCTCGACCGCTGGGCCGAGCTCGGCTGGACCGACCTCGGCCGCGCGCACGGCGGCGACGGCCCCGGGCCGTACACGTGGTGGTCGTGGCGCGGCAAGGCGTTCGACAACGACGCCGGATGGCGCATCGACTACCAGTACGCCAACCCGGCCCTCGCACCGGCGTGCCGGAAGGTCGAGGTCGACCGGGCGCCGTCGTACGCGGAACGCTGGAGCGACCACGCCGCGGTGGTCGCCGTCTACGACTTCTGACTCTGCGGCCTCTGACTCCGCACGGCGTCCGACTCCGCGTGGCACGGCCTGACCGGCACCGCCTAACTCCGCGCGGCGTCCTGGATCGCGTTGTTGAACGCCGGGAGGGACGCGCGATGCCATGACGTGGCCGCGAACCCCGGCTCCTGATCGGTGACCATCATCGACTTGGAGTCCTCGAGCGTCGCGGTCACGTCGCCGCCGTCCGGGCCGATGCCCCGGAAGGTCGCCGTGCCGTCCTCGTCCAGCTCGCCCGTGAACTCGGTCGTGTCGGTGCTGATCATGCTGTCCTCGACGTCGACGATCCGGCGCTCGCCCGTGATCTGGCCGTCGGACGAGATGATGCCCTCGATCAGGCCGAACCGCGTCGCACCGCCGTCGGAGTCCGTGACCTCCGCCATGTAGGAGAAGTCGTCGCCCGTGGCGAACCCGTCGCCCGAGCCCGTCCCGCCGATCCCGCATCCGGCCAGGACGACGGCGGCGAGCACCGCCAGGATCGTGGCGACGACGGCGGGCCTCAACATGCCTTCTGTGACCGGTGCGCTGCGTGGCACTGGTTCCGTCCCCTCGTGTCGTGCACCGACGTGCACTCGCGGTGCCCCCGCGACACCGCGTGGCCCACAAAATAGCGGAACTCGCGCGGAAGGCTGAAATTCTCAGGTCACACGGCGCCCGCGCCGGCCGACGGAGGCGCCGCCAGGAATGCCGGGGCGGTCAGCCCGGCGTCGGCAAAGGCCCTGTTCACGGCGGTGGCCGCGTGCTCGACGTGTTCCCGGGGGACCAGTGCGATCGCCGAGCCGCCGAAACCGCCCCCGGTCATGCGCGCGCCCACGGCGCCCGCCGCCATCGCCGTGTCGACCACCAGGTCGAGCTCGCGGCAGGACACCTCGTAGTCGTCCCGGAGCGAGGCGTGCGACGCCGTCATGAGCGGGCCCACCTCCGCGACCAGGCCCCGCGACACGAGATCCACGAACCGGGCGGTGCGGTCGGTCTCGGTCACGACATGGCGGACGCGGCGCGCGAGGACCCCGTCCTCGTCGTGCGGGGCGAGCTCGGCCAGGGCGGTCTCCAGCCCGTCCGGCGCGATCTCGCGCAGGTTCGCCAGCCCGAGCAGTCCGGCGGCCTCCTCGCAGGCCGCGCGGCGGGCGCCGTACTGGCCGTCGACCAGGGCGTGCGGGGCGCGCGTGTCGACGACCAGCAGCTCCAGGCCCGCCGCGGCCGGTTCGAACCGGACCGGCCGGCCCGACTCGAGGGCCGACAGCCCCGGCCGGAAGTCCAGCAGCAGGGCACGCCCCTCGGCGCAGCGCAGGGAGGCGGACTGGTCGAGGCCCCCGGTGGGTGCCCCGGCGATCTCGTTCTCGGCGCGGCGGCAGGCGTCCACCAGCTCGGTGCGGCCGGCGTCGGTGGCCGCCAGCCCGAGCGCGTCCACGTCGTCGATCGCCACCGCGAAGGCGGCCTCGAGCGACGCCGACGAGCTCAGCCCGGCCCCGAACGGCACGCAGGAGTCGACGGCGGCGTCGAATCCACCGACCTTGTGTCCCGCCTCGGCGAGCGCCCAGGCCACGCCCGCCACGTAGGCGCCCCAGCCGCTGACAGACCCGGGGCCGACGTCGGACAGCCGTGCCTCCCACGGCTCGTCCGGTGTCTGCGCGGAGACGATCCGCACGACGTCGTCCTCGCGCGCCCGGAGCGCCACGTACGTCCGGTGGGGCAACGCGGTGGGCAGGCAGAGACCGGCGTTGTAGTCGGTGTGCTCGCCGATCAGGTTGACGCGGCCCGGGGCGAACCAGACGCCGTCGGGCGCGCCGCCGTCGAAGGCGTCGGAGAACACGGTACGGACACGTCCGGCGCCCCCGGCGGGCGTCCAGGACTCGAGCCACTGCGGCGTGGAAGGCATGGCCCAGATCCTATGTGGCGGGCGCGCGCCGTCAGGCCCTGTCTCGCGTGATGAAGTCCGCGCAGCGCTCGCCGATCATCATCACCGTGATGTTCGGGTTGACCGTGGTGATCTCCGGCATCACCGAGGCGTCCGCGACCCGCAGCCCGGTGACGCCCTTGACCCGCAGCCGCGGGTCGAGCGGCGAGGAGTCGTCGTCCTCGGCGCCCATCCGGACCGAGCCCGTGGGGTGGTAGACGGTGTTGTGGGTGCGGGAGAGGTAGTCGGCGATCTCCTCGTCCGTCCGCACGTCGGGCCCCGGGAACAGCTCCCGCCCGGTCCATTCCGCCATCGCCGGCTGCGCCGCGATCGTCCGGGCGAGCTTGACGCCCTCGACCATGACGCGCAGATCGCTTTCGTCGGTGAAGTAGCGCGGATCCACCTTCGGCTTGTCGCGGAAGTCGCGCGACCGCAGCCGTACCGTGCCCCGCGACCGCGCGTGCGTCACGTTCGGCGTGAGGCAGAAGACGTTCTCGGCGCTCGGGTAGCCGTGGCGCACGGTGTGCATGTCGAACGGGACGGAGCCGTAGTGCATCATCAGGTCGGGCACGGCGTCGCCGCGGGCCTCGGCCTCGGGGGTCCGCGTGAAGATCCCGATCTCCCACCACTGGGTGGACTCGGTCACCATGGGCTGCTTCGCCTCCCAGGAGATCACGCCCTCCGGGTGGTCCTGCGTGTGGGAGCCGACGCCGGGGGAGTCCACCAGCACCTCGACGCCGACCTCGCGCAGGTGCTCGGCGGGACCGATGCCGGACAGCATGAGCAGCTTCGGCGAGTCGATGGCGCCCGCCGACAGCACCACCTCGCGGCGTGCCGTGACGCGCACCGTGTGGATCAGGTCCGGGGCCTGCACCTCGACGCCGGTCGCGCGGGGCATCCCCGTACCGGGGCCGTCCGGGGAGTCGAACACGATCCGCTTCACCCAGTGCTCCGTGAGGATCGTCAGGTTCTTCCGGTCCAGCACGGGGTGCAGGTAGGAGACCGATGACGACGAGCGCACGCCGTCCTCACGGGCGTTGATCTGGAAGAAGTTCGCGCCGCTGGTGACGGTCGTCCCGTCGTTGAACCGCACGCGCGGGATACCGGCCTGCTCGCAGGCATCGAGCAGTGCGACGCCGCACGGGTCCGCGGCGGGGACCTGGCGCAGCCGCACGGGGCCGTCGTGGCCGTGGTGCTCGCCGGGCTGGTCGTTGTTCTCCAGCTTGCGCACGAACGGCAGCGACTCCGACGCCTCCCACCCGGTCGCGCCGAGTTCGGCCCAGCGGTCGAGGTCCTCGGCCGGCGGGTGGAACGCGATGCAGGAGTTGTGCGACGAGCAGCCGCCGAGCACGCGGGCGCGCGCCTGCCGCATGAAGGAGTTGCCCCTCTCCTGCGGCTCGACGAGGTAGTCCCAGTCGTAGCCGGACTCGAGCAGGTGCATCCACCGGTCGAGGCGCAGGACGGCGTCGTCGTCCACGTCGGACGGGCCGGCCTCCAGCAGGGCGACCGTGACGTCGGGATCCTCCGACAGGCGGGCCGCGACGGCGGCCCCGGCGGACCCGCCGCCGACCACGACGTAGTCGTACTCCCGGGACATGCTTTCTCCCCTCACCGCTGTGCGAACCAGCCGGTCACGGCCGGGCGCAGGTTCTGGTAGACGTGCTTGGCCTCCTGGTACTCGGCCAGGCCCGTGGGTCCGAGTTCACGGCCGAAGCCGGACTGCTTGAACCCGCCCCACTCCGCCTGCGGCAGGTAGGGGTGGTAGTCGTTGATCCAGATCGTGCCGTGCCGCAGCCGGTTGGCGACGCGCTGCGCCCTGCCCGCATCGGCCGTCCAGACGGCGCCGGCCAGGCCGTAGTGCGTGTCGTTCGCGATCTCGACGGCCTCGTCCTCGGTGCGGAACGTCTCGACGGTGACGACCGGCCCGAACGCCTCGTCGACGACGGCGGCCGCACCGCGCGCGACGCCGTCGAGCACCGTGGGCAGGTAGTAGAAGCCCTTCGTCAGCTCGCCCTCGCCCCACGCGCCGCCGCAGCGCAGCACGGCGCCGTCGGCCACGGCCCGGTCGACGTACGCGGTGACCTTGTCGCGGTGCGCGGCGGAGATCAGCGGGCCGGTCTCCGCGTCCGGATCGTCGGGGCCGCCGAGCCGGATCAACTCGGTGCGGCGCACGAGCTCATCGACGAAACGGTCGTGGAGCGACTCCTCGACGAGCAGCCGGGCGCCCGCCGAGCAGACCTGGCCGGAGTGGACGAAGGCGGCGTTCAGCGCGTTGTCCACGGCCGCGTCGAAGCCCTCGTCCGTCGCCGCGACGTCCGCGAACACCACGTTCGGGTTCTTCCCGCCGAGCTCCAGCGCCACCTTCTTCACCGTGGCCGCCGCGTTCGCGGCGATGAGGCGCCCGGTGACGAGCCCGCCGGTGAACGACACCATGTCGATGTCCGGGTGCGTGCTCAGCGGCCCGCCCGCCGTCGGGCCGGCGCCCGTAACGAGGTTGGCCACCCCGGCCGGGACGCCGGCGTCGGACAGCACCTCCATGAGCAGCATCGCGGTGTGCGGGGTGAGCTCGCTGGGCTTGAGCACGAACGTGTTGCCTGCGGCCAGCGCCGGCGCCACCTTCCACACGGCCTGCAGCAGCGGGTAGTTCCACGGGGAGATGAGCCCGCACACGCCCACCGGCTCGTACTGGACGCGGCTGACGACGTCGTGGCTGCCCGCGTCGACCATGCGCCCGGCGTCGAGGCCAGCGAGCTTGCCGAAGTAGCGGAAGCAGGCGATGCAGTCGTCCATGTCGATCTCGGCCTCGACCCGCCGCTTGCCGGTGTCCCGCGACTCCGCGCGGGCGAACTCCGCCTTGCGTTCCGTCAGGGCGTCCGCGACCCGCAGCAGCAGGTCGCCGCGCTCCGGCGCGGTGGTGGCGCGCCACGGGCCGGCGTCGAACGCGCGCCGGGCGGCGGCGATCGCGCGCTCCGTGTCGGCGGCGGACGCCTCCGACACCGTTCCGGCGTCGGAGCCGTCGGCGGGGCACACGATGTCGCGGGTGGCCCCGTCGGCCGCGGCCTGCCACGCGCCGTCGATGTACAGGGAGGATGCGCTCATGGTGGTGCCTCTCAGGATGCGCCGGGCACGTGGTTCGGTGCGACGACGGGCTCGGCGGCGCCGTCGGCGGCCTGCTGGACGGTCTGCAGGTAGATGAGATGCCGTTCGTACTGGTCGAGCACGTCGGCGATGAGCTGCTCCTTGGTATAGCCCGTGACGTCGTACCCCTGGGTGCCCTCGGTGAGGTACACCTCGATACGCACGTAGTAGTCCTCGCCGACCGGGCGGCCCGAGGCGAACACGGGGGTGGGCGCCTCGACGGGGCACAGCCGGTAGGTGAACGGCTCGTCGTCGCCGTGCTCCACCGTGAGGGTGAGGCACGGGACGCCGGCGACCTCACCGGACTCGGCGACCGAGGCCGTGGCGTCCTGCTCCGTCAGCTCCGTGACCACCTCGGTCAGGGCCGGCCGGCACACGTTCTCGACGAACCGGCGCGACTGCGCCCTCGTCGGGAAGCTCAGCATGCGCCGGAGCCGGAGCTTCCAGGAATGGCCGGCGACGCCGTCGGCGTGCGTGCGGTCCGACAGGCTCGCGGGCAGTGAGGTGCGCAGCGTGTCGGTCTTGTGGCCCTCGGTGCGCAGCACCTTGTACAGCCCGAGCATCACGGCGACCATGACGAACGAGAACGGCAGGCCCATGATGATGGTGCCGGACTGCAGGGTCGTGATGCCGCCCGCCAGGAGCATGGCCATGGTGAGCAGACCGGTCGCGGCGGCCCAGAAGATGCGGAGCCACGCGGGACCGTCGTCGCCGGCCTTGTGCAGGCGGGACGTGAAGTTGGACAGCACGAGCGCGCCGGAGTCGGCGGACGTGACATAGAACAGCAGGCCCGTGATCACGGCGATGCCGATCGTGAGCGGCGCGGCCGGGAACTGCTGCAGCAGGGCGTAGATGCCGCTGGCAGGGTCGTTGACGGCGTTCTCGCCGAACTCCGCGCCGGCGGCGCCCCCGTTCAGCATGAGGTCGAGCGCGCTGTTGCCGAACACCGACACCCACAGCAGCACGAACACGAACGGGATGGTCAGTGTGCCGATCACGAACTGACGGATGGTGCGGCCACGCGAGATGCGCGCGAGGAACAGGCCCACGAACGGCGCCCAGGCCACCCACCAGGCCCAGAAGAACAGCGTCCACCAGCCCATCCACTCGGCGGGGGCCTCGAACGCGTAGGTGTCCAGCGTCATGCCGGGCAGGCGGGACACGTAGTCGCCGAGGTTCATGACCAGGCCGTTGAGCAGGAACGACGTCTTGCCGGAGGCCAGGATCCACACGATCAGCACGATCGCCAGCACCACGTTCAGCTCGGACAGGCGGCGCAGACCGCGCGCCACACCGGAGACCACGGACAGCGTCGCGACGACCACGGCCAGCACGAGCAGCCCGATCTGGGCGCCGGTGCCCTCGGGAACGCCCCACAGCTCGAACAGGCCGCGGTTGAGCATCTCGACACCGATACCGAGCGTGGTGGCCAGGCCGAAGATCGTGCCGATCACTGCCGCGATGTCGACCGCGTCACCCAGCTTGCCCCACACGCGGTCGCCGAACAGCGGGTGCAGGACCGACCGGATGCTCAGCGGCATGTTGCGGCGGTAGGCGAAGTAGGCCAGCGCCATACCCATCAGCGCGTACATGCCCCAGCCGATGATCCCGTAGTGGAACAGCGTCCACACCACGGCCTGGCGGGCGGCCTCGATGCCCTCACCGCTGCCGGCGGGCGGGAAGTAGTACTGCGAGGCCGGCTCGGCCACCGAGTAGAACATCAGGTCGGTGCCGATACCGGCCGCGAACAGCATCGCCGCCCACGTGAAGAGGTTGAACTGCGGCTTCGACTGCTCCGGCCCCAGGCGGATCTTCCCCATCCGGGAGACACCCACCAGGATGACGAACACCAGGAACACGGCAGCGACCAGGAAGTAGTACCAGCCGAAGCCGTCGGAGATCCAGCCGACGACGACCCCGATCGACTCCTCGGCCTGCGTCGGGGCGAAGATCGCCCACAGGGCCACGGCGAGGATGATCGCCGCCGAGCCGAGGAAGACCGTCCGGTTCACCACTCTTCGCCGGACTTTCGTCGGCGGGCTCTCGGACGGTCGGTCGGTGGACACGGCGGTGCCGTCGGCGGTGCTCATGAATCCTCAGGGGGACGGGGAAAGGGGACGGTGCGCCAGTGTAGACGGTGTCCCGGCGCCTGCAGGCTAGGCAGGTGTCACACCGAGCTGCATCCCCGCCAGCCCGCGCTTGCGCGCCGCCAGCCCGCGCGCAACCTCACGCAGCACGACGGCGCCCGGCGAATCCGGGTCCGACAGCGCGACCGGCGTCCCGGAATCCCCGCCCTCCCGGACCGCGACATCCAGCGGAACCTGCCCCAGCAGCGGCACCTCCGTGCCCAGGACCTCACCCAGCCGGGCCGAGACCTGCGCACCCCCGCCCTCGCCGAACAGGTGCAGGCGAGACCCGTCGGGCTGGGTGAGCCACGACATGTTCTCCACCACGCCGACCACGTTCTGCGACGTCTGCGTCGCCACCGACCCGGCCCGCTCGGCCACCTCAGCAGCGGCCGCCTGCGGCGTCGTCACCACCAGCACCTCCGAGCGCGGCAGCAGCTGCGCCACCGAGATCGCGATGTCCCCCGTCCCCGGCGGCAGGTCCAGCAGCAGCACGTCCAGGTCGCCCCAGTACACGTCCGACAGGAACTGCTCCAGCGCCCGGTGCAGCATCGGCCCCCGCCACACCACCGGCTGCCCGGCCGGCACGAACATGCCGATCGACACCACCTTCACCCCGTGCGCGATCGGCGGCAGCAGCATGTTGTCCACCCGCGTCGGCTGCCGGTCCACCCCCAGCATCCGCGGGATCGAGAACCCGTAGATGTCCGCGTCGATCACGCCCACGCTCAGCCCGTCCGCCGCCATCGCCACTGCCAGGTTCGCCGTCACCGACGACTTCCCGACCCCGCCCTTGCCCGACGCGACCGCGTACACCTTCGTCAGCGAGCCCGGCTGCGCGAACGGGATCACCGGCTCACCCGTGCCCCCGCGCAGCCTGGTCCGCAGCGCCGCGCGCTGGTCGGGCGTCATCACCCCCAGGTCCACGTCCACGGCCGCCACGCCCTCGACGGCGCTCGCGGCGGCCGTCACGTCCCTGACCAGCGTCGACTTCATGGGACACCCGGCGACCGTGAGGTCGATACCGACGACGACGTGCACCCCCGGGCCCCCCTCGTCCGACGCGGTGACGGACCGCACCATGTCCAGCTCCGTGAGGGGCCGGCGGATCTCGGGGTCGAGGACGCGCGTGAGCGCCTCGCGGACACGGTTCTCGATGGTCGTGGTGCTGGTCGGAGTCACCCTTCGATCGTAGAGGTCGTCCGGGCGGACGGTCCGCAGGGGCCGGTCCGCGACGCGGATCACCGCGACACAGTGCGGATCTGGCGTGCGTCAGGCAAATACTCAGTAAGGACCGATAGGGTGAAGTCACGCAGACAGGGAGGTGTGGCATGGCGAACGGGGCGGTGAACATCTCGGTACCCACCGGCCTGCACAGGATCGCCAGCGAAGACGAGGCGCGCGAGTTCGCCCGCTTCCTTCAGGTCCCGAACCGGGCCTGGCCCGTGGTGGTCGTCTCCACGCCCGCCGGCCGCACCACTCCCTACGTCGACCCGCAGCGCGTGCTCGACGACGTCGCCGGGCTCGCCGAGGTCGTCGTCATCCCGACCGGCGACGTGTCCTGGGCCTTCTCGCGCGGCATGCCCGAGTACACGCAGGTGTACGGCGGCGCGTCCCGCGTGTACCCCACCGGGCTCGACTGGATCCACGACCTGCGCCGCTCCCCGCTGCACTTCGCGTACTCCCTGGCCGACGGCCCCAAGGTGCGTGACCGCCTCGTCAGCGACGCCCTGTCGGCCGCGGTGCGGGCCGGGCTCACGGGCGCCGCCGGGTCCGGCGCCGGCGGATCGGGCGCGGCCGGTTCCGAGGTGCGCGGGACGGTGCAGGGCGTGCTCGGCTCCCGCGCCCTCATCGAACTGGACGACGGCGGCCAGGCGTCCATCGCGGAGGAGCTCACCCTCCCCGGCGTGCCGTTGCAGAGCATCTTCCGGCGAGGCATGAAGGTCCGCGGGAGGCACGACGCCGGACGGGGCACGCTCGATGCACGCGGCATGCTGCCCGACGACGCCGCGCAGCGTCGTGCGGTCAAGAACGCCTATAGAGTGGGCAAAGTCGTGCTCGGCAGGGTGGAGTCCGTGACCGAGGCGGCCGTGACGATCGCCGTCGTACCCGCCGTACAGGTCAGGGTGCCGCGCGAGCGGGTGACGGGCAACGGGCTCGACGCCCTCGACGACCTCTTCACCCCCGGCGAGGTGGTGCTCGGCCGCGTCGTGCAGGCGCCCGGCGACGGCATCATGCTGCGGCTCGACGACGTGGACGAGTCCGACGAGCCGATGTCCGCCCTGTCGCTGCTGGACGGCGGGCCGCCGTGGCTGATCCCGCCGGACCCGTCACTCCAGGAGCCGGAGACGGGCAGCGGGCCGATCCGGATCCCCACCCCCGCGGAGGTGGTGAGCGGCCGGAGCGCCCCGTCCCCCGTCCGGAGCGCCCCGCCGGAGCACGACCGCCCGGGCGGCGGGACGAGGCGCCGGCCCACGCCCGGGGACATCGCCGCGCGGATCGCGGGGGACGCCGCCGCCCCGTTGCCCGCACCGCCCGAGGACAGCAGGTCCGCCGTGGCGGGCACGGGCGGGCCGGCGTCGCCGTCCGGGAGCAAGGGTGCCGTCCGGGACCTCAGCCTCGCGCTCGACGCGCAGAAGGCCCAGGTCAAGCGGCTGGAGAAGGAGCTGATCGACGTCAAGGTCGAGAAGCGCCGGGCGGAGGTGGAACTCGACGAGCTGCGCCAGTACGTGGCCGACCTGCGCGATCAGGTGGATCGCCGTGACCACCAGCTCGAACGGTCACGAGCGCAGCTGCGGGCGGAGAAGTCGAAGTCGGCGGCCTACCGGCGCGAGCTCGGGCGGGACGTCGAGGTCACGACGGAGCGGTACTTCACCGACCCGGCCGAGCAGTTCCGGTTCGAGGTCACGCAGACGTGGGCGCAGATCGTCCCGGCGGGGGAGAAGGAGCGCTGGCCGCTCGGGGAGTACGTGCTCGGTTCGCGGTTCCTCGAGTCGCTGGAGACCGTCGAGGGGATCTCGCGGGACAAGGTGCTGCGGACCGTCGTGCACGTGGTCACGGGGCGGGCCCCGGAGATGAACGGACTCCAGGTGCACCCGCTGCGCTCCGGGCTCGGCGGCGACGACCCCCAGCGCGTCAGGGACGACGGCGCGGCCTGCTGGCGCGTATCGCTGCAGGTCAACACGCCGTCGGCCCGACGGATGCACTTCTGGCGCCTCCCGGGCGGCGGCTACGAGCTGTCCCGCGTGGTGCTCCACGACGACATGGAGCCGTGACGGGACGGACGACGGAAACCGGCCTGCCCGGGCGGACGTGCTCAGGTCGAGTTGATCTCCCGGCGCGCGACCCTGATCAGGCCCAGCACCAGGGGCGCCACGATCCAGATGGCCGACGCCGTGGCGAGCTGGGCCCACTGCTGGCCGGTCATGGCGTCCCCGTACAGGACGGGTTCCCCCGCTGTGGCCAGGTCGATCCACGGCATGGCGTCGCGGACCGCCGCGATCAAGGAGCCGATCAGGCCGAACGCGGTGGGCAGGGCGAAGAACGCCACGATCGCACCCGCCGTGTTCTGGATGAGGGCGCCGAACGCCACGCCCTGCGCCATGGAGAGGACGGTGAGCAGCAGGCCGCCCCAGACGGCGCCCGCCGGGATGGTCCAGGCGGCGTCCGCGTCGGTGAACGCGACCACCGCGAGGTGGAAGACGGCGGCCAGGCCGACCGCCACCGCGAAGAAGGCGACACCCGAGCCGAGCGCGGCGACGAGCTTCGCCAGCCCGACGCGCGTGCGCCGCGGCTCGAGCGTGAACGTGATCAGGCCGGTGCGCTGGGACCACTCCGAGGTGGCGGCAAGGATCCCGACTACGGGCAGGAGGAGGCCCATCGGGATGGAGGTGCCGAAGTAGAACGCCTCGAAGCTCGTGGCACCCTCCCCGATGAACGCCATCACGGCGAGCACGGCGGCGGTGATCAGGGCGATCGAGATCAGCAGCCAGAGCCCGGCGCGCGTGTCGAGCTGCTTGCGCCACTCGACGAGAGTCAGGCGGGTGAAGGGGACGGCGGAGATGGCGGTCATCGTGAGTTCTCCCGATCGGTCTCGGTGGTGGCGGGGACCGTCGTCGGCTCCGGACGGGCAGTCCCGTCGCGGGAGACGTCGGCGGTCAGGTCGAGGAAGAGGTCCTCGAGGCTGCGCTGGGAGTGGGACAGCAGGAGTTCGGTCGAGCCCTGGGCGACGATGCGCCCGTTGCCGATCACGACGATCTCGTCGGCGACCTTCTCCACCTCGTGCAGCAGGTGCGAGGAGAGCAGGACGGTCCCGCCGGACCGCGCGAAGTCGGCCAGCAGGTCGCGCATCCAGCGGATGCCGGCGGGGTCGAGGCCGTTCGCGGGCTCGTCGAGGATGAGCACCTCGGGATCGCCGAGCAGCGCGTTCGCGATGCCGAGGCGCTGTCGCATCCCGAGCGAGTAGCCCTTGACGCGGCGGTCGGCCTCCTTGGGGGTGAGGCCCACGAGGTCGAGGACCTCGCCGACGCGCCGTCGGCCGATCCCCATGAGCATCGCCGACACCGTCAGCGCCTCGCGGCCGGTGCGGCCGGCGTGCTGCGCCGAGGCGTCCAGCAGCACGCCCACGCGGCGTCCCGGGTTGGTCAGTTCGCGGAACGGCATGCCGAGCACGTGCGCGGTGCCGGAGGTGACGGGCGTCAGGCCGCACAGCATGCGCATCGTGGTGGACTTCCCGGCGCCGTTGGGCCCGAGGAAGCCGGTGACGAGTCCCGGGCGGGCCTCGAAGGTCACGTTGCCGACGGCGGTGAAGTCGCCGTATCTCCTGGTGAGGTGGTTCGCGGTGATCATGGCCCCACGCTCTCCCGGCGGCCCCCGCCGGCACATCGGCCGAAGGCCCGCGACGTGATCGGCAGGAAGGCTCGGACCGGCTAGTCCGATCGTCCGGGACATGTCGGTCCGAAGGACGATGTCCGACGACGGCCCGGCGGGTAGTTTCGTGAGGCACGCGGACGAGAGAGGCGGGAAGGCACGATGGAAGGACTGACGTTTGCCGGGCCGATGCCGGCGTACCTCGCCGCGGACGCGTTCGGGCGCCTGCAGTGACGGCTGCCCTGCGGTCGCCGTCGTCGGGCGACATCCGCACACGCACGCCCGTACGACCTGGCGCGCCGGCGGACCAGAGCACTCCGCGGCGGGTCTGGGGCGGCATCTGGCGCACGCTGGTGGCCGGCTCCTTCGGCTTCATGGCGGTGGCCGTCAGCGCGTGGCAGGAGGAGCTGGGCGAGCGCGCCGTGCAGCCGGACAGCGTCGTCGCGCTGGACATGCTCCTCGGGATCGTCGCGCTCGTGCTCCTGCACCTGCGCCGGCGCCTGCCCGCCACGATCGCCCTGGTCCTGACCGCGTTCAGCGCGGTGTCGAACTTCGCGACGGGTGCGGCGGCGATCGTGGTCGTCTCGCTCGCGACGAGCCGGCGGTGGATATCGATCGTCGTCGTCGGTGTGACGCACGCCGTGGCCTACGTCGTCTACCTCCTCGTGCGTCCGTACCTCCTGGATCCGGGGTTCAACGGAGTGTTCGACGTCGTGTTCGGCGTCATGTACTACGTCCTCCTGGTCGCCATCGGCGCCTACATCGGCCTGCGCCGGGACCACGTGCGATCGCTGGTGCTGCGCGCGGAGACCGCGGAGCGCGAGCAGTCGGGCCGGGTGGCGCGGGCGCGCGCGAACGAGCGGGCGCGGATCGCCCGCGAGATGCACGACGTCCTCGCCCACCGCATCTCCCTGGTCGCGATGCATGCCGGCGTGCTCGCCTACCGCAAGGACCTGCCGCGCGAGGAGGTCACGAGCACCGCCGAGACCATCCGCGACTCCGCGCACGCCGCGATGAAGGAACTGCGGGAGATCCTCGGTGTGCTCCGCGACCTGCCCGGAGGCGGCGCGGTGCTCGGCACGGAGGGGGACGACGTGCACCGGCCCCAGCCCACGCTGGAGGCGCTGCCGGCGCTCGTGGACGAGTGCCGGTCGGCGGGTGTCGAGGTGACGTTCCACGACGACCGGGCGAGGGACGAAGACCAGGCGGCCGGCGGCAGGGCCGCGAACGACGGCCTGACCGAAGCAGTCTCCCGCACGGCGTACCGGATCGTGCAGGAAGGGCTGACCAACGCGCGGAAGCACGCTCCGGGAAACCCGGTGGTCGTGACGCTCGCGGGCGCTCCGGGGGACGGCGTCGACGTCACGGTCGCGAACCCGCTCGCACACGGCGAGGCGCCTGGGGAACTGCCCGCATCAGGGCTGGGACTCATGGGCCTGACCGAGCGGGCCGAGCTCGGCGGCGGCCGGCTCCGCTACGGCACGGAGGGCGGCCGCTTCGTGGTGCGGGCATGGCTACCCTGGGCGGCATCATGAACAGCGACACCCCGATCACGGTCGTGCTCGTCGACGACGAAACCCTGGTCCGCGCCGGACTCAAGCTGATCCTCGGCGGAGCACCCGACATCGAGGTCGTCGGCGAGGCGTCCGACGGCGCCGCCGGGCTGGCCCTCGTCCACCGGCTGCGGCCCGACGTGGTGCTCATGGACATCCGGATGCCCCGCACGGACGGGCTGACGGCGACGCGGGCGCTCGTCGCGGAGGATGCGGAAGCCCGCGTCATCGTGCTCACCACGTTCGACACCGACGAACTGGTGCTGGAGGCGCTCCGGGCGGGCGCGGCAGGGTTTCTCCTCAAGGACACGCCGCCCGAGAAGCTCGTCGAGGCGGTGCGGGCCGCCGCCGCGGGACAGCCGACGTTGTCGCCGAGCGTCACCGCACAGCTCATCGCGTCGGTCGCACGGCCCCGGGACGACCGCGCGGACCAGGCCGCCACCCGCCTCGCGACGCTCACCGGACGTGAACGGGACGTCGCGGTCGCGATCGGGCGAGGGCTGTCCAACGCACAGATCGCCGCGAACCTGTACATGAGCGAGTCCACCGTGAAGACCCACGTGGGCCGCATCCTGACGAAGCTCGCCGCCGAGAACCGCGTCCAGGTCGCGATCATGGTCCACGACGCCGACCTGGCGTGACCGGGTAGCGTGCCGGACATGCGCCCGCACCATGGTCAGATCGTCGACGTCGAGTCCCTCGACGACTTCACCGCCCGCCTCGCCGCCGGAGCCCGGTCCATGTCCGGGTGGCACCTGCAGTCCCTCGACCTGACCGGCCAGACCGCCGCGATCCGCTCGGTCGCCGTCGCCGGCGCGCTGTTCCTCGGCTGCACGCTGAACAAGCCGGACGAGGAGTCCGTCCGGGAACGCGGGGCACTCGTGTTCCCGCAGGTGCCCGGCAGCCCGGTGGACTCCTACCGGCCCGGGCTGTACACCGCGCGCGAACTGTACGACGGGATCGACGACGGGTACGAGACCACCCTGGACGCGCGCGCCTACGCGTGGTCCCGGCAACCGCGATCCCGGGACCTGACCCTCGCGCAGGCGCTGCACGACCACGCCGTCGACGACGCGCTCGCCGCCGCGCACACCGGCAGCCGAGTCGTCGGGATCATGGGCGGCCACTCGCTCGCCCGCGGCTCGGACGCCTACGCCGACGCCGCCCGCCTGGCGTACGAGCTCACCCGCGCGGACCTCACCGTCGCGACGGGTGGCGGACCCGGCGCGATGGAGGCGGCGAACCTGGGTGCCTACCTGGCGCCGCACACGCCGGCGGACCTGGAGAAGGCGCTGACGATGGTGGCCCGGGCGCCGTCGTTCACGCCGTCGGTCCGGCACTGGGTGGGTGCCGCTCTGCAGGTGCTCGACACGTGGCCCGACGGCGCCGACAGCTTCGGCATCCCCACCTGGCACTACGGCCACGAGCCGCCGAACCCCTTCGCCACGCGGATCGCGAAGTACTTCAGCAACGCGATCCGGGAGGCGGTGCTCCTGGAGTGCGCGAACGGCGGCATCGTGTTCCTCCCCGGCGCCGCGGGCACGGTGCAGGAGGTCTTCCAGGACGCCTGCGAGAACTACTACGCCGACGCGTCGTCAGTGGCCCCGATGGTCCTGGTCGGCAAGGACTTCTGGACGCGCGAACTGCCGGCCTGGGACCTGCTGAGCACCCTGGCGGCCGACCGCGACATGTCCGCGAGCCTCCACCTGGTCGACACGATCGACGAGGTGGTCCCGCTGCTCGCGGCGTGACGGCGATATCGACGACTGCGACGACACCGTGGCCTTGCTCCGCGACCGGATCATGACGGCTCGACAGACGGCGAGCGGCCCAGGCGGCGCACTGAAACCCGTCACAGGGACGCGACGACCGGCACCAGCACGACCAGCACGATGAAGAGGCCGAGCGCGCCGAAGACGCCCCACATCAGCCCGGCGCCCTTGCGCTTCTGCCGGGTCAGGCCCATCGCGCCGCTCGTGAACTGGTGGAACGGCGGCGCGTAGAACACCTCGAGCGTCTGCTCGGGCGCGACGTGGACGTCGAACGCGGCCTGCCCGTACCTCCGCAGCCACTGCGACGACGCCTCGAGATGGTGCCGCCCCGACTCGATCGGGATGTCCACGCTCCCGCTCATCCTCGACGGTGCCTTGTGCCCGTCGATGGTGAGCATGGGCGGCACCATGTTGGAGGTCATGACGTTCCCCTGCACGGTGAAGCGCAGGGTCGCATCCGGACTGAAGGCGCGTTGGGGCGAGAGCTGCCCGTACTGGGCGTTACCGTTCTGATCCACGCCGCGAGCGTAGAGGAGCGACGTGCGCGTGACCAGGGGGTGTGGCTGTCCGGGCTCCGGGTAGTCGGCGTCTCGACCGCCGTCGGACATCGGCAGGCACGCCGACCGCCTACGGCGCGTCCGTGTCCGGCTCACGCACCCTGCGCTCCTCCAGTTCCTCCAGCAGCCCGCGGAGTTCCGAGCGGACGTAGTCGCGGGTCGCCACCTCGCTGAGGAGCATGCGGAGGGACGCCATCTCGCGCGCCAGGTACTCCGTGTCCGCGAGGTTGCGTTCGCCGCGCCGGCGGTCCTGCTCCGCGAGGACGCGGTCGCGGTCGTCCTGGCGGTTCTGCGCGAGCAGGATCAACGGCGCCGCGTACGACGCCTGCACCGAGAAGAACAGGTTGAGCAGGATGAACGGGTAGGGGTCCCACCGCAGGCCCCACAACGCGACCACGTTGAGCGTCACCCAGAGGATGACGAACAACGTCATCCACATGAGGAACTGGCCCGTCCCCATGAACCGCGCGAACGCCTCCGCGCCCTTGCCGATGAGGTCCGGGTCGAAGCGGGGGCGACGGAATCCGGCGGCCTTGGGCCGGTCGAGACGGTCAGCCATGGGACGCCCGTCCGTCGTCGCCTTCCCTGGACCTCGTCATCGCGCCTCGTCCCGGCCCGGCACGCCCGGCTTCCGCATCCGCCCGGGACGTGTCGCCGGGCTCTCCGCCCAGCCCCTCGTCGTCGGACTCGCGCCAGTCGTCGGGCAGCATGTGATCGAGCACGTCGTCCACCGTGACCACGCCCAGCAGCCGGCGCTCCGGGTCCAGCACCGGCAGCGCGAGGAAGTCGTAGGCCGCCATCAGCCGCGTCACCCGCCCCAGCGGCGCCTCCGGCGTCAGCCACCACTGCGAGTCCGCGTCCAGCACCGACGCGACCGACGCGTGCGGCGGCTCCCGCAGCAGCCGCTGGAAGTGCGCCACCCCGAGGAACCGGCCCGTCGGCGTCTCCATCGGCGGCCGCACCACGAACACCATCGCGGCCAGCGCGGGCGGCAGCTCCTTCCGCCGGAGCTGCGCCAGCGCCATCGCAATGGTGTCGTCCGCGCCGAGAACGACCGGCTCCGTCGTCATCAGACCGCCCGCCGTGTCCTCGCCGTACTCCAGCAGGCGGCGGACGTCCGCCGCCTCCTCAGGCTCCATGAGGGCCAGCAGGTCGTCCGCCTGCGCGTCCGGCAGCTCGCTCAGGAGGTCGGCCGCGTCGTCGGGCTCCATCGCCTCCAGCACGTCCGCGGCGCGGTCCGCGTCCAGCGAGGTGAGGATCGCCGCCTGATCGTCCTCCGGCATCTCCTCCAGCACGTCGGCCAGGCGCTCGTCGTCGAGCGCGCGCGCCACCTCGACACGCCGGGCCGGCGCGAGCTCGTGCAGCGCGTCGGCGAGATCGGCGGCACGCATGTTCTCGTACGCCTCCAGCAGACGCGCCGCGCCCTGGTCGACGTCGGTCCGCGCCAGGCCGGTCACGTCGTCGACCGGAACCGTCAGCGTCGATCCGCGGCGACGCAGCGACAACGGCGGCACCCGCTCCGGCCGGCGCCGCACGAACAGCTGGTCCACCAGCCAGTCGCCCGTACGCTGCCTGGTGATCGCCACGTCCTCGACCGTCGCCTCGCCCGACCCGTCCGTGAACCTCACCCGGCGGTCGAGCAGCTCACCCAGCACCAGCGACTCCATCGCCCGCTGCTCGAACCGGCGCATGTTCACCAGGCCGGTGCTGATCACCTGACCAGGACTGATGCTCGTCACACGGGTGAGCGGGAGAAAGACCCGCCGTCGTCCCGGAACCTCCACGACCAGGCCGACCGCGCGCGGCGGGCGGTTGGTGCGCATCAGCACGACGACGTCGCGCACCCGCCCCACCTGGTCCCCGATCGGGTCGAAGACCGACGTACCGGCCAGGCGCGCCACGAACACCGGGGAAGTGGAGCTCATGGGGGTCAGGCTACGCCGCGGGTCCGGCCCTCGCCGGGGGGATGGGCCGGAGTTGCGCCGGCGGGGAGGGCGGGCCGGAGTTCTGCCGGCGGGGCGGGTCGAAGTTCCGCGGCGGTAGGGGAGGGCCGGAGTTGCGCCGGCGGCGGACGAGGGCCCAGGTTTCTCGCGTTACTCAGGGAAGTACGGGAAACTGTGCAGATGAGCATGTCCCGCCCCGGCGCGATCCCCAAGGTGCCCACCCTCCCCGCCGGAGACGAGGTCGCCGCATACCCGACCTACCTCCAGGCACAGCAGGCCGTCGACTACCTGTCCGACAACAAGTTCCCCGTCGAGAACGTCACCATCGTCGGCACCGACCTGCGCATGGTCGAACGCGTCACCGGACGCCTCACCTACGGCCGCGTGGCGCTCGCCGGCGTGCTGTCCGGGGCGTGGTTCGGCCTCTTCGTCGGGCTGCTGCTCACTCTCTTCGCCGGCGACGGCGGGGGTGGGGTGCTGTTCGTGGGCATCGGGCTCGGCGCCGGATTCGGACTGCTGTTCAGTGTGCTGTCCTACGCGTTCACGGGCGGGCGGCGGGACTTCACGTCGTCGTCCCAGATCGTGGCCGCGACGTACGCGATCCTCTGCGCGCACGACCACGCCGCTGAGGCGCGGACGATGCTGCTGAGCTCCCCGAGCGGCGTGGGGCGGCCGTCGGCGACCGTGCTCCCGGGGGGCGGGCGCCCTGGATTCGGCGCAGCCGGCCAGGCCCCTGCCGGCCAGGGGATGTCCGACGGCGGTGCGGGTGCGGTCCCGGGACCCGGCCCCGCGCCCGCCGGCCAGGACGCGCAGGGTGAGACGCCGCCCCCGCCCCGGAAGCCGGACCCGCGTTTCGTCACCCCGGAGGGCAAGCCCCGCTACGGCGCGATGCGCCCGGAGGACGACACGCCGACGGGCGACGCTTCCGAGGATGGTGCGGGCGGCGGCTCGACGGGCAGCTCATCGGGCTCGTAGCGACGTGTGGTCGGGGGTTTGGCGTGTGGTCGGTCAAGTGATTGACCGACCACACGCCAAACCCCCGACCAGTCGCTTCCTGTGTGATCCCTGCGGCGGCAGCGACCGCACCGGCCGTGCGCGGGCCCCGGCAAGCCGGCCGATGGCGCCCCTCCTGACCGGGTAGTGCCTCCTGAGCCAGACCGGCGCTTGTGGATGGGCCGGTTTGTGCACAGGGTGCGTCGGAGAGCGCTGCGGCGTCCGTAGCAGATTGCGAGGCTGCGGTGCGTGAGGACCACGACGCGGCAGCTTCCCCAGATCATCGAGACTCGGCACAACGATCGAAACCGGATTGCCCGGGGGTTACGTGCGGGAACGATCACGCGGGTGCGCCAGGGTGCCTACATGGAAGTGCCGGAAGCCGTGGGCCAGGAACGGGTGGCGGCTCCCCGGGGCGAGACCCTCGCGCTGGCCAGGCTGATGGCTGTGCACCGCCGGACCCGCGCGGAGCATGCCGTCAGCCACGTCAGTGCGGCCATCCTCTGGGGCTGGCGCGTCTGGGACATGCCTGATGAGACGCACATCTATCAGGAGTACCGGGCATCGGGCCACGCGGCTGCGGACATCGTCCACCACCGCAACCTCCCGGCCGAACACAGGACGGAGCACCTGGGAATCCCGGTGACGTCCAAGGTGCGCGCTGCGGTCGACTGCGCGCTCACCATGCGTCCTTTCGAAGCGCTCGTGGTACTGGACAGTGCGCTTTCGGACGGCCTCACGCGGGAAGAGCTGCTGAGTGACCTTGAGTCACGCAAGGACAAGCGGGGGACGCGGAGGGCACGTCGAGTCATCGAGATTTCCGACGGCGGTGCGGAGTCGCACTGGGAGTCGTGGGTGCGATACGTGATTGTCCAGGCCGGGCTGCCATCTCCGACGACGCAGGTGGTCGTGCTCACTCGGCTGGGGTCCTCGCGGTGCGACATGGGCTGGCCGGAATGGCGGGTCATGGTCGAGTTCGACGGGATGGTGAAGTACCAGGACGGGGTCCTCGCCCCGGATCACTCCGGGGCGCGGGAGCTGATGCGTGAGAAGCGCCGTGGCGACGCGATCGTCGAGACCGGAATGCGCATGGTGCGGGTCACCAAGCATGACAGGCGCGATCCTGGCGCCATCGTCACCCGGGTGCTCCGCCTGCTACCGGCGAACGTCGGCAGAACGGTCCGTCCTGACCCGCTCCTCCCGCCGCTCGCGTGAGTGATGTGAGTGATGGCCGAGCTGGTCGGGGGAGTTGCGTGTGGTCGGGGGTTTGGCGTGTGGTCGGTCAAGTGATTGACCGACCACACGCCAAACCCCCGACCAGGTGCTTGCCTACCCGGTCCGGGAGGGTGCGACCGGGGGCCTTGGCCGCTCTGACTGGGCGGTCATGACCGCCGCGCGTCGCAGGCTCAGCCGCGGAGCTGTGCCATCCAGGCCTCGACCGCGTCCGGGGTGCGGGGCAGAGCCGCCGACAGGTTCTCGTTGCCGTCCGCGGTGATCAGCACGTCGTCCTCGATGCGGACGCCGATGCCCCGGTACTCCTCCGGCACCGCGAGGTCGTCCGCCTTGAAGTACAGGCCGGGCTCGATGGTGAACACCATGCCGGGCGTCAGCTCGCCGTCCAGGTACATCTCGCGCCGGGCCTGCGCGCAGTCGTGCACGTCCAGACCCAGGTGGTGGCTCGTGCCGTGCACCATCCAGCGCCGGTGCTGCTGGCCGTCCTCGCCGAGCGCGTCCACGGCGGTCACGCCGTCGGGCAGCAGCCCCCACTCCTCGAGACGCGCCGCGATGACCTCCATCGCCGCCGTGTGCACGTCGCGGAACTTCGCGCCGGGCTTCGCCACCGCGAACGCCGCGTCGGCGGCGTCCAGCACTGCCTGGTAGATGCGCCGCTGCACGTCGCTGTACTCGCCGGACACCGGCAGCGTGCGCGTCACGTCCGCTGTGTACAGGGAGTCCACCTCGACGCCGCCGTCGAGCAGCACCATGTCGCCCTCGCGCACCTCGCCGTCGTTGCGGATCCAGTGCAGCGTCGTCGCGTGGTCGCCGGCGGCCGCGATCGTCTCGTAGCCCACCGCGTTGCCTTCGAGCCGGGCGTTCGCGTCGAACGTCGTCTCGATCACCCGCTCGCCGCGTCGGTGTGCCACCGCGCGGGGCAGCGCACGCACCACGGCCTCGAAGCCCTCGATCGTGCGGGCCACGGCCTCGCGCAAGTGCTCGATCTCCAGCTCGTCCTTGAGCAGCCGGATCTCGGAGGCGGCCTCGACCAGCGCGGCGTCGTCCACCCCGTGGGTGGACGCGACCTCGGCGGCCTCGGCCGACGTCTCCTCCTCGGCGCGCTCCGCCAGGTCCAGGCCCACCTCGGCCCGGATCGCCTCGACCAGCGTCTCGACCTCCTCGTCGGCCCCGGTCACGACCAGCAGCACCACGCCGCCCTCCCCGACGTCCTTGGCCAGGGCGTCCTTCAGCTCGTCGACGTGCCGGGCCTCGATGCCCGTCAGCGTCTCGACGTCGGCCAAGGTCGGGCGGGCCCCCACCCAGAACTCGCCGTAGCGGGCGTCGGCGAAGAACTCCTCGTTGTCGCGCGGGGCCAGCGGCCGCACGTAGAGCACGGCGTGATGGTTCGATGGCGTCCCGTCGGCCCCGGGATCGCCCGTGCCCTCCTCGACGGGGTGCAGCACGAGCACGGCGTCGGGCTCCTGGTCCGTACCGAGTCCGGTGAGGTGGGCGAATGCCGAGTGCGGACGGAACCGGTAGTCCGTGTCGTTGGACCGGGTGCGCAGCGGGCCGGCCGGGATCACCAGCCGGGCTCCGGGCAGCCGGGCGGACAGCGCGGCGCGGCGGGTGGCCGTGAACGGCACCGCGCGCGACGCCGTGACGCCCAGCTCGGCACGCGGCGCCCACTGCGACATCACGAACTTCTTGAAGGCGCGCGAGGCCGGGCGCTGCGAACGGTTGGTTCCCCGCTCCTCGATGGACTGGTCGGACGAGGTGGTGTTCTCGCTCATGCGATCAGTCTCGCACCCGCGCCCTTGCTCCTGGTACCCGGCCGTCTCAGGCCGGGCGTGCGGAGAACGACTCGTGCGGCCGCGGGCTGGTGCCGAACGTCACCTGACACGGCGGCCCGTGGCGTTCGGGATATCTCTAGACTCGATCTGTGATCGACCTCCACACCCACTCCACGGCGTCGGACGGCACCGACACCCCGGCACAGGTGATGAAGGTCGCTGCCGCCGCGGGTCTCACCGTCGTCGCGCTGACCGACCACGACACCACCTCCGGCTGGGACGAGGCGGCCGCCTCCGCGGCCGCCGAGGGCGTGGCGCTCGTGCGCGGTATCGAGATCTCGGCGCACGCGCCCGTGGGCGTGCGTCCCGTGGGTGTGCACGTCCTCGCCTACCTGCACGACCCCGACCACGCCGGACTGCGCGCGGAACTCGACAAGACCCGTGAGTCCCGCGCGACGCGCGCGGAGCGGATGGTGGGACTGCTCGCCGAGGACTACCCGATCACCTGGGAGGACGTGCTGGAGCAGACGGAACCGGGGACCACCATCGGCCGTCCGCACCTCGCCGACGCCCTCGTCGTCGCGGGTGTCGTCGCCGACCGGGACGAGGCGTTCGCCACGATGCTGCGCACCGGAAGCCGGTACTACGCACCGCACTACGCTCCGGACGCGGTCGACGTCGTCCGCCTCGTGCGCGACGCCGGCGGTGTCCCCGTGTTCGCCCACCCGGGGGCGGACGGCCGGGGACAGATCGTGCCCGACGAGACGATCGTCGAACTCGCCCACGCGGGCCTCGCGGGGCTCGAGGTGGATCACCGCGACCACGACGCCGTCGCGCGACGTCGGCTCGCCTCTCTGGCGGACGCACTGGGTCTGCTGGTGACCGGCTCGAGCGACTACCACGGGCGCGGGAAGACGAACCTCATCGGGGAGAACACGACCGCACCGGAGGCGCTGGCCGAGATCGAGAAGCAGGGCGCGCTCGCCGTGCTGCGGCCGGGTGCCGGTGCTGGTACCGGGGTGGCTGGCGCCGGGGCGCCCGTGCGGAACGGCGAGGCGGCGCCGGGCGGGGGAGAACGCGCATGAACGAGTTGCTCGCGCTGTTCGCGACCGTCTTCGTGACGCTGTTCGTCATCATGGACCCGCCGGGCACCGTGCCCGTGTTCCTCGGCCTGACCAGCAGCATGGACCACAAGCGGCGCAACCGGGCCGCGCGCCAGGCGATCCTGGTGTCGTTCCTGGTGGTCGTGATCTTCGCGGTGTTCGGCAAGTACGTGCTGGCCTACATGGGCATCTCGCTGCCCGCACTGCGCGCGGCGGGCGGTCTGCTGCTGCTGTTCGTGGCGATGGAGCTGCTGACCGGCAAGGCGGAAGAGCCGTCGGCGTCGGCGAACACGAACGTCGCGATGGTCCCGCTCGGCACCCCGTTGCTGGCCGGACCGGGCACCATCGTCGCCACCATGGTGTTCGTCGAGGAGCACGCGGACCTCGCGTCCTGGGCCGTGATCGGCGCCGGCGTCGTCGCGGTGCACCTGTGCGTGTGGCTGTCGATGCGGTTCGCGAACATCATCCAGCGCGTCCTCCGGGACGACGGCGTCACCCTGGTGACCCGTATCGCTGGCGTCCTGCTGGCCGCGATCGCGGTGCAGATGATCGCGACGGCGGTGACCCAGTTCGTCACGGACCCGCAGGTGCTGACGGGGCACTGACCGGTCGACGGCCGGTCGTGCCGGGTCGCCGTCGCCCTAGTGGTCCACAGTCTCCAGCGTGACGGCGACCGGTGAGTCCTCCGTCAGCGACTCCTTGGTGCGGACCGACTTCTTCATCGGCAGTACGTACCCGCCCTCCCGGTCCGACGGGAAGACTGACGTCCGCCAGGTGGTCGACCCCACGGTGACCTTGACTCGGATCGACCCGAACCCGCGCGGCGGCAGGGGAAGGTCGGCCAGATCGTCGGAGACGTCAGCCGGGACCGAGACGAACCACCATGCCTCGGTCCGGGCCTCCCACTGCCACAGCGGAGCACTGAAGGATGCACGCACGAGATGGATGATATGCCTCCGGCGGCCGCCGCCGTGGTCGGGGGTTTTCCGTGTGGTCGGTCAAGTGATTGACCGACCACACGGAGAACCCCCGACCACACGCCCGTGCGAGGTGCCGGGCCGGGTGTCAGGCCTCCGACGGCGGGGTGGCCGGGCGGCCACCGCGGGTGCGGCGGCGGCTCCGGGTACGACGGCGGGCGCCGTCACCCTCAGCAGATGTCCCGCTCGTCGACTGGTCCGGAGTGTGGCCGCCGTCGGACGTCGCACTGCTCCGGCTCCGGCCGCCGTCGGACGACGAACCGCCCCGGCCACGGCCCCCCGAACCGCCGCCCGAGCGACCACCCCGGCCGTGCCCCGTGCCGGACGGCGAGCCGCCCTGGCCGCGGCCGCCCGAGCTGGTGCGCTTGCCGGTCTCGCCGAGATCCTCGAGCTTCTCGCCGTCGAGCCCCTCGAGCACGCGCTTCTCCCGGGGGAGGCGGCCCTTCGTGCCCTCGGGGATACCGAGGTCGGCGAACAGGTGCGGAGACGTCGAGTACGTCTCGACCGGCTCCGGGATGTCGAGTTCCAGGGCCTTGTCGATCAGCCTCCAGCGAGGGACGTCGTCCCAGTCCACGAACGTGACGGCCGTGCCCTTGTTGCCCGCGCGGCCCGTGCGGCCCGTGCGGTGCAGGTAGGTGCGCTCGTCCTCCGGGCACTGGTAGTTGACCACGTGGGTCACGTCGTCGACGTCGATGCCGCGGGCGGCGACGTCCGTGGCGACGAGCACGTCGATCTTCTCGTTGCGGAACGCACGCAGTGCCTGCTCGCGCGCTCCCTGGCCGAGGTCTCCGTGGATCGCGCCGGCGGCGAACCCGCGCTCACGGAGATCGTCGGCGACCTTGGCGGCGGTGCGCTTGGTGCGGGCGAACACGATGGTGCGGCCGCGGCTCTCGGCCTGGAGGATGCGCGCCAGGACCTCCACCTTGTCCAGCGCGTGCGCCCGGTACACGACCTGTGCGATGTTCTTGACCGTGAAGCCCTCGTCCGGGTCCGCGGCACGGATGTGCGTGGGCTGCTTCATGTACCGGCGGGCCATGCTCACCACGGCGCCCGGCATCGTGGCGCTGAACAGCATGGTGTGCCGCTGGGCGGGCGTGCGGGAGAGGATCTTCTCGACGTCGGGCAGGAAGCCCAGGTCGAGCATCTCGTCGGCCTCGTCCAGGACCACGGTGCCAGCCCGCAGCAGGGTCAGATGCCCCTGGTTCATCAGGTCGATCATGCGGCCCGGTGTGCCGACGACGACATCCACGCCCTTCCTCAGGGACTCGATCTGCGGCTCGTACGCGCGACCGCCGTACACCTGCACGATGCGCACCGAGCGCTTCGACGAGGCCGTGTCCAGGTCGTTCGCGACCTGGACCGCGAGCTCACGGGTCGGGACGACGACGACCGCCTGCGGCTTGCCCGGCGCGACGAGCTGGTCGTAGCCCTGCTCGCCGGGGGCGATGATGCGGTGCAGCAGCGGAACGCCGAAGCCCAGCGTCTTGCCGGTTCCCGTCTTCGCCTGGCCGATGATGTCGTGGCCGCTCATCGCGACCGGGAGCGTCATCGCCTGGATGGGGAACGGGTGCGTGATGCCCGAGTCGCGCAGGGCATCGACGATCTCCTCGCGGACTCCGAAGTCCGCGAACGTGACGTTCTGCGCCTGGATCGCGGAGGAGGAGCTGTAGTCGGGGGTTTCGGAATCGGAAACGGTCTCGGCCGCGCTTGCGGCCGGGCTGTCGGTGGTGGTCACTGGCGCCTTCATCTCTCGTCGGCGCGGCAGCTGGCCCCCTGTGGGCGATCGGCACGCGCCGTTCGTGCGGCAGCCGATCGTGAATATTCGTCGCGCCCGGCGCCGTCGTGGCGCTGCGGGCTGCGAGTCCCGCGGAGCGGCCGCATGGCCGGAGCGCGGAGTCGGAAGTCGTGAACAGGACGACCGGGCAACCGATTACGTGACTCATGGTACGCGGTCGAGGTTTCCGCGGTGTTCTCCGTGTTCTCCGGAGCCGCCGGGCTCACCGTGTCGTCCGGAGCCGCCGGGCTCACCGTGTCGTCCGGAGCCGCCGGGCTCACCCCTGCGGGCGCTCCTGCGTCGCGTCCTCGGTCTTCGCAACCTTTCCGGCGGCCCGGGACCGGTTGCGTTGGGCTGGGACGTGGCAGAACGCTGGGCTCGGTACCTTCCTGCCGTGTCCGGCGGCCCGGGACCGGTTGGCCTGGCCGAGGACCTGGCCCAACCGGCCTGGGACGTGCCCAGCGGAGTCATATAGGTCCCCTGGTCCGTGCCGGGTGGTGCCCAGTGTCCGGGCCCACCCCGTCAGAGCGAGCCGAAGCCGACCTTGCGCTGCTCCTCGGAGCCGATCTCGACGTAGCCGACGTGCTGTGCGGGGATCACGAGGCGGCGGCCGCGTGTGTCGGTGAGCTCCAGGACGCCGTCGGGCAGCGCCTTCCGCACCGCGGCGGCGATCGCATCGGCCGCCTCCTCGGTCTCGATGACGACCTCGCGCGTCAGGTGCTGCACACCGATGGTGACTTCCACGTTCACTCCTTCACGTGCCCGGACGGGCGGCGGGTGTCCGGGGAATCCCGGCTCGTCGCGATCCTAACCACGGCGGGCGCCGCGAGCCGTGCGGTTTCGCCGAGGGCCGATGCGGGAACAATCTCGCGACAAGACGGCGGGGACCCACCGCACGTGACCGATTCGTGACCCCGTGGCACGATGTTCCTCGTGCAGAAGGCTCCGCGTCCCGGCCGGTCCACCCTGTCACTGCTGCTCGTGCTGGTGGTCGGTGTGAGCGCGGGCGCGGCAGCGACGGCGTACCAGCGCCCCGCGGAGTCCCGCGCCGCGGTCCAAGGGATCTTCGATCGTGTCGCCGGACAGGACCTCGGGGTCACCCACGAGGAGAGCACGCTCGTCGACGCCGCGGAAGCTCCGTCGTCGGGCACCGCGTCCTCGGGCACGCCGTCGTCGGGTACCGAGCCCTCGGGCCCGGAACCGGGCGCGGACGCGCCGCAGAGCCCGGCACCGGAACGGATGGCACGCCGGGCGCCCGCCCCGAGCCCCACGCCGGACGAGGGCTCCGGGCTGCTCGACGACGCCGAGGTGCCGAAGCAGGCGACCGGGAAGCTCCGGACCGTTCCGGGCCGGGAACGCGCGCCCGGCGACGGCGAGGTCCTGCGGGTGCGGGTCGCCGTGGAGCGAGGGCTCCCCGTCGACCAGGCCGTCTTCGCGGACGCCGTCATAAAGACGCTGAACGATCCGCGCGGCTGGTCGTCGGTGGACGGTGTGACGTTCGCGCGCACGGACACCGAGGACTACGACTTCCGCGTCGTGCTCGCGGGCCCGCGGACCACCGACGAGCTGTGCCATCCACTGGACACGGGCGGGACGCTGTCGTGCGGGGTCATCGGGACGGCCGTGCTGAACTTCCGGCGCTGGGTGCACGGCTCGGACGCCTGGGAGAACGACGCGCGGTACCGGCAGTACCTGGTGAACCACGAGGTGGGGCACGTTCTCGGGCACGGGCACGACGAGTGCGCGGGCAAGGGCGAGCGCGCCACCGTGATGCTCCAGCAGACGTTGTCGACCCAGGGATGCAAGCCGGAACCGTGGCCGGTGCCCGGCGAGGGCTGACGGTCCGACGACGGCGCTCCCGGCGGGCACGTACACGCCGCGCAGGCTGCGGTGCGCCTGCCGTGTCAGTGTCTCGTGATGGGATGCTCCGCGTGACGACAGCGCTACCGAGACTCCGGCTGGTGCCGCCCGGGCAGGATCCGCGCGGCGCCGGTGCCCGCGCGCTCGACCCGACACAGGCCGAGGCGGTCGAGGTCGCCCTGTCCCGGCCGGTCACCCTGGTCGCGGGCGCGCCGGGGACGGGGAAGACGACGGTGGCGGCGCAGATGACGGTCGAGGCGCTGCGGGCCGGTGCGTCGCCGGAGCGGGTGCTGGTGCTGGCGGCGTCGCGGCGGTCGGCGGCGCGGATGCGGGACGAGGTCGCCGCACGGGCCGGCCGGACGGTCGGGGCACCGATGGTGCGCACGGTCGCGTCGGCGGCGTTCTCGATCCTGCGCACGCGGGAGCTCGCGCTCGACGCGCCGCCGCCCACCCTGGTCTCGGGGCCGGAGCAGGATCTCATCCTGGCCGAGCTGCTGGCCGGGCATGCCGCCGGTGAGGGGACGGGGCTGGAGCTGCCGCCCGGCCTGCCGGCGGACTCCCTGTCGCTGCGGGGCCTGCGCCAGGAGCTGCGTGACCTGCTGATGCGTGCCGCAGAGCGCGGTCTCGGCCCGGTGGAGCTGCACCGCCTGGGCCGCACGCACGACCGGCCGGAGTGGGTGATGGCGGCCAAGCTGTACGAGGAGTATCTGGACGTCATGACGCTGCGGTCGGGCACCCCGGACGCGGGCGCCCGGTATGATCCCGCGGTCGTCGTGGACGAGGCCACGCACGCCCTGCTGTCCTGGGAGCAGGACCTGCCCGGGCTGCCACGCCTCACCTGGGACCTGGTCGTGGTGGACGACTACCAGGAGGCGACGGCGGCCACGGCCCGGTTCCTGCACGTGCTGCACGACGACGGGGCACGCCTCGTGCTCCTCGGCGATCCGGACAGCGCCGTGCAGGGCTTCCGCGGTGCCGCACCCGGGCTGGTGGGGCGTGCCGCCGCGAGTCGGGGGCCCGTGGGGGCGTTCGACGCCGCGACGGTCGTGCTCGGCACCGCGTGGAGACAGGGGGCCGAGCTGCGCGAGGTGACGCGGGCCGTGACGGGACGGATCCCCGTGCTCGCGAGCGTGCTGCACCGCCGCGCCGCGGCGCGTCCGGAGGACGGGCCGGACGACGACGCCGGCCGTGCAGCGGGGGCGGGCGACGGCGACACGGCCGGGACGGGTTCCCGGCAGTCCGGTGCGCGGGACGCTCCGCCCGAGGCGGTACGGGTGGCCGTGCTGCCGGGCGCGGCGCAGGAGGCCGCGTGGATCGCGCGCGAGCTGCGGGCGGAGCACCTCCTGCACGGCACGCCCTGGGAGCGCATGGCGGTGATCGCGCGGAGCGGCACCCGGCTGTCCGCGCTGCGCCGGGAGCTGGCGTCGGCCTCGGTGCCCGTGGCGTTGCTCGGCTCGGACCTGCCGCTGCGGGACGAGCCGGCGGTGGCGCCGCTGCTCGCGGCCGCCCGCGTGGCCGCGGGCGCGCCGCGCGGCAGCCTGGAAGCACTCATCGCGTCCGAGATCGACGGCGCGGAGCCCGGTTCGCTCGACCCGGACACGGCGGCCCTCCTGCTCACGTCTCCCGTCGGCGGGCTCGACGCCGTGGCGCTGCGCCGGCTGCGGCGCGCGCTGCGGTCGGAGGAACTGGCCGACGGCGGCGGGCGTACCTCGGACGCGCTGCTGGTGGAGGTGCTCGGGGATCCGGCCCGGGCCGGGCTGCTTCCCGAACCGGTGCGGCAGGCGCCGGTGCGGGTGGCGAGCGTGCTGGCGGCCGGCCGGACGGCTGCGGCCGAGCCCGGTGCGACGGCTCAGACGGTGCTCTGGGCGGTGTGGGCCGCGACCGGACTCGCCGAACGCTGGCGCAAGTACGCGCTCGGCGGCGGGCCTGGCGCGCTGCGTGCCGACCGGGACCTGGACGCCGTGCTCGCGCTGTTTCGTGCCGCGGAGACGTTCGTGGACCGGATGCCGGGGGCACCGGTGTCGGCGTTCGTGGACTACCTGGAGTCGCAGGACCTGCCGGCCGACTCGCTCGCGGCGTCCGGCTCCGGAGCGGGCGCGGTCGAGGCGCTCACCCCCGCGGGCGCGGCCGGACGGGAGTGGGACGTCGTGGTGGTGGCCGGAGTGCAGGACGGCGTCTGGCCCGATCTGCGCCTGCGTGACTCGCTGCTCGGCTCGCAGGCGCTGGTGGAACTGCACGCCGGGCGCGCCGACGACGCCCGGGTGCACGGCGCGGAGGCCCGCCGTCAGGTGCTGGCGGACGAACTGCGCGCGTTCGCCGTCGCCACGTCCCGTGCCCGGCGGCGGCTGCTGGTGACCGCCGTCGAAGACACCGAGGACGCACCGAGCGTCTTCTGCGACCTGATCTCCCCGCGGGACGACGACGGTGAGGGGCCCGATCCCCGCAGGGCCGTCGTCGGTCCGCCGCTCGATTTGCGTGGGGTCGTCTCCGCCGCGCGCGCGGAACTGGTGCGGGCGGTCGCGTCGGGCGACCCTGCCCACGACGCCGCGCGCGTCGCAGCCCGGTTGCTGGCGGACCTGGCGGCCGCGGGAATCGCGGAGGCGGACCCGACCACGTGGTACGGCGTGGCCGGGGCGTCGAGCGACACGCCGCTGTGGGGCCCGGAGCAGACGGTGACGGTGTCGCCGTCGAAGGTGGAGACGGTCACGACCTGCGCCCTGCGCTGGGTGTTCGAGGCGGCCGGGGGCACCGCACCGGACGCCACCCACCAGAGCCTCGGCACGCTGCTGCACTCCATCGCGCAGGACATGCCGCAGGGCTCCCTGCACGAGCTGAAGGCCGAGCTGGACCGGCGCTGGCCGGAACTCGCCCTGCCCGAGGGCTGGCCGTCCCGGCAGCTTCGCGGGCGGGCCGAGCAGATGGTCGAGCGGCTCGCCGCGTACCTGGCGGGCTCCGGCGAGCCGCTGCTCGTCGAGGCGGACTTCGACCTGCGCGTGGGGCGGGCACGGCTGCGCGGCCAGGTCGACCGCGTCGAGGACGCCGGCGACGGCGCGGTACGGGTCGCCGACCTGAAGACCGGCAAGTCGGCACAGTCCAAGGCGGAGACCGCCGAGAACCCGCAGCTCGGCGCCTACCAGCTCGCCGTGGAGCAGGACGCGCTCGACCTGCCCGAGGGCACGGTCAGCAAGGGCGCGAGCCTCGTGTACGTCGGCACGCCGACGGCCGGCGCGACCGTTCGGGACCAGCCTGCGCTCGCACCCGGACCGGAGGGCGACTCGTGGGCGCGGGACGTCGTCGAACAGGCGGCGGACACCATGGCGTCGGACAGCTTCGCGGCGCAGCGCAACAAACTGTGTGACATGTGCGCGGTGCGTCGCTCCTGCCCGCTGCAGCCCGAAGGGCGCAAGGTGGTCGAGTGAGCCAGGACGCACTGTTCGGTGACGACTTCTCCATCGACGACGACTACCTGACGAGCGGCGACGACCCGGCCGGTGACCTGCGGCGGACCCAGGACCAGGCACTGTCGGAGGCGGGACACCCCCGGCTCTCCGCGCGCGCCATCGCCCGGCTGCTCGGCAGGCCCGAGCCCACCGACGAGCAGACCGCCGTGATCGAGGCGCCGCTGGAGCCCGCCCTCGTGGTCGCCGGCGCCGGATCCGGCAAGACGGAGACGATGGCGGCACGCGTCGTCTGGCTCATCACGAACCGGCTGGTCGCGCCCGAGGAGGTGCTCGGCCTGACCTTCACCCGCAAGGCCGCCGGGGAACTCTCCCAGCGCGTCCAGACCCGCCTGGCGCAGCTCGCCCGCGCGCTCTCCGAGGAGTCGGGCGAGGCACTGCCCGGCGCGGCGGACCTGGCGATCGACCGTCCCACCATCGCCACCTACAACGCGTACGCCGCCGGCCTCGTCGGCGACCACGGACTGCGGCTCGGCGTCGAACCCAGCGCGCGCCTGCTCGGCGAGGCCGAACAGTGGCAGCTCGCGTCGCAGGTCGTCGAGTCGTGGGACGAGGACCTGGGCACCGACAAGGCCGTCAGCACCGTGACCGCGGCGGTCGTCGCGCTGTCCGGGGCGCTGGGCGAGCACCTGCTCGACCCCGCCGACGCCCGCGCGCGCCTCGACGCCATGTCGGAACACCTCGACTCCGTCCCTCTCGGCGAGAAGCAGAGGAAGCGCACCAAGGACGTCGAGGAGCTCATCGGCTCGGTTGCCGAGCGCTCCCGCCTGGTCGACTTCGTCGTGGAGTACCGCCGCCGCAAGCGGATCACCGAGACCCTGGACTTCGGCGACCAGGTCGCGTTCGCCGCCGAGCTCGCCCGCTCGGTCCCCGTCGTCGGCTCGGCGGAGCGCTCCCGGTTCGCCGTCGTCCTGCTCGACGAGTACCAGGACACCTCGTACGCGCAGGTCGAGCTGCTCGCCGGCCTGTTCGGCGACGGCCACCCGGTGATCGCCGTCGGTGACCCCCACCAGTCCATCTACGGCTGGCGCGGCGCGTCGGCCTCCGGCCTCGCCCGGTTCCCCGACCGGTTCCGGCGGGACGACGGCGTCGCCGCGCGCGTCCACTACCTCTCCACCTCGTGGCGCAACGACGCCGCGGTACTCGCCGCGGCGAACGTCGTGGCGGCCCCGCTGCGCGAGGCGAGCGGACCCGGGACGAGCGGATTCGCGACGACGACGCGCGGCGCACGCGGACCCGGCGTGCACGTCCCGCCGCTCGACCTGCGCCCCGGCGCCGGCCACGGCCGGGTCGACGCGCACGTCGCCGCCACCGCCGAGGAGGAGGCTGCAGCCGTCGCCGAATGGGTGGCCGAGCGCTGGCGCCCCGGGAGCACCCCCGGCGGCCGGGTCACGGCCGCCGTCCTGTGCCGGGCTCGGTCACAGTTCACCGCGGTCGAGGTCGCACTGCGCTCGGCCGGCCTGCCCGTCGAGGTGGTCGGCCTCGGCGGGCTCCTCACCACGCCCGAGGTGGTCGACGTCGTGGCGCTCCTGGAGGCCGCGCACGACCCGTCGCGCGGCGACTCGCTGCTGCGCCTCCTCACCGGACCACGCGTCCACCTCGGCGCCGCGGACCTGCACGCCCTGGGATCGTGGGCAGCGGACATCGCACGCGAGGACGACCCCCGCCGGGCCGGCGCCCGAGCGTCCGACGACGGCCCGCCGACCGGCGCGTCCGGCGGAAACGCCCTGTCGGCCGAGGCCGGGCCGACGACGCCCGGCGGGACCGCGACGCCCAGCGGCACGGGCGACCACCCGGGCGCCCCCGCCCCCGACGACGTGACCGTCGTCGAAGGCGACGTCGTCGACCACCGCTCGATCATCGACGCCCTCGACGATCTCCCCGAACCCGGGCAGCCCGCACGCGACGGGCGAACGCTCACGCGCGAGGGGCACGCACGGCTCACGGCGCTCGCGGGCGTGCTGCGCGGGATGCGCGGCCTGACCTACCTGTCGCTGCCGGAGCTGGTGGTGCAGGCCGAGCGGGCGCTGGGGCTGGACGTGGAGGCGGTCACCGCGGCCGCGCTCACCGGCACGGGCGCGGCGGGAGCGGTGAGCGACCGGGGGCGCGAGCACCTGGACGCGTTCCGCGACGTCGCCGCGTCGTTCGCGCAGTCGGCGGACGTGGCGACGCTCGGGGCGTTCCTCGCGTGGCTGGGTGTGGCGAGCAGCCGGGAGAACGGGCTCGACATGCCGGTGCGGGAGCCGGATCCCGACGCGGTCCAGATCATCACGGCGCACGCGGCCAAGGGCCTGGAGTGGGACGTCGTGGCGGTGCCCGGCCTGGTCGGGGGAGTCTTCCCGGCGTGGGACCGCGGTTCGCGATCCGGTGAGAAGTCGAGCGGCTGGCTGAGCGGTCTCGGGGAGCTTCCCTACCACCTGCGCGGCGATGCCGAGGATCTGCCGGCGTTCCGGTGGGAGACGGCGTCGGACACGAAGGACCTCGTGGCTCTGCGCGAGGAGTTCCGGGAGGACTGCGGCGCCCACCGGCTGGCCGAGGAACGGCGGCTCGCGTACGTCGCGTTCACGCGGGCGCGCCGCGACCTGCTGGTGACCGGTTCCTGGTGGGGCACGGCGACGCGTCCGCGCACGATGTCGGTGTTCCTGGAGGAGCTGGCAGGGGCCGGGCTCGTGTCCACGGACGGCTGGGTCACCCCGCCCGATCCGGACGCCGAGAACCCGCGTGACCTGGTCACCGAGACGGCCGTCTGGCCGGCTGGGGACGCTCGCGCCGACTCCGGCGTCTCGTCCGGCGAGATCGCGCGACCGGGCACGCGAGCGACGGCGACCTCCGCCGCCGCGCTGTCGGCGCGCGAGGTGCTGCGTATCACAGCCGCGCTGGTCGACGAGGAGGCGGACGCGCTGTCCGGTGAGGCGTCGTCGGCTACCCAGCGGCCGTCGTCGGACACCGGGCAACCGTCGTCGACCACCCTCACGGCCCCGGCCGGGGTGCTGCGCGACGGCGCCGGGCACGACCTCGTCGAGCTCACGGCCATGCTGCTGGCCGAGCGCGCCGAACGGGACGAGGGGCTCGTCGAGTTCCCGGCGCACGTGTCGGCGTCGGGCCTGGTCCGTCTCGCGGCCGACCGTGACGACTTCACGATCCAGCTGCGGCGGCCCGTGCCGACGCAGCCCACGGTGCACGCGCGGCGTGGCACCCAGCTGCACGCGTGGGTGGAGCAGTTCTACCGTTCGGCCTCGCTGCTCGACGTCGACGACCTGCCCGGCGCGGAGAGCGACGACCTGCTCGTGGACACCGACCTGGCGAAGCTCCGGGAGACGTTCCTGCGCTCGGAGTGGGCGTCGCGCACGCCGATCGCGGTGGAGGCCGACGTCGAGACGCCGGTGGCCGGGGTCATGCTGCGCTGCCGCATGGACGCGGTCTTCCCGGATCCCGACGGGGAACCGGGCAGCGTCGTCGTCGTGGACTGGAAGACGGGCCGCGAGCCGGACGACGGAGCCGCCCGTGCGGCGCGCGAGGTGCAGCTGGCGGTGTACCGGCTGGCGTGGTCGCGCTGGACGGGCCTGCCGCTGGAGAAGGTCGGCGCGGCGTTCTGCTACCTGGGCTCTGACACGACGGTCCGCCCGGAACGCCTGCTCACGGAGGCGGAACTGGAGGCGCTGATCCGCGGGTGAGGGCTCACCCCTCGTCGCGGGTCGCCTCGTCCAGGTCGTGGAGCATCGCGGTGGCGTCCTCGACCACCTCGGGCAGCTTGTGCCGCACGCCGTGCAGCAGCCAGCGCGCGAGCGCGAGCTCACCCACCAGCAGCGCGCGGTCCTGGAGGCGCGGGTCGCTCAGTTCGGTGCGGCGGAGCTGGTAGGCCTCCATGATCGAGTCCGCGGCCTCGACGGGTGCCGCCACGAGCAGCCAGGCGAGGTCGTCGGCGGGGTCGGCGACCTTCGCCTCGGACCATCCGGAGATCGCCACCACGCGGCCGCGGTCCACCAGCATCTGGTCGGCGGCCAGGTCGCCGTGCACCACCACGGGCTGGAACTTCCACAGGGACACGTCCTCGAGGGCGGCCTCCCAGCGGTGCAGCAGGCTCGGCGGGATGCGCCGGGTCTTCGCGGCCTCGTCGATCTCCGACATGCGGCGGTCGCGGTACTCGGCGGCGGCGTAGCTCGGCAGGCCGCAGCCCTCCACCACGGAAGCGGGCAGTTCGTGGATCGCGCCGATCGCCCGGCCGAGGTCCGCGGCGAGCCCGGGGCCCGGGGCGAGGGCCTCGACGTCGAGCCACTCGCCGACGATCCGCCGGTGCACCACTGCGCGCCCGCCCTCGGGCAGCAGCGCGTACCCGGCGATCTGCGGCACGACGAACGGCAGCACTCCCGTGTCCACGTACAGCTTCAGCGATTCGAGCAGCTCCATCTCCGCCTCGAGGGCCGCTCCGGCGACGGTGGTCCGTGGCGCGCGGACCACCCACTCCTGGTCGTCCTGGCTGGTCACGATGGCGGTGTCGTAGTCGCCGGGCATGGTGTCGGTCCGGACCGACGCGGCCTCCAGACCGGGTACGGCCGCCGTGGACAGGGCGGCGAGCGCGAGGGGAGTACGTGGCACGGCCTCACAATATTCCGCGCGGAGCCCGCCGTGTGCCATCCGCGCCGCGCGACGTTGAGGTACCGGGAGGAAGTTGCCGCCGGGCGTGGTGCGGAGGGCATCGTGACGGACATCCGGCGAGCTCACCACCGGCTTCCGGCAGCGAGAGTTCAGCGTGCCGGTCGGGGACCTGTCGAGGGCGTGAGCCGGTAGCTGCGCGTGGTGTGATCCGTGCGGGTCGGTTAGATCGTGCCGTCGCCGTCGAGTCGCAAGACATCCCTCTGGCCCTGGATCTCGCCGACCGCCTGCACCTATCCCCACACATGAACACCTGGCTCCCGACCAGAGTCGCACACCATCACATAGACCTCGCGCGCGCACATTTCTGGCAAGGGAACCGCAATGAGGCGCTCAACAGCCTCATGGCGGCCCGGAAGGCGGCGCCGCAGCAGACAAGGCATCACCCCACGACGCGCGAAGTGACTGGCCTCCTGGTACGGGCCCACCGCCGCAGCAACGAACCGCTCGCCCGGTTCGCGATGTGGGTCGGGCCAGGTGAGGAGTGGTGACGCGCCGACGCCGGCCAGGCCCAGCCCTCCGCCGTCGGCCGGTGTGAAGCTCACCCTGATGCGGATGGGAGGGGGTGGCGAAACCGGCCGTCGTGTCAGCAGATACCGTCGGATCATGCTCGATCTTCCCCTCGCGTACGTCGCCCACGACCGTGCCGCCCACCGGCGCGCCAAGCCGGGCCTTCTCGACGAACTCCTCGCCCGGCCCGAGACCCGGGTGCTGCTGGTGAGCTCCGGACGGGTGGCGACGGCCGGGCGGATCCCGGCGCTGCTGTCCGCCGGGGAGGCCGTCGTCGTCGGACACACCGGTACAGCGCTCCCCAGCGCAGAGCACTACTTCCTCGGTGAGTCCGACGACGTCGCGTACGTGGCGTGTGCCCTGACCGCGACGGCCGCGGACGACTTCAGACTTCCCGACGGTCTCGCCTGGACCACTCCACGCGACCTCGCCGACGCCGACACCACATCGCTTGCCAGTCCCGCCGCCATGCTTGCTATCGGCCTCGCCGTCGAGGCGGCCGGTCTCGCCAACTGGCACGTCGATGCCATGTACTGTCCGCGCTGCGGGGGGCCGACCGAGATCGGCGAGGCCGGCTGGATCCGCCGATGCCCGAGCGAGGATTTGCTCCACTACCCACGCACGGATCCTGCCGTGATCATGGCGATCGTCGATCACGACGACCGGATCCTTCTCGGCCGCGATCGGTCCTGGCCGCCCGATCGCATGTCGGTCCTGGCCGGGTTCGTGGAGCCGGGGGAGAGCGCCGAGCACGCGGTGGTTCGTGAGGCGATGGAGGAGGCTGGTGTCGTCGTCGGACAGGTCGATTACCGGACCAGCCAGCCGTGGCCGATGCCCCGGTCCTTCATGCTCGGCTTCCGCGCCCGCGCCGAGACGACCGAGCTACGGCCCGACGGCGACGAAGTGACCGACTTGCGCTGGTTCACTCGTGCCGAGCTGGCGGGTGCCCTTGCCGACGGTGACATCCGATTCTCCGGCCATGCCCTGATCCACCGGGCATTGATCGAGGAATGGTACGGCGGCCCGATCGACGACCCGACACGCTGAACAACACCGGGGTGCCGGCACCCCCTGGTCGTGGAGGGGGCCGGGCTCGGGTGAGTCAGGCCCCGGTGAGTGCGGAGGCGATGATCCGGCCCAGCTGTTCGGCCAGGCCGTCCGTGGAGCGGTTCTGGAGGTAGACCGTGGCGAAGACCGGGCCGGCCGCCAGGGCGTGGACGAGGTCGATGTCCTGGGGCGACCGGAGCTCGCCGCGGGCGACCGCCCGGCCGAGCAGTTCGGCGAGGCCGGCCTGCTGCACGGTGACGAAGGCGTCGTGGAAGCGGGTGGCGAGCTCCGGCGAGCTGCGGATGTCGGCGAGCAGTCCCGGGATCGCGGCGGCCGCCGCCGGGTTGGTGACGCGGTCCACGATCTCCTGGACGAGCGCCGTCAGGTCCCCGAGCAGGCTCCCGGTATCGGGAGGCGGGGGCAGGTCCGGGCTGTGGACGGCTGCCGCGAACACCATCTCCTGCTTCGTCGCGTAGCGCCGGTAGATCGCCGCCTTGCCGATCCGTGCGTGCCTGGCCACGGCGTCCACGGTGAGCCCGTCGTATCCGCTCTCCGCCAGGAGTGCGCGGGTGGTGGTGAGGATCGCTTCGCCGACCCGGCCGTCTCGAGGTCGTCCCATGCGTCCATGTTACGGTACCGTCGGTTCCGAAACTGACGGTCTCGAAAAAAGGAGTGGTGATGGGACGCTGGGCAGGGCGGATCCTGATGATCCTGGGAGCGGTACACCTCATCTTGCTGGGAGCGCTGAACCTCGAGTACGCCGGCGAGTGGTTCACCGGGGCGCTCTGGGGGCTGCCGCCCGACGAGTTCCTCCACCCGAGTGGCGCGGCCGGCGCGTTCTGGATCTCGATCGGCAGCTTCGCCGTGCCGATGCTGCTGCTGGGAGCGCTCGTGTCCGACCTCGCCCGGCGGGGCATCGTTGCGCCCGCCTCCATCGGCTGGGGGCTGGCGGCGTGGTGCGCGGTGGCGGCGGTGGTGCTGGAGCCGACGCCGATGCTGCTGGGGCTCATCCCGGCGGTGCTGCTGATCCGCGAGGCGCGAGCGGCACGTCCGGCATGACGACGCGCGACGGCGCGCGACGACCGTGAACAGACGCCGGGGTGCCGGGACCGCGCGGTCCCGGCACCCCGGCATCGTCCGCCGGTCAGTTCGCCAGCGCCGCCTTCACCTCCGCCAGCGACGGATTCGTCGCCGCCGACCCGTTCGGGTACACCACCGTCGGCACCGTGCGGTTACCGCCGTTGACCTGCTCCACGAACGCCGCCGTCTCCGGGCGTTCCTCGATGTCGATCACCTCGTAGCCGATGCCCTCCGAGTCGAGCTGCGTGCGCAGCCGCCGGCAGTACCCGCACCACGCGGTCGAGTACATGAGGACGGTCCCCGAGGCGGGAACCGGCATGGCGGTCTCGGTCATCTTCGTCTCCTTCACGGTGTACGACGGCGGTCGCCGGTCACGGTCTCCGCGCTGGTCGGCATGCCCGGGCGGAACGCCGGCCGGCGTCCGCCCGAAGAATGTCAGCGTCTCCTGACAGAATCCGTGCCATGGTGACGCACGCGCCTGCACTGTCCAACTCCGCGACGGGTCCGGTTCATCCCGACTCGATCCTCGACGCGCTCGACCCCGAGCAGCGCGAGGTGGCACTCGCCCTCCGCGGACCCGTGTGCGTGCTCGCCGGAGCCGGCACCGGCAAGACCCGCGCCCTCACCCACCGCATCGCCTACGGCGTGCGCACCGGCATCTACAAGCCGAACAGCGTCCTCGCCGTCACCTTCACGGCACGCGCCGCAGGGGAGATGCGCACCCGCCTGCGCGGCCTCGGCGTGCAGGGCGTGCAGGCGCGCACCTTCCACGCCGCCGCGCTGCGCCAGATGGCCTACTTCTGGCCGCGCGTCGTCGGCGGTGCCCCGCCCCGCCTGGTCGAGCACAAGGCCCAGTTCGTCGCCGAGTCGGCGCGACGTCTCGGCCTGTCCGTCGACCGCGTCGCCGTGCGCGACCTCTCCTCGGAGATCGAGTGGGCCAAGGCTCAGGTACTCGCCGCAGACGACTACGAGCGGGTCGCCGTCGCCCGTGGCCGCGAGGCTCCCTCCGGCTACAACCGCCAGGAGATCGCGCGCCTCATGACGATGTACGAGGACGTCAAGACCGAGCGCCAAGCCATGGACTTCGAGGACGTCCTCCTCAATCTCACCGCCATGCTGATCGAGCACAAAGCCGTCGCCGACGAGGTGCGTGGCCAGTACCGGCACTTCGTCGTCGACGAGTACCAAGATGTCTCACGGCTTCAACAGAAACTCCTGGACCAGTGGCTCGGCGGACGCGAAGAACTCTGCGTCGTCGGCGACCCGTCCCAGACCATCTACTCCTTCACCGGCGCCAGCCCGCGCTACCTGCTCGACTTCCGCCGCCGCTTCCGGAACGCCACCGAGATCCGGCTCGTCCGCGACTACCGCTCGACACCACAGGTCGTCGGCCTCGCCAACGACCTCCTGCGCCGCGCCGGCCGCGGCGCCGCCCAGGCCCTCGAACTCGTCGCCCAACGCGACCCCGGCCCACCCGTCACCTTCACCACCCACGACGACGACGAGGCCGAGGCCACCGCCATCGCCACCCGCGCCGCCCGCCTCATCGAATCCGGCACCCCCGCCAGCGAGATCGCCGTCCTGTACCGCACCAACGCCCAGTCCGAAGCCTTCGAGTCCGCGCTCGCCGACGCCGGCGTCGGCTACCTCGTCCGCGGCGGCGAACGCTTCTTCCAGCGCAAGGAAGTCCGCGACGCCATCGTCCTGCTCCGCGGCGCCGCCCGCTCCGCCGACCCCGAACGAACCATGCCCGACCAGGTGCGGGACGTCCTCGCCGCCGCCGGATGGGCCACCGAACCCCCCGCCGCCCGCGGCGCGGCACGCGAACGCTGGGACTCCATGCAGGCACTCGTGGCGCTCGCGGACGACCTGGCCGCGGCGGCGGACGCGGACGCGCCCGCGACGATCGCGACCCTCGTGGACGAGCTCACCGAGCGCGCCAAGGCACAGCACGCGCCCACGGTCGAGGGCGTGACGCTGGCGTCGTTGCACGCGGCGAAGGGGCTGGAGTGGGACGCGGTGTTCCTGGCCGGGATGAGCGAGGGCCTGATGCCGATCTCCCTGGCGGAGACCGACGAGGCCGTGCACGAGGAGCGCCGCCTGCTCTACGTGGGGATCACGCGGGCGCGGGAGCGGCTGGACGTGTCGTTCGCGCGCAGCCGCAACCCGGGCGGGCGCGCGACCCGGAAGCGCACCCGCTTCCTCGACGGCATCTGGCCCGACGGCGGATCGCGCGGCCCGCGACGTCCCCGCGGCGGCCAGGGGAAGGCGCGGGCGGTGCTGGGCGACGAGCACGACGTCGTCCTCTTCGACGCGCTGCGCGAGTGGCGGCTGGAGGTGGCGCAGGAGGCGGACAAGCCCGCCTACACGATCCTCACCGACGCGAGCCTCGCCGAGATCGCCGAGATGCGTCCCGGGTCGGTCGCCGAACTGGCGCGGGTCAACGGGGTCGGCCCGGGAAAGATCGACCGCTACGGGCCGACGATCCTGTCGATCGTGAGCAGCGCACCGGGCGCCTGAAGCCCTGGAATCCGAGCCCGGACAGCGCTTTCACCAGGCCGTGACGAATGCCGGGAAACTGTCAGCAAAAAAAGTTGGAAAAAAGTTGGAGTCCGCCAGGCGGGCGGCATAGTGTGCATGTTGTCCTTGAAAGTGAGCGGGCGTGGCCGAGAGGCCGGGCCCCGAGTGCGTGAGGAGGTGGGAAAGCCTGATGGAGATCATGAAGCAGATCCAGATGTGGACCGAGACGCTGTGCGGCACGGGTGTGCCGTCGTACGCGAATCGGCCCGTCTCTGCGCGCGCGGATATCTCTGTCCACACGCCGCGTCTCCGCGGCGAAGGCGGAAGCTTCCCGAACGCCATCCTCGCCCCCGACTCCGCTCCAGGAGCGCATCCGGTCTAGACAGACCGGCGCATCCAGGCCGCGGAGTCCACCAGGGACCCGCGGCCTGAGTCTTTTCCAGGCAGATCCCGGCCTTACCCGGCCGGCTGGAGAAGAACCAGACCTGGGTCCTGTATCACCCGACGTTCACCGACGACGTTCACGTAACAGGATCACAGGAGACAACCGTGCGCCTCACTGCGCTCCTCGACACCCTCCCCCAGGGCGGATCCGGCCCCTGGAACCCTTCGACCGGTATTCCCGTCAGCACTGCCACGAGCGGCGCTGACGCCCGCGAGTTCAACCGGATCATGGACTCGCTGCTCCCGTGCCGTACCAACGACCCTGAGCTCTGGTTCGCCGAGCACTCCGCCGACGTGGAGCGTGCGAAGACGCTCTGCCGCGAGTGCCCGCTGATCGACGGCTGCCTCGCCGGTGCCCTCGAGCGGCGTGAGCCCTGGGGCGTCTGGGGCGGCGAGGTCTTCGTCGACGGCGCCATCGTCGCGCGCAAGCGTGGTCGTGGCCGGCCGCGGAAGTCGGAGACCGCTGCGGCCGCCGGGGCTCCGGCAGCCGCATGACCCGCCGGCCTCAAGGGGCGAGGGTGAGACACCCGCACCGTGGGTGCGGATCGAACCTCCGGACGCGAGGCAGGCAGTCCGGGAGTGCGATCTCCAGGCAGGAGCCGACGGCCGTCGGCCGGTGCCCGTCCAGCTGGGCGAGCACCTGGCCGGCGGCCGTCGCCGCTGCCAGGGCCGTGAGCGCGGCCTCGTGCGGCTGCTCCGGGCCTTGCCGCAGCTGCGCCGCGATCAGGTGCCAGTCCCGGTCCTGATCGGCGCGGTCCGCGTCGAGGCAGGCGACGCAGGCGCTGCGACCCGGCAGCACGAGCGGCCCGACGGCGACGTCCGCCTCGCGCGCCACCACGGACAGGTGCGGTATGCCCGCGCTCATCAGACGGGTGAAGCGCGCGGGCAGAGCCGCGCGGGACTCCACCACGACGGCGACGTCGGGCTCGGCGTCGCCGTTCACCTGGAGGTCGAGCGCCGCCGACCGGCGGGCCAGCAGGCGCGCGAGGGCGACGTCCCGGGGATCGCCCACGTCGCGCTCGGTGTGCGCACCGAGTCCGATGTCGGTCGTCTGCACGGGCTGCGGGTCGTGCAGCACCAGACGGCCCACCCCGGCGCCGGTGAGGAGCAGGGCGATCGCCGCGCCGATGCGCCCGAGCCCGGCCAGCGCCACCGTCGCGGCCGCCCGGTCGGCGAGAGTGGCCAGGCCTGCACCGTCGACCCGCAGCATGCCGAGGGTCCGGGCGTCCGCCGCTCCGTGACCCGGGGCGACGACGTTCCGGACGGCCGCGGGCGACGGCACCAGCATTCCCGCCCTGGCCAGGGCGTCCAGGATGAGGTCCCGGCGGTCCGGGTGCACGCCCCGGCGCGCCGCGGACTGCTCGGGCGTCACGTGGCGGCGATCGGTGAGGTCGCGCAGCCACGACGCCTCGGCGCGGGTGAGCCCGTCGAGGACGAGCGCCCAGCGGGGATCCGTGCCGCACTGCACCGCGTCACCCGAGCGCATGACCACCGGGGTGCCGGGGCGAAGGCGCAGCGCGGCGCGCGGCGTCGCGATCGCGGGGGAACGGCTGGCGCCGGGCGCGCTCATGGGCATACTCCTGGGGGCGGTGCGAAGGGGAGGGACTCCACCGTGCCAGGGCATCCGCGGCCGCGCCGTCTGTCCACAGGCTGTCCACCGCCCCGCGTCGCGCGGGCGGATTTTTCCGTCGCAGGGCGTGTTCTTGACTACTCCACGCCGATAACCGCTACCGTCTTGGTGTGGCCCACGACGATCCGACGTCCGTGGAGGTACGCCGGAGCCGCCGTCGTACCGCCACGGTGAGCGCGTATCGCGACGGTGAGCGAACCATCGTCGCGATTCCGGCGCGCTTCTCGCGGGCTCAGGAGCGGGAGTGGGTGGCCAAGATGCTCGCCCGGCTCGAGGACAAGGAACGGCGCCGCAAGCCGTCCGACGACGAACTGCTGTCCCGGGCGGAGTTCCTGTCCACGAAGTACCTCGACGGGCGGGCCACGCCCTCCAGCGTCCGCTGGGCGTCGAACCAGGGCCGGCGCTGGGGCTCGTGCACGCTGCTGGACGGGTCGATCCGGATCTCCACCCGCGTGCAGGGCATGCCCGGCTGGGTGCTCGACTACGTCCTGCTGCACGAGCTGGCCCATCTGCTGCACGCGGGTCACGGCCCTACCTTCTGGAAGATCCTCGAGGCCTACCCGAAGACGGAGCGAGCCCGCGGTTTCCTGGAGGGCGCGTCCTTCGCGCAGGACGACGCGGGGTCCCCCACGTCGGACGAAGAAGACTGACCTGCCCGACGGAGAGTGCATGGCCCGTGGGGCTTCCCGACGCGGGGCCGGGCGGAGGAGACTGCTCGCATCATCTGCGCCTTGCGTGGCGGGGGGCCAGGATGAGGGAATCAGGCCGGCGGCACCCGGGCCGGTGAGTCCGCCACCGCATCTTGGAGGATGACATGACGCAATGGACGTCGTCGGACACGATCACCCCACTCGAGGACGAGGAGATCTGGGAGCTGCTGTCCAGGATCTCGGTCGGCCGCCTGGCGACGGCCGCGGCAGGCGAACCCGACATCTTCCCGGTCAACTTCGCGGTGGCGGATCGCGAGATCTACATCAACACCACACCGGGCAGCAAGCTCGTGGAAGCCGCGGTCAATCCCCGGGTCGCGTTCGAGGTGGACCAGTGGGACCCGGACTTCGCGCACTCCGTGGTGGTCAAGGGCGTGGTGAAGATCCTGGACACCGAAGCGGAGCTGGCCGTCGCCGAGGCGACAGGACTCGTCTCGTACACGACCACGGAGAAGACCGAGTGGCTCCGGATCAGCCCGACGGAGATCACCGGCCGCCGATTCGTCCGCCCCCTGCCCGGCGAGTGAGGGACACGCCGGGTCGGCGCGGTCCCGGGGGTCAGGCCTTGCCGGTCTCGTCGCCGAAGATCTCGCGGAGTGCGGCATCGACGTCGGCATGCTCCTCGGCCGAGGAGGCGCGCCGCGCGGGGTAGCCCGCCGGGTCGTCCAGGTCGCCCGTGAGCGGCAGGAGATCCGGGTGGTCCCAGACGCTGTCGCGAGCCGCACGGCCGCCGTCGTCCATCAGGACCGTGAACAGCCTGGCCGCGTCGCGCGAGCGGCGCGGGCGGAGCTCCAGCCCGACGAGCGTGGCGAACGTGTGCTCGGCGGGGCCGCCGGCGGCGCGGCGCCGGCGGATCATCTCGCGCAGCGCCACCGAGTGCGGCAGGTGGGGGAGCGCCGCGGCCGCCGTCACCTCGTCGACCCAGCCCTCCACGAGCGCGAGCGTCGTCTCCAGCCGGAGGAGCACCGCCTTCTGCTCGTCGGTGTTCTGCAGGCCGAACACGCCGCCGGACAGCGCGCCGCGCAGGGCGTCCGGGTCGGACATGTCGATGTCGCGCACCTGGGACTCGAGCACGTCCAGGTCGATGGTGATGCCGCGCGCGTACTGCTCCACGATCCCCAGCAGATGTCCGCGCAGCCACGTGACATGCGTGAACAGGCGGGTGTGCGCGGCCTCGCGCAGGGCGAGGAAGTACCGGACCTCGTCCGGCGGGGCGTCGAGGCCCTCGGCGAACTTGTCGACGTTGGTCGGCAGCAGCACGGTGTGCGCGTCGCCGAGCAGCGGGAGGCCGATGTCGGTGGCGCCGAACACCTCCCGCGACAGCGTCCCGGCCGCCTGGCCCACCTGCATGCCGAACACGGCCGAGCCGAGCCGGCGCATCATCTGTGCGGGGTCCATGCCGAGACCGGCCAGGGCGCCGGCGGGCATGCCGGGCATCGCGACGCCGTCGTCCACGCCGTCCGGGAGCTGGTCCGCGAGCACGGTGGCGAGGGCGTCGGCGACCGACGCCGCGACGGGCGCGGCGAGCTTGTTCCACGCGGGGAGCGTCGCCTCCACCCACTCCGAACGGGACCACGCGCGAGCCGTCCCGACCGACGGCGGCAGGTCGGTGACGGCGTCCAGCCAGAGCTCGGCGACGGACAGGGCGTCGGTGGCAGCCTTGGCCTGGCCGCCGGTGAGGGACGGGTCGCCCTCGGCGACGGCGACCTGGCGGGCCACGTCGTGCGCGACGTCGGAGTTGACCGGGCCGGTGCCGGGCTCCGCGAGCATCCGCTGCACCTGGGAGAGCGCGAACTGCATCATCATCGGGTCCTGGGCGCCGGACATCGTCGACGGGTCGAAGCCGCGCGCACGCATCTCGGCAAGCACCTCGTCGGCGCCGTCACCGAGCATGGAACGGAGCATCTCCTCCCACGGCTGCTCGCCGTGACTGGGGTTCTCGGTCATGTTGCTCCTCGCTCGTTCGGCGGGACGCCCGCGGGCCTCCCTGGGCCGCTGGGGACGACCCCCGGTAGCCACCGTATCCACGTGTGACCAACTCCGGGGACCACAGGCCCGGTTCCCGGCTTCGCTCTCGGCGCACAAGCACGCAGATCGGGCTCGCCCGAGTGCCGGCTCGCAGCGATCCTCCAGGCGAATGGGGGATGATGAGCCGGTGACGTCGAGCGATCTCGAGAACTCCACGCCGGGCGGGCGGTCGTCCGCGCCCGGTGCCGGCCCAGTGATCTCCCCGGGGGGCGATGCCGTGGACGGGGAGGGCGACCGGTACGCCGTCGGGCAGCTCGACGCGCCTCCGGTCACGCGCCGGACCATCACGCTGGGCATCACGTTGCTGCTGACGGCGGCCCTGGCCGCCGTCGCCCTCGTGCTGCCCGTGCCCTACGCGGTGCGTGCGCCCGGCCCCACCGAGAACACGCTGGGGGAGCAGGACGAGGCGCCGCTCATCGCGATCGACGGTGACCGGACGTACGAGTCGACGGGGGAGCTGCTGCTGACGACGGTCTCCGTCTCCGGCGGGCCGGGGTATCCGGTGAGCGCCGGCCAGGTCGTGCAGGCGTGGCTGGACCGGACACGCTCGGTGGTGCCGGTCGAGGCGATCTTCCCCGAGGAGACCAGCGCCGAGGAGCAGCAGGAGGTGAGCCAGGCGGAGATGGTCAGCTCGCAGGAGTCGGCCACCGCGGCGGCGCTCACCGAGCTCGGCGAGGACGTCCCGGCGACGCTCGAGGTCGCGGGTGCCGAGCCCGGGACCGGCGCGGACGGCGTGGTCGCCGAGGGCGACGTCGTCGTGTCCTTCCAGGGGGAGCCGGTGGAGACGTACGCGCAGCTCATCGACGGCCTCGCGGAGACCGAGCCGGGGGCCGACGTCGTCCTCGGCGTGCGGCGCGACGGCGGCGTACGCGACCTCACCATCACGACGGGCGGCGTCGAGGGGGAGACGCGCGCCGTGATGGGGGTGTACATCGACCCGCGGTACGACTTCCCGGTCGACGTGTCGATCCAGATCGAGGACATCGGCGGCCCGAGCGCCGGGATGATGTTCGCTCTCGGCATCATCGACAAGCTCACCCCCGAGGACGAGGCCAACGGCGAGATCATCGCGGGCACGGGAACGGTGAGCCCGGAGGGGATCGTCGGCCCCATCGGTGGCATCGAGCAGAAGCTGTACGGAGCGCGGCGCGACGGCGCCACCTGGTTCCTCGCACCCGCGGCGAACTGCGCCGACGTGGTGGGCAACGAGCCCGACGGGCTCCGCGTGGTCCGGGTCGAGACGCTGCACGACGCGCGCGAGGCGATGGAGGCGATCGGAGCCGGTGACGGGGCCGGTCTCGCCACCTGCCCGGCGTCGTCGTAGATGTGGGAACCTTGTGATCGTCCTGCCCGTTTCCCCTGGGTAGGCACTGACAGTCCGACGAGAGCAGTGAGGTAACAACGCCGTGTCCTTCGCCGTACCGCGTCCCCGGCAGGGTGGCGCTCCCCCCGCTCGCCGACGGAGTCCGCTCGGGGCGGCGATCGTCGCGGTCGCTGTCGTCGTGGTCGCACTCCTGCTGCTGGCTCAGTTCTGGACCGAGATCCTCTGGTTCGATCAGATCGGGTTCTCCCGGGTGATCTGGACCGAGTGGATCACCCGAGGCCTGCTGTTCGTGACGGGCTTCCTCGTGATGGGTGGCGCGGTGTTCGCGTCGTTCGCCGTCGCGTACAGGTCGCGCCCCATGTATGTCCCCAGCGCCGAGCAGGCCACGCTGGAGCAGTACCGCGAGGCGATCGAGCCGCTGCGCCGGGTCGTGACGTTCGCCGCCCCCGTGCTCGTCGGGTTCTTCGCCGGCATCGCGGCGTCCGCCCAGTGGCAGAGGGTGCTGCTGGCCATGAACTCCGAGACGTTCGGCGAGACCGACCCGCAGTTCGGGCTGGATCTCTCCTTCTACGTGTTCCTGCTCCCGGCGCTGCGCAGCATCATCGGCTTCCTCATGGCCGTGGTGATCATCGCCAGCATCGCCGGCGTCGTGACCCACTACCTGTACGGCGGGCTGCGGATCGGGCCGGCGCAGGGCAACCTCCCGCGCACCACGAACGCCGCGCGCATCCACATCGCCGTCGTCGGCACCGTGCTCATGCTGCTGTTCGCGGCGAACTACTGGCTCGACCGCTACTCGATCCTGAACAGCACCGGCGCCCGGTTCGACGGCGCGTCCTACGCCGACGTGCACTCGGTGATCCCCGCCAAGGGGATTCTCGCGGTCGTGGCCCTGCTGGTCGCCGTCCTGTTCCTGGCGGCCGCGTTCCGCGGCAACTGGCAGCTGCCGGCGATCGGCGTCGGGCTCATGGTGGTGTCCGCGATCGTGATCGGCGGGATCTACCCGGCCGTCGTGCAGCGGTTCCAGGTCACCCCGAACGCGCAGGAGCTGGAGCAGCCGTTCATCCAGCGCAACATCGACGCGACACTCACCGCCTTCGACATCGAGGACGTCGAGACCCAGAACTACAACGCGACGACCGAGGCCGAGGCGGGCGCCCTGCGCGCCGACGCCAACACGACGGCGTCGATCCGCCTGCTCGACCCCGAGATCGTGTCGCCGTCGTTCCGGCAGCTGCAGCAGAACAAGCAGTACTACAACTTCAGCGACTCGCTCTCCGTGGACCGGTACGAGATCGACGGGGAGAGCCGGGACACCGTCATCGCCGTGCGCGAGCTCAACCAGGACGGCCTGGGCGCCGACCAGCGCAACTGGGTGAACGACCACACCGTGTACACGCACGGCTACGGCGTGGTGGCCGCCTACGGCAACCAGCTCGGCGCGGGCGGTCAGCCGGCCTTCTTCGAGGGCGGGATCCCGTCGGAGGGCGCGATCACCGACCTCGAGGGCGACTACGAGCCGCGCATCTACTTCTCCCCGAACACCGAGACCTATTCGGTGGTGGGCAAGCCGGACGACGAGCGCGAGCCCTGGGAGCTCGACTTCCCGGCCGACGACGCCGACGGTGGCGACCAGGTCAAGACGACGTTCGAGGGCGACGGCGGGCCGAGCATCGGATCGTTCGGCAGCAAACTGCTCTACGCGCTGAAGTTCGGGGAGGAACAGCTGCTGCTCTCGGACCGCGTGACCGAGGAGTCGCAGGTCCTGTACGACCGTGACCCGCAGCAGCGCGTGGCCAAGGTCGCTCCGTGGCTGACGCTCGACAACCGGGTGTACCCGGCGGTCGTCGACGGCCGCGTGAAGTGGATCGTTGACGCCTACACGACGACGAACCAGTACCCGTACTCGGCCTTCACCCAGATGCAGGAGGTCACCACGGACACGCTCACCCTGCAGCAGGAGGGGGCGCCCGTGAACCTGCCGGCCGAGGTGAACTACATCCGCAACTCGGTCAAGGCCACGGTCGACGCCCACGACGGCTCCGTGGACCTGTACGCCTGGGAACCGGAGGACCCGGTGCTCAAGGCATGGGAGAAGGTGTTCCCCGGCTCGGTGCAGCCCCTCGACGAGATGTCCGGCGAGCTCATGAGCCACATGCGCTACCCGGAGGACATGTTCAAGGTGCAGCGGAGCCTGCTCACCGAGTACCACGTCACAGACGCGAGCGACTTCTTCTCGGGGAACGACTTCTGGAACAACCCGGAGGACCCGACGTCGGACGCGACGGTGAGCCCCCTGCAGCCGCCGTACTACCTCACGCTGCAGATGCCGGGGCAGGAGGAGCCGGCGTTCTCACTCACCTCGACGTTCATCCCGGGCGGTACCACCCCCCGCCAGGTGCTGACCGGCTTCCTGGCGGCGGACGCCGACGCGGGGTCGACGGCGGGGCAGAAGGACGAGGACTACGGCACGCTGCGACTGCTCGAGCTGCCACGCGACACCACCGTGCCGGGCCCCGGCCAGGTGCAGAACATCTTCAACTCCGACCCGGTGGCCGGCGAGCAGCTACGCATCCTGGAACAGGGACGCTCGAACGTGCTGCTCGGCAACCAGCTCACCCTGCCGGTCGGTGGCGGTCTCGTGTACGTGCAGCCGGTGTACATCCAGTCGGCCGCGGGCACGAGCATCCCGCTGCTGCACAAGGTGATGGTGGCCTTCGGCGACGAGGTCGGCTACGCCGACACCCTCACCGAGGCGCTCGACCAGGTGTTCGGTGGTGACGCCGGGGCCGAGGGCGGTGACGCCGAGGGAGCCGCGGAGAGTGAGGCGCCGGACGCTCCGGTCGAGGGCGAGGAGCCCGTCGATCCCGAGGCCGAGGACCCGGCCACCGACGACCCGGCCACCGAGGAGCCTGTCGAGGAGCCCGCCGAGCCCAGCGGCGACCTCGCGGAAGCCCTGCAGCGCGCCTCCGACGCCATGGAGGATGCCCGGCAGGCGCAGCAGGACGGCGACTGGACGGCCTACGGCGAGGCCCAGGACGAGCTCCAGCAGGCCATCGAGGACGCGCTCGCGGCGGAGGAAGCGGCCGAGTAGGGCCACCGGCCGGCGTGATCCCTCACACCCGGCGGGCGACGATCATCGAGTTGATGACGTCGCCCGCCGGGTGTTTCACGTCCAGGACGTCGAACCCCGTCATCGTGGCCGGGTCGATCTCCGGGTACAGCAGCGTGCGCAGCCCGTGTGCGCTGCGGGCGAGCAGCAGCGCGCCCGGTCGCATCCGGCCGGCGAGCGAGCGCAGCATCGCGGCCTTGGCCGCCGTCGTCGTCCCGACGAGCGCCGCCAGGACGACGACGTCGTGCTCGTGCAGGGAGACGCTGGCGGCGTCGTCGTGCACGACGACGGTGCCGGGGTCGCGCGTCGCCTCGAGGAACCTGCGTGCGGCGACGACAGCGGCGGGATCGCGGTCGACGGCGACGGCCCGGGCGCCGAGGCCCTGGGCGTACCCGGTCGCGGTGAGCGGCAGAGGACCACAACCGAGGACGACGAGGGAGCGCGGCGCCCGCTCGCCCAGATGGCGGCGGAGCAGGCGCAGTTCCATGGCGACGAGGTCGCGGTAGTTGTCCCGGTAGGGGAAGCGGCCGAGCTCGCCGACCGGGTCGGCCGCGCCGGCGACACGTTCCGACCAGTGCGCCTCCAGCTCGCACTCGCCACGTGCGCTCAGGTCCCGGAGCCGGGCGGCGCGCGCGGAAACCTCGGGGTGGGAGCCGACCTGGTGCGCGACCGTCCCGAGCGTCGTGGTCACGGTCCGGACCACGGCGGAGAACAGACGGTTCACGTCGGGCCCGGGCGTGAGCGACTCGAGGGCGGCGAGTTCGTCGGCGAGGCGGGCGAGCCGCCTGGCGACGGAGTCGGCGTCCGCGGCATCGGGGCCAGCGGCGGCGTCGGGGCCAGCGGCGGCGTCGGGGCCAGCGGCGGCGTCGGTGGCGTCGGTGGCGTCGGTGGCGTCGGTGGCGCCGGTGGCGCCGACGGTCGGGAGGTAGACCAGGTCACGGCTGTCGTCCCAGGTGGGCATGGGCAGGAGCCTGACACGTCGGAACGGTTCGATCACTGTGACCTGCGTCTCCACGACCGGATCAGGTTGCACTCGGGTCTACGGTCGCGTAATGTTGGCATCACCGACGCGGGGTGGAGCAGCTCGGTAGCTCGCTGGGCTCATAACCCAGAGGTCGGAGGTTCAAATCCTCCCCCCGCTACCAGAGAAGATCCCCATCAGCAGAAATGTTGATGGGGATCTTCGTTTTTTGCGTGGGCGCGTGTTCCCTTCGGGTTGGCGGCAGCAAGTGTGACGACCGCCGGCGTGCCCGGTAGGAGCATTCGGCGTCGTCCCGGGGTCAGTGGTTCCAGACCTTGACGTGTTCCTTGAGGATCAGAGGCGCTCCCTCGGGGCCCTTGATGTGAGGCGCGATCCAGGTCAGGCGCCGTTCCTTGCGGTCCTTGCCGACCGGCTGGCGTCGCCAGTGTCCGCCCACGACCCATTGGTGGGTCCAGTGGCGGGACGGGGCTCCGGCGTCGTCGTCCTGGCGGGACGGGGAGGCGGGGCGGCGCAGGGACACGACGGTGACCTGCTGTGGCTCCCTGCGGCGCGGCGTGCCGTGGCCGACGGTGTGGGCGGTCTCCTGGCGGCGCTCTCCCAGGCCGGGCTGGAGGGCCAGGGCGTGGGTGGCGCGCAGCAGCATGTCGAGCTGCAGGGCCTTGTCTTCCTCGGAGGCCACCTCGGGATCGATCTCGACGAGCTTTCTGCGCGGGTTCGGGGACACCCGCACCGCGCGAGCGTCGTCGGTCAGCATGGCCATCTGAACGATCGTGTCGGTGGTGCGCCACACCATTGCTGCCACGGGTAGTTGCGGAGGTACGAGCGTGCCGAACGCGGAGGCGGTCTGGTGCTCGGCCGGGGCGTTGCGCCAGGGGAGCGTCAGGCCTGTCGAGCCGGCCCAGTAGATCAACCCGGAGGGGTCGGCGTGCTCGTCCAGCTGGGTGGCCTCTTCGTCCGGCACGGTCCGTGCGGCTGTGGCGGCGACCTCGGTCATCGGCTCCGCCACCCACCACAGCGCGCCGTCCTCCAGGGCCGCCCGCCACGTGATGGCCTCGGCCCGGATCTCGCGCAACTGCCTGGGGGGCATCACAGACTCGCCGGTGTCCTCGGCCTCGGCGATGAGCCTGTCCAGCCGCGCGATCTTCTTGCCGAACGCCTCGACCAGTTCGGCGCGCACCTCGGGCAGATCCTGCGGCCCGATCCGGCTGCTCCGGCCGACGCGTGAGCGGGCCATCAGCCCTGCTCCTGACATCCGGCGCCGTGTCGGACGAGCAAGCACGTGCTCGGGTTCAGCTCCTTGCGCCGGTTTCCTTGCGTTCCTGTGTGCATGCCGGCCGCCTGCCCTTCATACTCCCTGGCCCTGACAGTCATGTTCCGGTCGCGCCCGAAACGCCAATATAGACCGAAAGGCGCCTGCGAGACAGGGATCACGATCGCACCAGCGGGGACGATCAGCGGAACCAGGATGCGAGGACGGTGGGCCGAGTCTTGCCGTTGGCCAGCGGGTTGGCCTTGTAGCGCACCACCACTCGTTCTCCGCGGTGGCCAGAGGTGCGTTCGTTGCGTCTGCCCGATGACGGGTCGCCCACCACCTCGGTGTCGATGAACCAGCCCGTGTCCCATGAGGCCTGCAGCGGCAGATGTCCGCCCAGTTCGTTGATCAGGGGCCGGATCGGCCAGATGGTGTTGCGCGACTCGAGTCCGGTGTCGGCCAGGCGGGTCCAGACCGGCGGACGACGCGTGTCAACGGGCTCCTTCCCAGCCAGGACCAGGCCGGCCTGAAGGCACAGGTACAAGCTCAGCGGCGGGTCCATGCGCGCGGGCGCGCCATCGCCCACCAGCGACCGCAGCATCGCCATGACAGGTGCCGGGCCCTTGCCCACGCTCCGTGCGCTCACCACGGCGACGTTCCACAGTGCCGGGACCGGCACGAAGTGCTCGTCGTCGCACCACCAGGCGATGTCACGCATCGAGGAGACGCCAAAGCGTCCGGCGAGCGGCCCGCTCTCGTAGGCCCGGCTCAGCATCGCGCCGAGGGCGGCGTGACCGATGGCTGGGAAGAACACGAGCCGCGGCTCGAGCTTCTCCCGGCGCATCAGGTCGAATGCGGGCAGGACCTTGCGCAGCGGGTGGTCGAACGATTCCAGCGGTGGCAGCGGGGCCGGGCCGTCGGGCCGTTGGTCGACCAGCGCCGCGAGACTGCGTGCCATGGCATGGGCGGCACCGGGTTCCATCGTCGAGGTGTGCAGTACCGAATGGGCCATGCGAGCCTCCTGGCATCGGCGTTACGGGAAGGATAGGGCCGGCCTGCCGCCGTGCACGAGGATGAAAACGCTGGCCGGAGCAGTTGCGGCCGTTCGGACGTCCAGGCTCGCCGGCCTTTCGGCGGCTGGCCGGATCGCGACTGCTCAAGGCCGTACCCGGAGCTGGCGGGGATGACTACTTCCGCTAGTCCCTTTGGGTGGTCTCCGGTCGACGAGGCCCCCACCAGCAAAAACGTCGGTGAGGGCCTCATCTTTCTCCGTGGCAACGCCGCCCTACGGCCGCCCCACCCCGCCAAGCCCCGCCACATCGAACCCGCTGAACACATTCACCGCCGCCGTAGACGCATCGTGCGACGTAGTGAACACACCCCCGTCCTGCACCCCGGCCGCGCCCGGAAGCGTCACCGCGGATCCGATCGGCCGGTAGTTGACGCCGTCGTAGGAGTAGGACGCCGACACCTGGTCGCCCGCACGGTCGAGCCTGACCCAGACGGCGCGGTGCGTGTCGATGCTCGCCTGTGCGGAGCTGTCCAGGTAGCCGTCGCCGTCCGAGTCCCACTGGAAGGCGACGCCGTTGCCCGGCGTCACCGCTGCGATCGCGTACCCGGCGGACGCTCCGGGTCCGGTGATGTCGTTGCGGACCATGACGCCGCTCTTGGCCCAGGCGTGGGTGTCGTTGAGCGTGTCCACGCGGACGGACACGCTCGACCCGGACGAGAAGGATCCGGCCCGGTAGATCGCACCGTACTCGTCGTCGCGCTGCCCGCCCGCGCCCCACACGTCCGCGCCCGCGGCCGCGATGCCGAAGGCGGTTCCCTGCTGCCCGAAGTAGCTCTGGTCCACCGAGATCGCCGTCGTCCCGTACGAGTCGTCGACCGTCGCGTCCACGGGACACTGCGCGAGGCCGAACAGGTTGGCGTTCAGCGCCGTGCGGTACTCGGGCGCGACGCCGGCGTCGCACATGACCTCGAGCGCCTCGTCCGGCCAGTTCGTGCCCGAGACCGAGACGTTGTCGATGAGCTGGTTGTTCCGCTCCTCCGCGTTCGGGATCTGGGCCCCGCCGGAGTTGTACCAGTTCTCGCGGATCATGTTGTCGGCGGTGTTGTTGCCGTCGCTGTAGGCGTTGGTGAAGATCCACGGGTTGGTGCCCTGGAGCACGTTGTGCCGGTAGGTCGTGTACCGCGTGCCCTCGTCGAGGTACAGGCCGACGCCGGAGTTGTTGAACAGGTAGTTGCGCTCGACCACGGTGCCGGGGCTGGCCGCGAGGTTGTACAGCGTTCCGCCGTCCGCGAACCTCGCCTTGGTGTGGTGCACGAGGTTGCCCGCGACGAGGTTGTCCTTGAGCGTCGTCGGGGTCGAGTACAGGGTGTTCCAGTTGTAGTAGCCGCGGCGGACGTATTCCGCCGAGCCGCCGGCGTCGTTGGCGCCCCAGCCGTAGCCGGTGTCGATGCCGTCGTACGCGACGTTGGCGACCTCGTTGTGCACGATCCGGACGTTCGTCGCGTACGTGCTGAGGATGCCCGAGTTGTCCTTGTACTCGACCGCGACCCGGTTGATCGTGTTGTTCTCGATGTGGATGTCCCGGTTGATCATCCGCGGATCGCTCGGGTGGTGCGCGTCCGGGCGCACACCGCCGACCGCGATCCCGTGGCCACCGACCTCGGTGAAGATGTTCCCGAGCACGTCGATCCCGCTGGTGCCCAGGCCGACGCCCGAGAGGTGCGCGTTGGCGTCGTTGCCGATGCCGAGGGCGGTCTGCCCGAGGTTCGTGAAGCGGTTGTTCGTCAGGGTGATGTTGCGGGCCGCGGAGATCTGCACCGCCGCCGGCTCCTGGTACCAGGTGTTGCCCCGGGCACGTTCGAACATCTCGCATCCGCGCGAGCAGCTGCTGAAGGCGTCGTCGGGACGGTAGTCGTAGTAGTCCTTGATGAACGCGCCGTTCTGCTGGTTCGCGTAGCCGTGCGTGGACGGGCCCAGCCACGAGGTTCCGGTGAACTCGATGCCGTCGAACGTGAGGCCCGTCACCGGCTGGTCGTAGGTGCCGCTGATGCTGATGAGCGACTCCACCTGCGGGAGCTCGACGTCCAGCTCGTTCGGGTCGACGCCGTCACCGGGCTTGTAGTACAGCTTGCCGCCGGCCGGGTCGAGGTACCACTCGCCGACCTCGTCGAGGAACGCCAGCGAGTTCTCCAGGTACCACGTGGGGGCGGCCAGGAACGAGTGCTGGACGGTGTCCCAGCCCCAGGTGTTGTTGTCCCAGGCGGGCTGCGCCATGGTGATCGTGGAGCCGTCGATCGACTCGACGGGGGAGTATCGATCGCTGAAGTCGCCGAGCGACTGGAACTCGATCCGTCCCTGGTCCGGCAGGCCGCCGAGGTAGCCGAGGTTCGGATTGTTGATCGTCAGCCCGGTCGGGGTGGGCGTGACGTCGGAGTTGGCCAGCTGAAGGGAAGCGCGCTGCGCGATGATCCCGTTCACGTAGAGCTGGCGGCTGTCGACCCCTTGGGGAGTGTCCGCGACGTAGATGCCGGCCTGCTCGTCGTGGACCGACCAGCCGGAGATCTCGGCGGAGCCGGAGATCACGGGCTGGGCGCCGGGCGCGGCCACCCACTTCACGGTGCGCCCCTCCCGGCCACTGTCCTGCGGGCCGAACTCGAGCGGCTTGGAGATCCGGTGGGTGCCGTCCTCGAGCAGGACGGTGACGTCCCTGCCCTTGCGGGCCTCGTGCCGGGCCACCTGCTGGATGTGCTCGAGCGAGCAGGGGTGCGTCACCTGGCACCGGCCGATCTCCCGGCCGTCGGCTGCGGCGAAGTACGTGCGGTCGTGGCTCTCCGACGCGGCCTGCGCCGCAGGAACGGAAGCCGGCGTCGAGACGATCACTGCTGCGATGCTCAGGGCAGCCATAGCGCCGGCTCTCCTCGATCGATTCCGGGACCTGGGAACTCGTGCTCGTGACTTCGGTGTCATCGTGCCATCGCTTTCTTCAGAGGCGATCGGGCGACCTTGCCCGCCCCGCGAGCGTAGTCATACATATGATGTATGCGCAATGCCCAACAGGGTGCGAGAGATACGATGGGCACCCGTGCGGCCCCTCGAGATCCCGCGTCGGAGGAGGAGAGACACGTGGTCCAGCAGGTACCGACGAGCACGCCGACCAGCACTCAGGTGACCCGCAACAGGCCGGCGCTCGCCGAGGCGGTCATCCGGGAGCTGGTGCAGGACGTCGTGACGGAGAAGTACGCGCCCGGTACCGCACTGCCCACCACCGCAGCGCTGTGCGAGACGTTCACGGTGAGTCGCACCGTGATCCGCGAGGCGCTCACGGCGCTGGCGGAGAAAGGGCTGGTCGCCGCCCGTCAGGGATGGGGCACCGTGGTGCTCGACCGGGAGTCCTGGCGGCTGCTCGACCCCATGGTCCTGGAGGCGATCTTCCGGCGCGAGGACAGCCTGCTCTTCATGGACCAGCTCATCGGTATCCGGACGGTGCTGGAGGGGCTGATGGCCTCGTCGGCGGCCCGGCAGATCACGGACGAGGCCCGCGCGGCACTGTCTCACCAGTTCGACGTCCTCGAGGCCGCGCTCGACGACCCCGACAGGTATGCCGAGGAGGACATCGCCTTCCACTCCCTCGTGCACCGCATCTCGGGCAACGAGTTCGCGCGGGCGATCATCTCCAGCATCCAGGGCAAGGCCCGTCTCGTGGCCGAGTACACCGGCGCGCCGCCGAAGGGGCACAACGAGCTGACGCACGAGGAGCACCGCCACATCTTCGAGGCCGTGATGGGCGGGGACACGGAGGCGTCCGCGGACCTGATGCGCGCGCACATCTCGCGGAGCTGGGCGCGCCGCCGCCCCAAGGCTTAGATATCATTCGTATGATAAGTTACCACCAGTGCCGGTGGTGTTGGTGTCACGGCGATCCGACCTGTGGACCGACTGCCCACGAAGCGTGCTGAAGAGCGGGCTCGGTGAGCCCGCCCCGTGGTCCCCGGGCCGGCGGGTCGGTCTCAGGTCAACGAGGGAGTCGTCAATGAAGATCACGGGGTATCGGAGCCTGCTCACCGTGCATCGGTGGGGCCGGCCCGTCGGGGACGTCAACGGCGTGGTGCGGAGCGGCGTGACCGAGGTTCCGGTCGTCCTGGTCGAGACCGACGGCGGGCTGACAGGCGTCGGCCTCGGTGCGCACGATGCGATCGAGCGAGTCTTCCCGGCGATCGAGGGGGAGGATCCCCGTGCCGTCTCGGCGCTGTACGACCGGATGCTCTCCTGGGTCTTCAAGGCTGGTCACACCGGGTCGACCTTCGCCACGATCGGGGCGCTGGACATGGCGCTGTGGGACCTCAAGGCGAAGATGGCGGGGGAGCCGCTGTGGCGCCTGCTGGGGGCGAGGGACCGATTCGTGGCGGGGTACGCGTCGGGCCTCGAGTACGGCCTGGACGAGGGCGACCTCGTCGAGCTGTACTCGCGGTTCGCCGAGCGCGGGTTCACCGGCGCCAAGCTCAAGGGAGGTCTCGACCTGCGCCGTGACGTGGCGCGTCTCCGGGCGGTGCGTGAGGTGATGAGCCGCAACAGCGACGACCCGGCGCTGATGTACGACGTCAACGAGAGCTGGGGCAGGCACCAGGCGCGGCGACTGCTGGCACAGGTCGAGGCGCAGGTCGATCTCACCTGGGTCGAGGAGCCGGTGCGCCGCTGGGACGTCGAGGGACATCTCGCCGTAGCGAGATCGACCTCGACCGCGCTCGCCACCGGCGAGAACCTCACCGGACTCGAGCAGTTCCGGCCGCTCGTCCAGGCCGGTGCGGTCGACGTGGTGCAGACCGGGAGCGTCTGGGGCCCGACGCACTTCCTGCGGGTGGCCGCCTTCGCCCACGCGCACGACCTGCCGGTCAGCCCGGTTGCCTACAACTGCAATCCCCTGGTGCACGCGGCGGCGGCGGTGCCCAACCACCTGGTGAGCGAGGTGCAGGACCTGTCGTTCCCCGTCGGCCTGGCCGTGGACCAGTCCTTCGAGGACGGCGGGATCGTCCTGGGGGACCAGCCGGGCCTCGGCATCGTCGTGGACGAGGCGGAGATCGCGGCGGACACCGCCACCGGGTCGTGGGCGACGCCCTCCGGTCCGCACGTCCGTCCGCGCGAGGCCGGGCTGCGGCTGGCGATGCGGCGTGACCCGGCCGCCCCGCTCAGGGTGGCGTCGGTGGGCTGACGCTCCTCTCCCGTGCGCACCGCGGGGGCCACCCGGCCGTGTCGGGTGGCCCCCGCGGCGCGTATCCGCGGCGCCGTCGGGTCAGCGCGCCGGCCGGCCGCCGTCGACGGCCGGCGCGTGCCTGTCGCCGACGACGGCGCCCGCCGAGGACCGACCGGCACTCGCGCAGGTGATAACCCATGACACTTGGCATACATATGATATCTGGTAGGGTTGCCGCGAGGCACAGGGGCACGGTCCTGCCTCCAGTCACGCACTGTTGCTGATGAGATAGGAACAACGATGTCCTTGCGTACTCGTTCAGCCGGCCGCACCCGATACGGGCGGCTCACTCTTGCGGCGGCCTTCGTCGCCCCCGCGCTGGCGCTCACCGCGTGCGGCGGCGGTGGCGGTGGATCCGGTTCGGGCGCCGACTCGCCCTACGGTTTCGATGCCGAGGAGCAGGATGCCGACAGCCCGATCACGGTGTGGGTCGACGCGTCGCGCGAGCCCGCCGTCGAGGCGTTCATCGAGGCCCACCCGGATGTCCCGGTCGACGTCGAGACCTACGACGGCGGCGCCAACGGCTCGGGCAGTTTCCAGACCAAGATCACCGCGTTCGACCAGGCCGGATCCGGCTGGCCCGACGTCGTCTTCTCCACGCAGAACAACGACGCCGCGTGGGCGGCCGTCGGCCAGACACCGTTCGCCGCGCCGCTCGACCAGGGGTACTTCGACCAGGAGTTCCTGGACGGATTCACCCCCGGCGCCCTGAACCCCACGACCGTCGACGGCACCGTGTACGGGCTGCGCAACGACCTCGCGGCCGCCGTGACCTGGTACGACCAGAGCCTGTTCGACGAGTTCGGGTACGAGGTCCCCACGACGTGGGAGGAGTACGAGGCGCTCGGGGAGCTGGTCGCCGAGGAGCACCCCGGCTACATCGTGGGGTCCGCCGGTGACGCCTGGACGCCCGAGGTGTACTTCTGGGGAGCGAAGGCGCCGATCAACACCATCACCGGTACGGACTCCTTCAGCGCGGACATGTCTGACCCCGGCACCGTGAGGATGGCCGAGATCCTCGACAACCTGATCGACTCGGGATCGGTGGTGCAGGACAGCGTCTTCGACGCCGGGTTCGTGCAGAAGTACACGGGGAAGGTGCTCATGCTGCCCGGCCCGGTCTGGTTCAGCGGCGCCCTCTTCCAGAACGAGGACTCGCTCGACGCGCCCGAGGGCACGATCGCCGCGGGCCTGCCCCTGGCCTGGGACGGCGAGGAAGCCGTCACCGGGAACGTCGGTGGCGGAACCTGGTTCGTCTCCCGGCACTCCACGAACCTCGAGGCGGCCAAGACCTTCCTCGAGTTCGTGACCAGCGCCGACGAGTACCAGGTGGACCTCGCGCCCGGCCTCCCCGCGTACGCGTCCGCGGCCGGCGAGTGGCTCGCGAACCAGGCAGGGTCCGGCTACTTCGCGGGGGACTTCGCCGGGAACGTCACCACGGCGTCCGGCCAGGTCTGGGACGGGTGGGGCTATCCGCGCTTCAGCCAGGAAGCCGTTTTCGCCAAGACCGTCACCCCCGAGCTCGCCGCGGGCAAGAACCTCGTCGACCTGCTGCCCGACTGGCAGACCGCCCTGGAGAACGAGGCCCAGGTGAACGGCTACACGGTCGAGTGATGACCACGGCACAGCAGTCGGGCGTCGCTGCCGCGCCGGGAGTTGCGGGAGCGGCGCCGTCGTCGGCACCCGATTCCCGCACCTCCCGGCGCGGGACCCTGGCCCGGAGCCGCAGCCGGATGTCCTACCTCTTCGTCTCCGGCTACGCGGTCCTCCTGCTCGTGTTCGGACTGGCGCCGACGCTCTACGCGGCGTACCTGTCGCTGACGAAGGAAGGCCGGTTCGTCGGCGTCGACAACTTCGCACACGTGATCCAGGACTTCCGGTTCTGGCCGGCCGTGCTCCACGTGGCGCTCTTCGTCCTGTTCTGGCTGGTCGGGCTGCTCCTCTTCGTCGTCGTGCTGTCCCTGATCGTCCACGGGCTCGCCGGCCGCGGGCTGAGCACCGGGCTGCGGTTCGTCTACTACATCCCGGGCGCGCTGGCGGGTGCGTCGAGCGTGATGCTCTGGCTGTTCGTCCTCGACCCCACCGTGAGCCCCGTCTCCTGGGTGCTGCACGGGTTCGGGATGGAGACCTTCGTGCAGACGGTCTCGCCCGGGAACCTCCCGGTGATCTTCGCGATCATCGCGTTCTGGACCGGCGCCGGCGGCTGGATCGTCGTGCTGTACGGGGCGCTCAACAACATCCCCGGTGAGGTCATGGAAGCGGCGCGGATCGACGGCGCGGGCAGGCTGCGGACGGCGATGAGCATCCAGCTGCCGATGATGCGCAAGTGGATCTCGTACATGGCCGTCATGTCGCTCGCCGCCGGTACGCAGCTGTTCGTCGAGCCGCGCATCCTGTCCCAGGCCAGCAAGGGTGTGGTGCCCGTCGACCACTCGCTCAACCAGCTGGCCTACCTCTACGCGTTCAAGCAGACCGACCACAACGGGTCGGCCGCGATCGCGATCCTCCTGCTCGTGGTCTCACTCGGCCTGAGCATGTTCTTCGTCATCAAGGGAGGACTCTTTGAGCGCGACTGACCCGGGATCCGCGGCGCTGGCCGCGCCCCGCTCCGGCGGCCCGCGCCGGGCCGGGAGCAACCCCGCCACCTGGTTGGGACGCGCCTTCGTCGCGGTCGTGCTCTCGTTCTTCGCCCTGTTCTTCGCCGTGCCGATCCTCTGGCTCCTGAACGCGACCGCGAAGTCGCCGCGCGATCTCCTCACCACCGCGCCGTTCGCCCCCGGTACCCCCGGCGACCTGGCGTCGAACTGGGACGCCCTCGTGAGCTTCCAGGACGGCATCGTGTTCCAGTGGCTCGGCAACGCGGGGTTGTACTCCGGCGTCGCGCTGGTCCTGACACTCCTGACGAGCATCCCGGCCGGCTACGCGATGGCGCTCGGCACGTTCCGGGGCCGCAAGGCACTCCTGACGACCACCCTCGTCGTCATGCTCATCCCGAACACCGCGCTCGTGCTGCCGATCTTCCTGGAGCTCTCGGCGCTGCAGCTGGTGGGCACGGCGGCCTCCGTGATTCTGCCGTTCTCGTTCTTCCCGTTCGGCGTCTACCTGACCTACATCTACTTCTCGTCGAGCATGCCGGCCGACCTCCTGGCCGCCGCTCGTATCGACGGCTGCGGTGAAATGGCGGTGTTCACCCGGATCGCGCTCCCTCTCGCCAAGCCGGTGGTGGCGCTCGTCGGATTCTTCAGCTTCGTGGCGAACTGGAACAACTACTTCCTCCCGTTCCTGGTGGTGCCCGGACCGAAGGCGCCCATCCAGGTAGGGCTGGCCGAGATGCTCGCGAACGTCCCGCAGTTCAACCCCACGGCCGCCGGCGTGACGACGATCGAGCTGCCCGCGCTGGCGCTGGCCACGCTGTTGTCGGTAGCCCCGGTGCTGCTGATCTTCCTTTTCTCGCAACGATTCCTGGTGGCCGGCATGACCGCCGGCGGAACGAAAGGGTAATAACGTCGACGACGTCGGGAATCTCGGCGTTATCGCCACTGTCGCTCAGCGCTAGAAAGGCGGATACTCCGTAGCAGACGACTGAATTCGTTTCCGGAGGTGTGCGATGGTCGCCAAATATCAGGCCATCCGGCGGCTGGCAGTACTCCTCAGCAGCCTGGCGGTCCTCGTCGTCGGACTCGCCCCGCCGGCGGCGGCCGAGCCCGAGACCCCCGTGGCGTATCCGTCCGGCTCGACGGTGACCCGGGCCGATCGTCTCGGCTTCGACACCTGTACCGCGCCGTCGCTGTCGGCGCTGCGGGCCTGGAAGGGCACCTCGCCGTACACGGCGGTGAACATCTACTTCGGCGGGAACAACCGCGGCTGCTCGCAGCCGAACCTGACCACGGGGTGGGTGCGCGACGCGACCGTCGCGGGGTGGAGGCTCCTGCCCACCTACTTCGGGTACCAGCCGTACTGCGTGTTCGGCACCAAGCCGAACCGCTACACCGCGAGCAACGCCACGACCCGGGGAACCTCGGACGCGACGGACGCGATCACGCGGGCCAAGGCGCTGGGCATGCTGCCGGGAAGCGCCCTGTACGCGGACGTCGAGCACTACGACCGCGCCGATTCGACGTGCCGGACCGCGGTGCGCCGGTACGTCTCGGCGTGGACGAAGAGGCTGCACGCCGCCGGGTACCTGGCCGGCGTGTACGTCCACCAGAACTCGGGACTGCGGGACCTGTCCGACTCCTACAACTCCACGACGTACGCCCGTCCGGACGCGGTGTGGATGGCCCGCTGGGACGGCTCGGCCTCCCTGACCAACTGGCCGACCGCGCCGAACTCGCACTGGTCCGCCTTCCAGCGCGCGAAGCAGTACCGCGGCGATCACAACGAGACCTGGGGCGGGGTGACGATCAACATCGACTCCGACGTCCTCAGGGCGCCCGTGGCCACGGTCGCGCGCACCTACAAGGTGACGAGCTCGACGTCGCTGAACGCCCGCACCCAGCCGTCGACCTCCTCCCCGGTTGTGCGCACCTATGCGCCGGGCGCCTCGCTACCCGTGGTGTGCCAGTCCACCGGGCAGAAGATCGGTACGACGACGGTCTGGAACCGGCTGACCAACGGAGCCTGGGTCACCGACTACTACGTCTCGACCCCGTCGAGCACCGGTTTCACCTCGGCGGTGCCGCGGTGCATCTACCCGGGGCAGGTCACCACGAACTCGCTCAACACCCGAACCGGCCCGGGTACCTCGCACCCGACCACCGGCAGCCCGCTGCGCCGCGGCGCCCTGGCCCACGTGATGTGCCAGAAGTCGGGCAGCAAGGTCGGGACGACGTCGGTGTGGAACAAGTTGCGCGACGGCCGCTGGGTCACCGACTACTACGTCTCGAACCGCTCGAACACCACCTGGAGCGCGCCGGTACCCCGCTGCCGCTGAGGACGCGGGTCCCGCCGGCCCAGGCGGCCCCGCTCACGCGGCCAGGTGACGGGGGCGACGGGTCACGGCGGGCCTCCGGTCACGATCGCGACGGCACCGAGCAGGTAGTGGTCGGCCGGAGCGACCGTCGTCACCTCCGCCCGAGGGGCCTCCAGCACGGCGGGGGCGAAGGGCCGGGCGTCCACGCCGAGCGCGTTGGCGTAGCCCGAGCCCCACGCCGTCGAGTCGAACGCGCCCCGTGGCGAGCCCGGGCCGGCGGGCGCCGTCCCGTCCCAGCGCAGCGGCACGAGCGGCGTGCCGTCGAGCAGGACCTGGTTGCCGTCGGCGTTGCGGTCCCCGTCCCACGCCACGGCGCTCACGTGAGCGGACGTGCCCGGCCGGCCGGCGACGGCGAACGACCGGCCCTCGGTGGGTGTCACGCGCATCAGCCCGTCGTAGACGATCGCGAGACCGGCCGTGGCGCTCGCGCCGACGCTCCGGTGCACGACGACGAGGGCCCAGCCCGCCCACGCGCCGTCACCCGCGGTGGCGCACACGCCGGCCACGGCCCAGGTTCCCGCTCCCGCGGCGCGTACGACGGCGGTCACGTCCGCACTGGCCTGATAGCCCTGCCCGGAACGGTCGACCACCAGGTCGTCCGCGTCCCCGACGGCGGCGAGCCCACCGCCGGGCGGGGCCAGACGGACCGGCTCCACGTCGCCCGCACACGCGCCGGCCCAGTACAGGCGGGCCGCCACGACCTCGGACCCGTCCGGCACGTCCAGCTCGGCCGTGGACGAGTTCGTCCCGGTCCCGAGGGCGTCCACCGGCACCATGTTCCACCGGTTGTTGTTCCGCAGAGGCCCGGTGGCGGTCCCGTCGGACACGGACGCGCAGCCGGGCGCCCGCGGGTCGCAGTGCAGGACCGGCGCCCCCGCCTGCGCCACACCGACGTCCCCGGTCGCGACGTACCGCGCGGCGAGCGGGCTCTCGCGCACGGGGACGGCCAGGTCCTCGCCCCCCGGCACGACGTCGTCCCCGCGCACGTCGAGCCGCACGACGGCGGTGCCCTCCGGGACGTCCGCACCGACGAGTACCGGCACCAGCAGGGTGGAGGCCGCTCCTCTCGCGATCGTGCCGACCGTGCAGGTGGCTCCGCCCGCCTCCGGGCGCTCGGCGCAGGTCCACGAGGAGGCGGCGCGCACCGCGCCGGCCGGGTCGAACGCGATCCCCGGCGGGAGCGTGAGATCGACCGCCACGACGCCTACCCCGTCTGCGTTCGGGTTGGTCACGGTGGCGCCGAGCACGCCGGGTCGCCCGGGCACGAGGTCGCCCAGATCGTCGTACGCGACCTGGAGCACCTGCGGATCCCGGTCCGGACCTGGACCCGGACGCGGACCCTGACCCGGCCCCGGGCCCGAGCCCGGCGGAGGCGGGCCGTCGCCCGGAAGATGTCCGGCGTCCGGGATCTCCGGCAGGGGAGCGTCGGGGTGGTCGGCGCGGTCGGGCCGGGCGTCCACGGGGCGGAGATCGGCGCGGTCGGTGTTGGTGTCGCCCGGGTCCGTCGGGTCGGGGTCGCGATCAGGGACGTCGGGGCCGGGTCGCTCCGGATCGGGCGTGCCGGGGCCGTCCGGCGCGTCGGGGTCGGGCTCCCGGGGGTCGAGTTCGTCCGGCTCGGGTTCGCCGTCGTGCCGTTCCGGCGCCACCGGGGACGGCACGGCGGCCGGCGGAGGATCGGCACGGATCGCGGGGTCGTGGGTGTCCAGGGCGCTGACCAGCGAGGCGGCGAGGAGGACCAGCACGACCGACGGGGCGGTCAGCAGGAGGACGCGCCACGGGTCCCGGGGGCGCGACCACCACCACCGTCTTCCGAGCGCCAGGGCGCCGGAGGCGCCGAGCGTGCCGGCTGTGGTGGTCGCCCTGGAGCCTGCGCGGGCGAGATGGGCGGCGGTGGTGTCGTGCGGATCGGCGGTGGCGGCGGCCGGGAGTCCGATGGGCAGGAGGATCCCGCGCATGCGGCTCTTGAGGTCCCGCATCTGCTCCACGGCCGTGGTGCACGGCTCGCATGACAGCACGTGCACCTCGACGCGGTGCTGCACCGGAACGGCCAGCGTCCTCTCGACGAACCGGGCGAGGTGCGGCGCGTAGTCCTCGCAGCCGGGTGCCACGCGGTCCTGGTGGGCCTGGAGGTACTCGCGCCGCAGCCGCTCGCGTGCCCGGCGCGCGAGCGACGACACGGCGTTGGGCGAGATGCCCAGCAGCGGGCCGACGTGCGCCGGCGCCAGGTCGTGCACGTCCACATACCACAGCACCTGGCGCCAGCGGCGGGGGAGCGCGGCGAACGCCCGGCGCACGCGCTGCTCGTCGTCGGCCCCGACCAGCCTCTCGGGGTCGTGGTGGGGGCGGTCGATCGCCTCCGCCTCGGCGGGGATCGCCCGTTCCCGCGCCCGCAGGTGCCCGACGGCCGTGTTGCGCACCGTGGTCAGCAGGTACGACCGGACGTTGCTCGACGGCCCGCCCCCGCGACGCACCGCCGACAGGAGGGCGGTGAACGAGTCGGCGACGACGTCCTCCGCCGCCGGCCCGCTGCCCACGATCTGCCGGGCGACCCCGGCCGCCGTGCGGTGGTGGCGGACGTAGAGCTCGGCGAAGGCCTGCTCCCGGCCCGCGCGCAGGTCTGCCAGGAGGAGATCGTCCGGTGTCGCCGTCGTCCCCGGGAGGTGGTGCGCCGGAACGGAGCCGGGCGTCTTGGGCATGTGCGGAACTCCCTGACGCCGCGGGGAGGGGTGCGGAGGAGGCCCCCGCCGTCGTGCACCCGAACCCCAGCCGTTGGGGCACCCGTGCGTCTGATTTCGCAGCATGTTACGGGCAGATACGCCGGAAAGGTCATCACGGCCGGGGTGATCCAGGGGGTGATCCACGTTCCTGTCGGCACGGCCCCGCGGAGTCCGGTCAGGACGGCGGATGTCCGACGACGCCCTTGCGCAGGAGCGCGTTGGCGTACTTCCGGGACTCGCCCGTGCGCACGATCAGATAGGCCTCGCGCGCGACGTCGTAGTAGCCGTACCGCTCGACGAACCGCGTCGACGCCTCGTCGGTGCCCGCGGCGGTCATGAGCTCGCGCTGCACGTCGAGCACGTCGCCGTCGGCCGAGCGCATCAGGTCCAGGCCGGGGGCGTCGTCCAGGGGGATCACGGTCCGGATCGCGCCGAGCACCTCCGGCGTCGTCGTTCCCGGCAGCACCACGAGGTGGCGGGCGAGCGCCGCCGCGGGGAAGTGGGCGTCGGCGACGACGACGGCGTCCGAGTGGCCCATGGCGTCGAGGTGCAGCAGCAGTTCGCCGCTCAGCAGCGGGTGGATTCCTTCGAGCATCGGTGCTCCTTGTGCACGGTCGAGGGGCGGCTGGCTCGGGGAGGAGCCGGCGGTCGCGAGCGTACCCGCAGCTCCTCGGCGACTCGGCGTCACCGGCGCGGGCTCACCCCGCGCCGTCGTCGTCCATTCCCGTGCCGCGCGCACCACGGTCGGCGTCACCACGCGCCGCCGGTGAGCGCCGCGTGCGCGAGCGCGGCGGCGACGACGCTGACGTGGCTGCGGTCGCGTCCGCGTGGCGCGCCGCGGCCGGCGGCGGTCTCGTCGACGTTTGTCAGGATGTCGTGCGCGTTGAGGTCGTACTGCCACAGCATCGGGCCGGTGATGGGCCGGTCGCCGTCGGTCCGGTATCCGATCTGGGTCAGGTGCGCGGCGATCTTCTCGACCGGCAGCGGCCGGCCGAAGCCCGCGGAGGCGTAGGCGAGGACGAGCAGGTCGGCGTCGGCGGCGAAGCCGCGCCGGGCGGTGTCCGGTGCGAGGCGGTCCGCGAGGTGGTCGAACAGGGCGTGCGGGTTCCCGTCGGCGGCCCTGCCGGCCCTGGTGGGGGTGAGCCGGCCCTTGACCTTGCGCAGCAGGCCGAACTTCTTCACGACGACCTCGCGGAACCGCGCGACCGGCGGGGTCAGGTCTTCCCGGTTCGCCGTCCCGCGCCAGTCGGTCATACGCGGCAGCAAGGTCGACAGCTCCACGACGACGCTGGGCGGCAGGTAGCCGGCCTGGGTCAGGGGGAGCCCGCCGACCGAGCGGCTCGCCTCGTGGAGCAGCCACAGGTAGGCGCGCAGGCCCGCGGCCACGTCCTCCTCCAGCGGCACCACCGGCAGGCCGGGCAGGGCCGCGAGCCGCGCGGTCAGCCGCCGCCCGTCCTCAGTGACCGAGATCAGCCTCAGCAGCTCCCGCAGCCTCGGATGGATGCCATCGGCGGCGAGGATGTACCAGGGGCCGGACAGCGCCTCGTTCACCTGCGCGGGGTCGAAGTGCTCCGGGTCGTCGACGACAGCGGCGAGACCGCCGTCGAGGAACTCGCCGCGGGAGTCGTCGGGCGGGGCGGCCATACGCCCGCCCGTGCAGATCGCCGCCGGTGAGGCCGGGTTGCCGTCGAGCATCTGCTCGAGGCGGAGCGTGACCTGCCAGTCGTCGCCGTAGTCGTACACGTACGCCAGCCGGTCACCGGGCTCGGCGAGCACCTCGTCCAGGCGTACGTCCTTGGTGGGGGTGCCGTCGGTGTCGTTGTCCGGGTCTTCGGCGTCGTGCGGGCACAGGAACACCTCCGAGTCCCTGTCCCACACCCTCCCGCCCAGGGCGAACCGGTGCAGGTGCGAGTCCGTCCAGCCGAACAGGTCCTGCAGCACCTGGTGCACCACGTCCAGCGTCAGGTCCGACCGCAGGTCCGCGCGCCGCCAGATCGCCGGCCCGGCCTCGTCCAGGTCCGCCCGGACCTGGTATACGACGACGTCGGGCCGGGGCGCGCGCCGCAGCGACGGGCGCGGAGCGGGTTCCCGGGCGGTCGACGGGCCGGCGTCGAGCAGATCGCCCGGCAGCAGCCCGTCCGCCAGCGCGCGGAGCTCCTGCGGGTGCACGCCCTTGATCGCCGCCTCGAACTGGCGCAGCAACTCGTCCTCGTCCTTGCCGCTCACCCGACCAAGGTACCGAGACGACGGCGAGAACCGTTCGTCCCCGGCCTCACGTGTCGCCGTCGGCTCGCGGCTCGCGCCCGGGGACGGAGCGCCGGACTCCCGGACCCCCGGAGGGGCGACGGCCGGCGACCGATCCCTGGGGATCAGCTTCTCCGCTTTCCCCACTCGATCGCCGGGCAGGTGTCCATCACCATCGGCACGCCGGCGTCCGTCGCGCGCCGGAACGCCTCCTCGTCGACGACGCCGAGCTGGAACCACACGCCGCGGGCACCGATCGCGACCGCCTGGTCGGCGAACTCACCGGCCGCCTCCGAGCGACGGAAGACATCGACGACGTCGATCCCGCCGACGGCGGCGGCCGCGTCGGCGAGCGACGCACAGGCCTTCTCGCCCAGGATCTCCCTACCCTCGGCCGCGGCGCCGGGGTGGATCGGGACGACTCGCTTGCCCTTGGCCTGCAGCACCTCGGCGATCGAGTACGCGGTACGACGCGGGTCGCCCGACAGGCCCACGACGGCCCACGTCCTGGTGTCGTCGAGGAGATGGTCGATGGTCTTCTGGTCCAGCCACGGCTTGGTCATATCGGAGGAAACGTCTGGGACACGCCGCCGATTCCTCGCGATCCCGCCGAGATCCGCACGACCCGCCGTGCAACCTTCCCGGTGCTCTCCCGCGTCCAGTGGGTATGACGACGACCGAGGACATCGAGGCGCCCTGGCGGGCCGATCGCGTGCATCCGGACTTCACGGTGGTGCGTACCGGTGGGACAGCCGTCGAGCAGTTCCGGCTGTTCGCCGTCGAACACACCGCGAGCCTGCACCGGATCGCGTACCTGATGTGCGGCGACGACCACCGGGCCCACGACCTGACGCAGATCGCGCTCGAACGGACCTTCCGGCACTGGTCGCGCATCAGGGACGGGGGCGCCTTCGGCTACGCCCGGCGCGTGCTGTCCACGGCGCGCGTCGACGGGTGGCGGCGCACACGGCGCGAAGTGCTGCGCGCCCCGGAGACGATCCACGAGATCCAGGACCTGGCCGGCCGCACCACACCGTCGGACGACGCGCAGGTCATCGAGCGCGAACGGCTCGTCCGGGCGCTGCGCCGGCTGGGCGCGGGCCAGCGCCGCGTGGTGGTGCTGCGCCACCTGCTCGACCTGTCCGAAGCAGAGACCGCCGCCGAACTGGGAATCAGCGTCGGCACGGTGAAGTCGCAGGGCGCTCGCGGACTCGCGCGCCTGCGGGAAATCCTCGAGAAGGGAACGGAAGCATGACGGACAACGACAACTGGGTGACCCACTGGCGGCAGGTCGGCACGGGAGTCAATCCCCCCACCCCGGCCGATCCTCACGCGATGGCCGCGGTGGCGGTCCGGCGGACGCGCACGCGCCGTGCCGCGCTCGCGGGCGGCTCTGTCGCCGGCATCGTCGCGATGGTCGCGGGGACGGCGTTCGCGATGGGCGGGGCCGGCCAGACGCCCGAGGTGCTCCCCGGCGCGGGGGTCGCGTCCACCAGCGAAACCGGGAGCGCGATCCCGGCCGACGGCAGGACCCCGGCGGACTGGCACTCCGAGCAGTGGCACGACCTGTCGTACGCCCTGCCGCCGGAGTTCGCGACAGACGGTCCGAACCCGCCCGAGCCGGGCATCGAGTCCGTGACCTGGAGCGACAACCGCGACCCCGACGTCCATCGGTCCGTCTACGTCGAGATCGTCACTCCTGACTTCGAGTTCTACGACACCGACGCCGGCGGACTGAGGTCGACGGCGGGAACCGACGCCGAAGCGTTCGACGTCGCGGGTGCCAAGGTGGCGACCATCGAGGACATGACCGACGACCTGAGGCAGGCCGCTGGGATCGCCGGTGGAGGCGACGCTGCCGGGAACGGCGGCCCGGATGCCCCCCGCGTCGCGCGTTTCATCGTCCACCCGGACGGTGGCGACGAACGCTACGTGATCGTCCTGAACCTGCCGGCGGAGGGCAGCGACGAGCTGGTGGAAGGCCTGCAGGACTCCCTCCGCGTCGACTGAGTCGGTCACGGGCGGGGGGCGTTCCGGAGGGTGCGACGCGTGCTTCCCGGACCGCCCGGCGCGGTGGGCGATCTGGTCGGCCGGTTGTCGAGCGGTCGGTCCGACGTCGAGAAGTCGGTCGCCCGAGCTGCCGACCATCCGACGTCGGACCGACCACCCGCCCGCCGCCCGACCGGCCTTCGCCGACGCCGACGTCCGTGGCTCAGCGAGCCAGTAGCGCCGCCGCCGTCGCCCGCGCCGTGGCGAACGCCTCCGGCTGGACGCCGGTGGTGTGCGCGGTGAGGGCGCCCTCGTAGAGCAGGTGGAGCCGGCGGCCGATCGTCTCCGGATCCGGGACGCCGCTACCCGGGCCGCCGCCGTTCATCGTGTCCCGCGCCAGATCCGCGAACAGCCGCAGCATGTACGCCTTGTCCGCGTGGATCACGGCGTTGCCGGGATGATCCGTCCCGCCGATCTCGGCGTGCGCGTTGACGAAGGCGCATCCTCGCAGGTGGCGGTCGGCCCAGTCCCCTGCGATGTCGAACACCGTCAGGAGACGCTCCGTCCCGGTGGTGCCCGACGCCGCCAGCCGCGCGTGCAGGTGCTTCTGCCACACCTCCTCCCGGCGTTCGAGATAGGCGGCGACCAGGGCGTCCTTGGAGCCGAACCGGTCGTAGAGGGTCTTCTTGGTGACCCCCGCCTCCTCGGCGATCCGATCGACCCCGACGGCACGGATCCCGTGCGCGTAGAACAGCTCGCCCGCCACGGCGAGCACCTTCTCCCCGGCCGGCGTGGCCGGGTTGGGCGTCCTGCGGGCGCGGGCGGTGGTACGTGGCATGGCGTCTCCCCTCGATGTCGTACTGCCTGTGCCGTGTCGCGCTCGCCCCTGGGCCTCTCCTCGGACGAGGTGCACTGCAAGTATACCGACCGGTATGGTTACATCGCGGCATGACCCGCATCGCACCCGTCCTGCTCGTGATCCTGTGGAGCTCCGGCTTCGTGGGCGCCACACTGGCCGCGCGTTCGGCGCCCGCCGAGACCACGCTCCTCTGGCGGTACGCGGTCGCCGCTCCCGTCATGGTCGTGCTGGTCGCAGCGCTCGGCCGGCGGTACTCCGCGCGGTACGCGCGTCGCGAGGCGGTGCTCGGTGTCCTCGGACAGGTCGGCTACCTGTACGGCGTGTTCCGCGCAGCCGACGCCGGGCTCCCGGCCGGCACGACGGCGCTGGTCGCGTCCCTCCAGCCGGCACTGGTCGCCGTCGTCCTGGCCGCCGTGCCACCGGCCGGGGAACGGCGCGGCAGCCGCCGGAGCGCGCCGGAGGACCCGGCGCGATCGGTCCGACGACGCCGATGGCTCGCCCTGGCCGCGGGATTCGCGGGGGTCGTGCTGACGGTGAGCGGGGGCGGCACCGGCACCGGATCCGGTCCCGCGGGGATCGTCTGGGCGGCCTCCGGCATGCTCTCGCTCGCCGCGGCGACGTTGCTGTCCGAGCGGTGGCCGCAGCCCGAGCGGCGCGACGTGCTCGACTCCCTCGCCGTGCAGAGTGTCGTCGCGCTCGCGGCGTTCGCCGTCGTCGCGATCGCGACCGGCCGCGCCCTCCCGCCGCCGGACCCCGCCTTCTGGCCGGCCGTCGCGTGGCTCGTGGTGCTCTCGTTCGCCGGCGGGTACGGCGCCTATCTCTGGGTGCTGCGGACCTCCGGCGCCGTCACCGTGAGCGCCTGGCTGTACCTCACCCCCGCCGTCAGCGCCGCGTGGGGGTGGCTCATGTTCGGCGACGCGCTGCCGTGGCAGTCCGTCGCGGGTTTCGCGGTGGCGCTCGTGGCCGTGCTGGGCATGTGTGGCGCGGTGCCGGGCATGCGAGGCGCACCTGACCGACCGATCACTCCTGGAAGGACGAGACATGCTGCACCTGCTGAGGTCCATCGGGACCGCCCTGCTGGCCTTCGCCCGGGCCATCGACACGGCACACGCGATCCAGCTCGGACTGCTGGATCCTGAGAAACGGCGGCCCGAGTCCTGAGGCGCCTCGGGTCGCGCCGCCGGAGACGACGCGGCCCGGCCACCTTCGGGTGGCCGGGCCGCTCGGTGTCGCGCTTCGTCACGCCTCGCCGGAGTGCGGCGCGGTGGCGGAAGCGCCACTGCCTCAGGACTGCACGAAGCCCAGGAGCGCCTCGTTGACCTCGGCGGCGTGGGTCCACAGCAGGCCGTGGGGCGCACCGTCGACCTCGACGTACTCCGCCTCGGGGAGCGCCTCGTGGAACGGGCGGCCGGTGGCGTCGATGGGCAGGATGTTGTCCTTGGTCCCGTGCAGGATCAGGGCGGGCCTGCCCGAGGCGCGCACGGCCGCGACGTCGTCCCGGAAGTCCTCGATCCAGGTGGGGACCACCGAGTAGGCGGCCACCGGGGCGCTGCGCGTGGCGGTGTTCCAGCTGGCGGTGACCGTCTCCTGGCTGATCCGCGATCCCAGCGTCTCGTCGAGGTTGTAGAAGTTGCTGAAGAACTGCGTGAACCACGCGTACCTGTCGGTGCGGGCCGCGTTGGCGATGTCGTCGAAGACGGACTGCGGCACGCCGGTCGGGTTGTCGTCGCCGGCCAGCAGGAACGGCTCCAGGGAGGCGAGGAACGCGAGCTTCGCGACCCGCTCGTGGCCGTGGTTCTTCACGTAGCGCGCCAGCTCGCCGGTGCCCATGGAGAAGCCGACCAGGATCACGTCGCGCAGGTCGAGGGACTCCAGCAGCGTGTTGAGGTCGGCCGCGAAGGTGTCGTAGTCGTATCCCGTGCCGACCTTGCTCGACTGCCCGAAGCCCCGGCGGTCGTAGGTGATGACGCGGTAGCCGGCCGCGATGAGCTCCCGTGACTGGAGCTCCCAGCTGTTGCCGTCCAGCGGGTAGCCGTGGATGAGGACGACCGGCTGCCCCGTGCCGTGGTCCTCGTAGTAGATCTCGGTGGTGGTGCTGTTCTCGGTGCCGACGCTGACGTATCCCATGATCCGGTTCCCTTCAGGATTCCTGACCCGCGGAGAACGGTCGTTCTCCGCATGCCTGCTATCGTAGAGAACGATCGTTCTCCGCGCAAGTGGAGTGGAGCCAGGGCCGTGGGGCCGTGACGGAAGGGGGCGGGATGGACGAGACGAGCGCGCGTGAGCGCGTCGTGCGGGCCGCGGACGAGCTGTTCTACGCGCGCGGTGTGCAGGCAGTCGGTATGGACGCGGTGCGGACCGCGGCGGGGGTGTCGCTCAAGCGCATCTACGCGTTGTTCGCCTCGAAGGACGAGCTGATCGTCGCCGTGCTGCGGCACCGCACCGAGATCTGGGACGCGGGCCTGGCCTCGGCCGCCGAGCGGGCGACAACGGCGCGCGAGCGCATCCTCGCCGTCTTCGACTTCCTCGACGCCTGGTTCCGGGAGCCCGACTTCCGCGGGTGCGCCTTCATCAACACCCACGGCGAGCTGGGCGCGAGCTCACCGGCCGTGGTGCAGGCCGTCCGCGAGCAGAAGGAGACCTTCCAGAGCTACGTCGCGCGGCTCGTCGAGGAGCTGGGTGCTTCGCCCGGCCTCGCACCGCAGCTCGCGATCCTCGCCGAGGGCGCCCAGACCACTGCGGCGATAGCCGGCACGCCCGACGCCGCACGCCACGCGCGCGCCGCCGCCGAGACCCTGCTCGACGCCGCGACGCGCTGATCGCCGGCTGTCGCATCGCCGGCTGTCGCGCCGACCGGCTATCGCACCGACCGGCTGCGGACGGCCCGGAGCTGGGCGACGAGCGCGGCGGCCTGCCGGCGGCTCGTGACCCTGATCAGCTCGGCCTGCGCGCCGTGCTCGGCCAGCAGCCGATGGACGCGGGGGCGCATGGTCCGCCGGTAGCCCCAGATGTACCGGACGAAGCTCCAGCTGATGCGGTCGTACACGCCGTCCTCGGCGTGCTGCCCCCCGTGGTACCGCAACCTGCGCTGGAAGACGCCCGCCAGGCAGGTGACCGCGTCGAGATCGAGAAAGATCACGGTGTCGGCGGCGGCCAGCCGGATCAGGAGGGTGTCCGTGTAGTTGCCCTCCACCAGCCACCGTGGCCGCGCCACCAGCGTGCGCTGGACCTCGGCGAACTCCTCCCGCGGCAGCGGATTCCAGTCGGCGTCGTAGTAGACGCTGTCCAGGTGGGTGAGGGGGAGGTCGAGGGCGCCTGCGAGCTGGTTGGCCAGGTAGGTCTTGCCGGACCCCCCGCAGCCGATGATCGCGATCCTTTCCACAGCCCGGAACGTTACCCGCATCGAGCGCTTCTGGTGCAGGCGAGGGCTGTCGCGTGGTCCGGACGGTGACGCGGGACCGGCCGGTGGAGGGGCGGCGCCGCGGAATCGGCCCACCTGCGCGGCCGTCAGTTCTCGTACTTCTTGCGGTAGAACTCGCTCCACTTCGAGGTGGCGGTGCGGTACGCCTCGCCCCAGTTGCGCACCTTCTCGCGGTAGGCGTCGCCCCAGTTGGCGACCTTGGTGTCGTAGCCGTAGGTCCAGAGCTCGTTCTTCCGGTCGTAGAAGTACTGCCAGACGGCGTCCTCGGTGCCGGGATCCAGGGTGCCGCGGTTCCCGAGCTCGCGCGCGACGTTCATGCCGGCGCGGCCCTCGGCCTCGGCCGCGTCCATCAGGGCGCGGCCGTTCTCCTCCGCCTCGGCCATGTGGGCCCGCCCGGCCGCGTCGATCCGGTCCAGCTCGGCGCGCTTCCAGGCGTCCCAGGCGTCCATCATCCGGGAGTACTCCTCGTCGAGGTAGCGCTCCAGGTCGGTGCCGGTGCTCGCGTCCGTGTAGGAGCCGCCGCCGGCGTCGGCGATCGCCCGCAGGCCCTCGTGGTCCGCGCCCGCCACCTGGAACCCGATCACGTTCACGATCGGCTCCACCCTGCCGTCCGCGAGGTCGCGTGCCGCGGCGACCGGGTCGCCGCCGCAGGTCTCCAGGCCGTCGGTGACCACGTAGACGAGGGCGTCCGTCGCGTCGTCGGGCACGTCGTCCGCGGACGCCCGGACGGCGCGGGCCAGCGGGGTCCAGCCGGCGGGTCCGACGTCGTCGAGCGCGTCCGCGAACCCGGTCTCGTCCGCCTCGCCGTCGTACACGACCTCGCTGGACGCGCACGACTCACGCCTGCCGCCCGCGGTGGCGTCCCCCGCGTCGCCGTACACGCGCAGGGAGACCGTGGAGTCCTCCGGGAGCCGCGCCACGAACCGCCGCAGCGCGGCCTTCGCCTCGTCCATGCGGGTGCCGTCGCCGGACGGCTCGGCCATCGAGCCGCTCGCGTCCAGGACGAGCGCGAAGTGGTTGACGCCGACGGCGGAGTCCTCGGCCGGTTCCTCGTCGGGGCCGGCCTCCGGGCCGTCGATCGCGTACCGGAACTCGACCGTCCCCGACAGCGCCTCGGCATAGTCGCCGTGGACCTGGCCGAGGATCGCGCGCTGCCACTCGTCGGTGGTCTCCGGCTCCATCGCCAGCACGGCGTCGACGACGGCGTCCTCGTCGAACGCGTCACCCGCGAAGGGGCCCGGCTCGTACAGCATCAGTTCCTCGGTCCCGGTGAGGTCCCGCGGGGCGTCGTAGTCGACGGGGACCAGTTCGGGGATCCCCGGGGGAGATGCCGTCGGCGCCGCGGCCGCGTCGTCGGCCTCATCCCCGGAGGCGGCCGGCCCGGCGGTGCAGCCGGCGAGGGCGACGGCCAGGACGACGGCGAGCGGCCCGGCCCGACGGCGCCCGCGGGCCGTGCCGTGCGGCCGGTGGACCGGCGTGGAGCAGGCGAACCGGGGGAGTGAAGGCATCGGAGGCTCCTCGTGGTGCCGGTGTCGGCGGCTGCGGAGGCCCCAGGATGCCGGGAGGACGTGCCACGCCGCAACAGCTCGGACGCCGGGTGCGGAACGCCGGCCGCGGAGGACCTGGTGCCGGCTGCCGGACGCCGGACGGCGTACGCCGGACTACGCCGGACTACGCCGGACTACGCCGGGCGCTGAACGCGGAAGGCCCGGACGCGGTGCCGTCAGGCGTTGTGGCTCGTGGCCAGGAACCCGCCGACGCCGATCATCATCACGCCCCCGGTCACGCCCAGCCCGTCGAGCCGTTCGGGGCGGCGGGTGAACCACGTCCTCGCGTGGCTCGCGGCCAGCACCCAGATGACGTCCGACACGCAGGCGAGCACCGTGAAGAGCGCGCCGAGCAGCAGGAGCTGCGGCACGGCCGGCGCGTCGGCCGCGATGAACTGCGGCAGGAACGCCATGAGGAACACGATCGTCTTGGGGTTGGTCACGCCGACCACGAATCCCGTCCGGACGGCGGCGAGCCCGCTGGTCCGCCGCGCCCCGGCGTCCTGCTCCAACGCGGCCCGCGCGTCGGCGCGGTGCCGGATCGCCTGCACGCCGAGGTAGACCACGTAGGCAGCGCCGACCAGCTTGAGCACCGTGAACGCCGTCGTCGACGTCGCGACGAGCGCGCCCAGGCCGACCGCCGCGGCCACGCCCTGCACCAGTACCCCGGCGGCGTTGCCGATCACCGACAGGACCGCGTCGCGGCGTCCCACGGTCAGGGCGCGCCCGAGAGCGAACAGCAGGCTCGGGCCGGGGATCTCGATCAGCACGATCGAGGCGATCGTGAACGCGGCGAACTGGGCGAGCGTCGGCATGGCCACAGTGTGCCCGCCGCCGGCCGGGTGTGAACAGCGATTTCCCGCCGCCGAGATCTCTTCCGTCACGTGAGTGTACGACGGCGGTCGGCGCGACCTCCTGCGGGTTTCACCCTCCCGCCGCGTTAGAGTGGTGGTCGTCCGAGGAGGAGCATGGCCCTGAACCACAAGCAGATCGGCGAGGTCGCCGACCGCACCGATCTGTCGTTGCGCAGTATCCGGTACTACGAGGAGGTCGGGCTCGTCATCCCGTCGGCGAGGTCGCGGGGCGGGTTCCGGCTGTACACCGAGTCCGACATCGCGCGGCTGATGCTGATCAAGCGGATGAAGCCGCTCGGCTTCTCGCTGGAGGAGACGCGGGACCTGCTGGGCGTCGTGGACGCGCTCGACGCCGCGCAGGAGCCCGGCGCCGATGCCCCGGACGCCCGGGAGCGCGACGAGCTCCTGGAGAGGCTGACCATGTACCAGGCCGCGGCGGACGAACGCTGCGCGGCCCTGCGCGACCAGCTCGAGATGGCCGAGGAGTTCGCGGCGAACCTGCGCCGCGAGGCCCGCCGCCAGCGACGCACCGCGAGCCGGGACCACGGCCGCGACACCGACCGGGAGGCGAACAACGCGTGACCGTGACCGACCACCACTACCGCACCACCGGTGACGTCCGCGCGGAGGCCGCGCGGCGCCGGAGCATCGCCGTCATCTCCCACCCTGACGCCGGGAAGTCGACCCTCACCGAGGCGCTCGCCCTGCACACCCGGGCGATCACGACGGCGGGCGCCGTGCACGGCAAGGGGGACCGGTCCGGCGTCGTCTCCGACTGGATGGAGATGGAGCAGAAGCGCGGGATCTCCATCACGTCCGCGGCGCTCCAGCTCGCCTACGGCGACACCGTGATCAACCTGCTGGACACACCCGGCCACGCCGACTTCTCCGAGGACACGTACCGCGTGCTCACCGCGGTCGACGCCGCCGTCATGCTGCTCGACGCCGCCAAGGGCCTCGAGCCGCAGACCCTCAAGCTGTTCGAGGTGTGCCGCCGCAGGGGCGTGCCCGTCATCACCCTGATCAACAAGTGGGACCGGCCCGGCCTCGAGCCGCTCGAGCTGTGCGACGAGCTGGAGCAGCGCATCGACCTCAAGCCCACCCCGCTGACCTGGCCGCTCGGCGAGGCCGGCCGCTTCCAGGGGCTGCTCGACGTCGCCGCCGGCGATGTGCGCACCTACGAGCGCGCCCCCGGCGGGGCGAAGCTCTCCACCGAGACGCGGCTGGACCCGGACACCGCCCGCGAACGGCTCGGCGCGGACTACGACGACGCCGTCGAGGCGGCGGCCCTGCTGGACGGCGTGGACCGCGACTCGTTCCTCGCGGGACGCACCACGCCGCTGCTGTTCGGCGCGGCGCTCGCCAACATCGGCGTGCGGCAGCTGCTCGACACGATCGTGGAGCTCGCCCCGGCCCCGCCGGCCCGGCCGGACGTGCGCGGGGCCCGCGCGGAGGCGTCGTCGGACATCATTGCCGACGACGACGGAGCCGCGGACCTGCCGACCCGTGCCGTCGACACCCCGTTCAGCGGGTTCGTGTTCAAGATGCAGGCCGGCATGGACCCCAAGCACCGCGACCACGTCGCGTTCGTGCGGGTGTGCTCGGGGAAGTTCGAGCGCGGCATGGTCGTCACGCACGAACGCACCGGGCGCCCGTTCGCCACGAAGTACGCGCTGCAGGTGTTCGGGCGGGAGCGGGAGACCGTCGAGGAGGCGTTCCCGGGCGACGTCGTCGGGCTGGTGAACGCGAGCACCCTCGCCGTCGGCGACTCGCTGTACGAGCCGGGCGGCAAGCCCGTGCGCTACCCGCCGATGCCCGCGTTCGCACCGGAGCACTTCCGGGCGGCGCGCGTGAAGGACCCCGGCAGGTCGAAGCAGTTCCGCAGGGGCATCGCCCAGCTCCAGCAGGAGGGCGTGGTGCAGATCCTGGTGAGCGACGCGCGCGGCGACGGGAACCCGATCCTCGCGGCGGTGGGCCCGCTGCAGTTCGAGGTGGCCACCTACCGGATGGAGCACGAGTTCTCCGCGCCGGTGGTGCTCGACCACCTCGAGCTCTCGGTCGCGCGGATCGTCAAGGCCGAGGACGTGCCACTCGTGACCCGAGCCGCGGGCACGGAGGTCGTGCGCCGCGCCGACGGCACGCTGCTGGCCCTGTTCCGCGACATCTGGCGCCTGCGCTCCCTCCAGCGCGAGTACTCGCTCGAGCTCGCCCCGCTGGTCGCCGGCGGGGAGTAAGCGGGGAGCAGGCGGGAGTCGCCGGGAGCCCACGGGAGCCGCCTCGCGTGGTCGGGGGTTTTCCGTGTGGTCGGTCGAGTGATTGACCGACCACACGGAAAACCCCCGACCACAGCCACGACCCGGCCCGGTGTTGGTGATCTCACGTCGGGGGCGGGCGCGCCGCGTCCGTCAGGTGCGGTTGAATCGTTTGCGTGCCGCTTCCCCGCCGTCCCCGCGCCCTGACCCCCGACGGCTTCTACGGCTGGCACATCGTCGTCTACGCCGCGATCGCGCTGGCGATGTCCGCGCCCGGCCAGACGGCCGGGATCTCGCTGTTCATCGACCACTTCATCGAGGACCTCGACGTCAGCCGCTCCGTGATCTCCACGGGCTACCTCATCGGTACCGTGGCGGGCGCGTTCGCGCTGCCCTGGATCGGGCGTGCGCTCGACAGGTACGGCACGCGGCGGACCATGGCGTGCATCGGCCTCGCCTTCGGCGCGATCCTCATGCTGATGTCCCTCGTCAGCGGAATCGTGGGACTGACCGCGGGATTCGTGGGCGTCCGGATGGCCGGCCAGGGCGCGCTCGGCCTCACCGCGACGACGGTGGTGGCGCACTGGTTCGCCAAGCGGCGCGGGCTGGCCGGCGGAATCGCCGCCGCGTTCGGCGCCATGGGGATCTCGCTGGCGCCGCTCGGTGTGGAACGGCTCATCGCGGGGGTGGGCTGGCGCAACGCCTGGCTCATCGAGGGCGCGGCCGTGTGGCTGATCGTCCTGCCGCTCGCGTTGTTCGCGATCCGGAACCGGCCCGCGGACCTCGGCCAGTTGCCGGACGGCGCACCGCCCGCCGCCGATTCCGCCCACCACGCCGCGCACGGTCTGACCCGGGCGCAGGCGTTGCGGCAGCCGTACTTCTGGCTGGTCGCGAGCGTGCTCGCGGCCAACGCGATGCTCGGCACGGCCGTCGGGTTCCACCAGATCAGCCTGCTGACCGCACGCGGCCTCACCGCCACGGAGGCGGCCGCGAACTTCCTGCCACAGACCGTCGCGGGCCTCCTGGCCACACTGGCCGGTGGCTGGCTCATGGACCGCGTCGGCGGACGGGCGCTGCTCGTGACCTCGATGGCGGCGCTCGCCGGGGCGATGGTGTGGGGCGCGGTGGTGACGCCCGGCTGGTCGGCGGTCGGGTTCGGTGCGGCGCTGGGACTCGGGATGAACATCTCGCGCGCGGCGGAGAACACGGGCCTGCCGAACTGGTTCGGGATCCGGCACGTCGGTGCGATCCGCGGCGTGGTCGCGTCGGTGATCGTGGCCGCGTCCGCCGTCGGGCCGCTGCTGTTCGCCGCCGTCTACGACACGACGGGCGGCTACGGACCCGTGCTGCTGGGCAGCGCCGCGATCCCGGTGGCCATCGGCGTGTGGGCGGCGATCGCCCGCGAGCCGCGGGGTCCGGTGAGGGTGGACGACGTCGGACAGGAAGCGTCACTCGCCCGCGAGTGAGCGGCGGCGGGACCGTACCGCGCCGCGTGTGGTCGGGGGTTCTCCGCGTGGTCGGGGGATTCGCGTGTGGTCGGTCAAGTGATTGACCGACCACACGCGAATCCCCCGACCACACACGCACGGGCAGGCCCGGCCGCGTGCTCTGCTACGCCGTCCGGCGGCCCGGGATCGGCGGGTTGGCCGAGCGCTTGCGGTTCGAGGAGGCGCGGCGAGCCTCGCCGTCGGTGACCTCGAAGAGGCCGCCCAGGCCGTCGAGCACGCGCCACGCCGGCTGGTTCGCCGCGGCCGGGACCACGGTGCCGAGGACGGGGATCCGCGCGACGAGGTCGTCGATGCGCATCTCCCCGTCCGGGGCCGGAAGGTGCTCGTCGACGGTGGCCAGGAGCGACGGGCTGATCAGCGTGCTGCGCACCAGCGACGCGGAGCGGCTGTCGATCTGCTGCGCGTGCATGTTCGAGATCTCGAACCGTTCCGCGAGCTCGGGCAGCTTGACCTGCGGCTCGGCGAACCTGCGTGCGACGAGGATCGTCCGGGCCCGCTCGTCGAGGTAGCTGATCGTGGAGCTGATGCGCTCGTCGAGCGGGCGCTCGAGCTCGTCGAGGCCGGGCGGCGCGGGCGAGCCCGCGGGCGCGGGATGCTGGAGCGAGCGGTACACCATCCGCTGCACGAGTGCGCTGAGCGTCTTGGCGCCGTAGTGCGGGAGGAAGCGGAGCTCGGCGATCGTGCGGTCGGTGAGGTCCCCGAAGGTGGCGATGCCCTTCTCGTGGAAGCGGTCCGCGTGGCTGGTGGGGATGTCGAGGTCCGCCATGGTGTCCGTGGGCGCGATCGCCGGGAACATGACGCCGACCGGCGCCGCGGGCAGCTGCTCGATGACGATCGAGGTCAGCGCGTGGACCTGGTGCCGCAGCCGGCCGCGGACCTGCGGCTCGAAGTCCCACGAGGAGGTCTTGCGCCCGTCGCCCGCGAGGCCGAGCGTGATCAGCCACGGGAACCAGGCGGTCCACGCGGGCCGGACGACGCCGGCCGATCCCCGAGCCGCCACCGAGGACGCCGGGCGGGGGATCGTCATGCGGCCGGGGGCCCTCGCCGGGGGGCGAGTGCTCGTGGCGGCGGCCGCGCGCGCGTCGCCGTTCCGTGCCGACCGGCCCGTCGTCGGTCCGCCCTGCGCCGACCCGCCCTGCGCCGACCCGCCCTGCGCCGACCCGCCCTGCGCGGGGCCGCCGTGCGCAGGTCCGCGCGTCGTCGCTCCGCCTTGCGTCCCCCCACCCTGTACCGGCCCGTCCTGCGCCGTTCCGTCCGCCGTCGCTCCGCCTGCTGCCGCTCCGCCTGCTGCCGCTCCGCCCGCCGCGCCGTCGAGGCCGAGGGTCTGCACCAGGAACGCCCACACGGGTAGGTTCGTGCGCGGCACGGTCTCGGTGAGCACGGGGTGCCGCGGCAGGAGCGTGGCGAGCGCGACGGCGCTGTTCTGCTGGCTCATCGCGTCCGCGAGGGCGTCGTGGTCCGATCCGTGGGACGCGCGCGCGATACACGTGATGGCGCGTCGTTCGAGGTCGGCGACGACGTCGTCGCCGACACCGAGCTCGCCGGCGAGGTTCGTGTACGACGTCGGTCTCCGGGCGAGGGCACGGCCGCGCAGCACGTAGTACTCGTCGTCGGACAGCTCCGCCAGCGCGCCGGCGAGCCGCTCCGTGAGCGAGCGACCGGACGGCTCGGAGCCTCTGGGCCCATTGTTTTCGTTCGGCAAGACTTCACTCCTCCGCAGGCTGCTGCGGGCGAGAGTACCGGAGTTGGACGGTTGTCCATGAATCCTGAAGCCGTAGTCCTGTGCGGATGTGACCGGGTTTCCCGAACCTCGGTTGAAATGTCGAGATTGAGTATCCCCGGAAGGGAACGGGTTCTCAGTGCTCGGCCCGGCGCAGCACCTCGTGAGCGGCCTGCTGGACCACGGCCCGCACCTCGTCCGAGGCCCGGTCGTCCTGCAGCGCCCCCGGCGCGGCCAGCGCGCGGTCGTACGGCACGCCGAGCCGGTTCCGTACGCCGGAGCAGCACGGCGCGGCCACCATCCTCGAAGCCATCGCCTCCGGCCCGCGCCCCGGCGACTTCCGTGGGGGACAGGCACTCCGGGAGTGATCGCGATCACTTCCCCGATCAGGGGCCGAGGTGGGTGATGGGGATGATGTGGATGTCCCCCTTGGTGCGGATGGTGCCGCCGTTGGTGATGACGGCCTTGAAGGCGCAGCGGCTGTCGGCGACCTGGTCCGTCATGGCGTTCAGGGTCTTGATCGCGGAGCTGACAGCCTCGGGGGAGTCGGACAGCTTGACCTCGATCGCGGCCCAGCGACCGTCGGGCAGGATCAGGATGCCCGACTCGATCGCCGCGATCGCCGGCTGGGAGACGCCGGATCGCGCGGCGAGATCGCGCTGGGTCATACCCGCGCGCCGCCGCCGTTCCCGGACATCATCGCCGTTGCTGCTCACGGACTCGTGATATCGAGTTGTGATCACGTCGCACCCCGCACTGCCGGGTCGGCGACCAGGTTCGCCGCCCCGCGGAAATGCGATGGCGGTGTCGCCTCAGGCCTCGCTACCGTGACGGGATGCCGATGCACGACGACGAAGCCTCCTCCGACGTCGCGCTCGTCCGTGAGCTCGTGGTGCGGCAGCTTCCGCACCTCGCGCACCTGCCGGTCACGGACGGCCCGCCCGGAGGGACGGACCATCTGCTCTACCGACTCGGCGACGACCTCCTGGTGCGCATGCCGAAGGCCGCCTGGGCGGCGGAACACGCCCTGACCGATGCCCGCTGGCTTCCGCACCTCGCGCCGCACGTGCCCGTCCCGCTACCGGTGCCGGTCGCGCTCGGAGAGCCGGGCCTCGGCTACCCGTACCGCTGGTCGGTGGTGCCGTGGCTGCCCGGCGAGCCGCCGACGGCGTCGAACGCCGACCCGGTGTCGGTCGCCGCGCAGCTCGGTGCCTTCGTGACCGCGCTGCGCGACGTCGATCCGGCGGGCGGCCCGGAGAAGGCGCCGGGAGCGCGCGGCGGTCTCCTCGGGGTGCGCGACGACGACGTCGTGCGGGCGATCGCCGAGTGCGGTGACCGGATCGACCAGGCGGGGGCGCTGCGCGTCTGGGCGGACGCGGTCGCCGCTGCGCCGCCTGCCACGACCACCTGGATCCACGGCGACCTCCTGCCCGGCAACATGCTGGTCGCCGACGGGAAGCTTACGGGGGTGATCGACTGGGGCGCGGTCGGCGTGGGCGACCCGGCGGTCGACCTGTGGCCCGCATGGACCCACGGCTGGGGCGACGCGGCGCGGTCCGCCTTCCGCGATGTCGCGACCGCGGGGCTGCCCGACCCGGACCAGGCATGGCGCCGCTCCCGTGGCTGGGTGCTCGTCATGGGTGTCGAGGCGGTGCCGTACTACTGGGAGAGGTTTCCGGAGTTCGCGCGGGCGAGCCAGCAGCGGGTGGCCGGGCTCGTCGAGACCCTCTGAGCGAGGCTCACGGGGCACCGAGTCGCAGGATCTCGGCCACGACCCGATCCCACAACCCCGGCCCCGGCCCCGGGAACTGGTGCCCCATCCGTTCCACCACCAGCAGCCGTGCCCCCGGGATCGCCGCCGCCAGCGCCCGCCCGTGCTCCGGCGGGAACAGCGGGTCCGCCTCGCCGTGCAGCACGAGTGCCGGGGCTGCGATGTCGCCCGCGGTCCGGCCCGCCGGGACGACGGGCTCGCCCTCGGGCAGCGCCCAGTGATTGGCCGCGCTGGCCGGATTCGACGACCGCGCGACCACACGCCGCGCCACCGACCGCGCCCACTCCTCGTCGAAACCCGGACCTGCGAACGGCCGCTCGGCCTCGACCAGGTACTCCGCCACGGCGTCGGCGTCGGACCAGTCCGGGTCGGGCGCCGGGTTCTCGAAGACCGCACTCAGGTCCGGCGTCATCCCGGGCAGCCCGTCGGGCCTGTCGACCGCGAACGTCGTCGACATCAGCGTCAGCGCGCTCACCCGCTCCGGCCACACGAGCGCCACCTCCTGCGCGATCGCCCCGCCGGCCGAGACTCCAGCCAGGTGAGCCCGCGCGATGCCGAGGGCGTCGAGCAGGTGCACGGCGTCGTCGGTCAGGTTGCGGCTCGTGTACGACGGCGCCCCGGGCGGGTCCGTCGTCGACCGTCCGGTGTCGCGGTGGTCGTACCGGATCACGTACCGGCCGCGCGCGTCGCCCCGGGCGAGGGCCGCGCAGAACCGTTCGTCCCACCAGTCCATGCTCGCGGCCAGCCCGCTGACCAGCAAGATCGCCGGGTCGGCGGGATCGCCGAAGGTCTGTGCGCACAGCGCGGCGCCGTCGGGCAGGGGGAGCATCCGTTCGTCGTCCATGCAGGGTGGACGACGGCGGGCCGGTCGGCTCATCGGTCGGGGGCCTGACCGATCTGCCCGGCTTTCCTCGACCTCGTGAGTGATGTCGAGATTGGGTGTCCTGTGGTGGGTCTGCTGCCGAGGCAGGCCGAACACCTCACCCTCACCCCAGCGTCCCCGGCTCCCCGTACTGGGGTTCCGTTTCCTCGAAGACCAGGAGGGTTCTTGTGCTGAGCACGCCGTCCATGCCCTGGATCTCGTCCAGCACGATGCGCCGCAGGTCCGCGTTGTCGCGTGCCCGCACGAGCATGACGACGTCGAACTCCCCGCCCACCAGCGCGAAGTGCGCCACGCCGGGCATCTCCTCGAGCCGGGCCCGGATGCTGCGCCACTTGGTCTGCACCAGGTTGAGGGTCACGTAGGCCGACGTCGCCAGCCCGGCGGCGACCGGGTCGATGTCGGCGTGGAACCCGCGGATCACGCCCTCGCTGCGCAGCCTCCGGGTGCGGGCGTAGGCGTTCGCCCGGGAGATGTGGAGCGTCTCGGCCAGCGCGCGCATCGACATGCGCCCGTCGTGGCGCAGGGCGTCCAGGATGCGTTCGTCCGTGCTGTCGAGTGCCACCTGTCTTGCCTCCGCCTCGTTGCGTGGGCGCGGGCCGGACGATCGGCTTCGAAAAGGCCCGCGTTACGACACATCTTCTCGACCTTTGCCAGGTCATGGCAACCAGATGGCCCTCAGTCCGACAATCGGACCATGAGACCTGATCCTGAGGGTCTGCTGCCGGCGACGGAGCCGGTGACCCTGATCGACAGCGACGGCGCTCCGGTCACCCCCGCGCGCGCCGCCGCGTCAGCAGAAGCAGCTTCCCCGCCCACCGTCGTCGGCCCTGAGACCCAGGCGCTCGACGCGTCCGACCGTCCCGGGCGCTGGCAGCTCCCGCCCGGAGAGGACCTGGTCGCCGCCCTCGGCGCGATGATCAGCGCCCGCCGGTTCAACGACCAGGCCTACGCCCTGGTCCGCCAGGGCCGGCTCGCCGTCTACCCGTCCTCCCACGGGCAGGAGGCGTGCCAGGTCGCGGCCGCGCAGGTACTGTCCGACGGCGACTGGCTCTTCCCCACCTACCGTGACACCGCCGCCGTGGTGGCCCGCGGGGTCGATCCGGGCCAGACCCTGACCCTGCTGTCCGGCGAATGGCACCACGGCTGGGACGTGGCCGCACACCACGTCGCGCCGCTGACGACGCCGCTGGCCACCCAGCTCCCGCACGCGGTCGGCGTCGCGCACGCCGCCCGGCTGCGCGGTGAGGACACCGTCGTGCTCGCTCTGTGCGGCGACGGCGGCACCAGCGAGGGTGACTTCCACGAGGCGCTCAACTTCGCGGCCGTGCTGCACGCGCCCGTCGTGTTCCTGGTGCAGAACAACACGTTCGCCATCTCCGTGCCGCTGTCCCGGCAGACCGCCGCGCCGTCCCTCGCGCACAAGGGCGCCGGGTACGGCATCCCCGGCGAGCGCGTCGACGGGAACGACGTCGCCGCGCTGCTCGCCGTGCTCCGGGCCGCGGTCGACGCCGCCCGCGCGGGCGGCGGACCCCAGCTCGTCGAGGCGCACACCTACCGCATGCAGGCCCACACCAACGCCGACGACGCCACCCGCTACCGGGACGCCGACGAGGTCGCCGCCTGGTCCCGCCGGGATCCCATCGACCGGCTGCGGACCTTCCTCACCGACCGCGGCGACGTCGACGAGGCGCGCCTGGCCGCGTTCGCCGACGACGCCGAGCGCATGGCCGCCCGCCTGCGCGAGGAACTCGGGACCGACGTCGGCCACGACCCGTCCGAGCTGTTCGAGCACGTCTACACGACCCCGACGCCGCAGCTGGACGAGCAACGAGCCATGCTCGCGGACGAGGCCGCGCGCGATGTGCCGACCGCGCCCGCCACCGGACGCGCGCCCGCCACCGGAGGTGCCCGATGAATGAGAAGCTCACGATGGCCCAGGCGCTGAACCGCGCGCTGCGCGACGCGATGGCCGCGGACGAGAGCGTGTGCGTGTTCGGGGAGGACGTCGGCCGGCTGGGCGGCGTCTTCCGTGTCACCGACGGCCTCACCGCCGAGTTCGGCGAGGAGCGCTGCTTCGACACGCCGCTGGCCGAGGCGGGGATCGTCGGCGTCGCGGTCGGTATGGCGATGAACGGCATGCGGCCGGTGGTCGAGATGCAGTTCGACGCGTTCGCCTACCCGGCGTTCGAGCAGATCACGAGCCACGTCGCGAAGATGCGCAACCGCACGCGCGGGCAGGTGGCGCTGCCGATGGTGATCCGCGTGCCGTACGCCGGCGGGATCGGCGGGGTGGAGCACCACAGCGACTCGTCGGAGGCGTACTTCGCGCACACGCCAGGGCTGCACGTGGTGACGCCGTCGGACCCGGCCGACGCCTACGGGCTGCTGCGGGCGGCGATCGCGTCCGACGACCCGGTCGTGTTCCTGGAGCCGAAGAAACTGTACTTCGGCGCCGACGAGGTGGACCTCGACCTGCCGGTCGCCCCCGTCGGGCGGGCGGTGGTGCGCCGCCCCGGGACCGATGCGACGCTGATCGCGTACGGGCCGAGCGTGCCCGTCGCACTGGACGCGGCCGCCGCGGCGGCCGCCGAGGGACGGAGCCTGCAGGTGGTGGACGTGCGCTCGCTCCAGCCGTTCGACGACGAGACGGTGTGCCGGGCCGTGCGCTCCACCGGGCGGGCCGTCGTGGTGGCGGAGGCGCCGGGATTCGTCAGCGTGGCCTCCGAGATCGCGGCGCGCGTGACCGAACGCTGCTGGGACGCGCTCGCCGCGCCGGTCGGGCGCGTGACCGGGCTCGACATCCCGTACCCGCCGCCCAAGCTCGAACACCTGCACCTGCCCGACGTGGACCGGGTCCTCGACGCCGTCGACGACCTCCGCTGGGAGGACGGCGGACACGGCGACGGCGGACACCCGATCCTGGCGGCCCATCGCGCGGGGACGTCCCGAAAGCCGGAGGAGACCGCATGACCAGGACGTTCCCCCTGCCCGACCTGGGTGAGGGACTGACCGAGGCCGAGATCGTGACCTGGCTGGTCGCGGAGGGGGACATCGTCGTCGTCGACCAGGCGGTCGCCGAGGTGGAGACCGCGAAGTCCGTCGTGGAGGTGCCGACGCCGTACGCGGGCGTGGTGGAGCGGCTGTGCGCGGGCGAGGGCGAGATGCTCGAGGTCGGGCTGCCGCTCCTGGAGGTCGGCGAGCCGGCCCCGGCCCCGGCCGGCGCGAACCCGGCGACGCCGGACGGCACGTCGGCGCAGGATCCCCGGCCGACGACGGCGGCTGCGGGGGAACCCGCGAGTGCCGTGAACCCCGGGCCCGAGGCCGGGGACGAGGCCTACCGGGAGGAGGAACGTGCCGGGTCCGGCAACGTCCTGGTCGGATACGGGACGCGGGGCGGTGCGCCGGAGCAGACGGGACCGCGGCGCCGCCGTCGTCCCCGGGATCCCGGCCGGCTCGCCCACGACGTGCGCGGATCGGGACGTGGCCGGTCGCAGCCGCAGGTGTCTGGGATGTCGGGTTCCGAGGGGTCTGACTCCGAGGCGTTCAGCTCCGAGGGTTCCCGTTCCGGGGCGTCCGGTTCCGGGGTGTTCAGCCCTCGAGGGTCCGACTCCGCGGTGTCCGGGTCCGGCGACCCCGGTTTCGGGGCGCCCAGAACCGGTGTGATCGGAACCGGTGTCGCCGAAACGGGTGCGTCCCCGGCCGAAGTGGCCGGCCCCGGCGCGACGCGGACGGACGGGGAGGTCCGGGTCCCGCTGACCGGGTTCCAGAAGGCGGCGGCGACGGCGATGTCGCGCAGCCGGACCGAGATCCCCGAGGCGACGATCTGGGTCGACGTCGACTTCACCGCCCTCACCGAACTGCGCGCCGCGCGGCCCGACGGGCCCGGACTGCTCGCGTACCTGGCCCGCTTCGTCACCGCGGCGCTCGCCGAGCATCCGGTGCTGAACGCGCGCGTCGACGCGGAGCGGGACGAGATCGTGCAGCTCGACCGGGTGAACCTCGGCCTGGCGGTGCAGGGCAGTCGCGGGCTGGTCGCCCCGGCGGTGCTCGGCGCGGAGCGGATGACGACCGCACGCCTCGACGCCGCGATCCGGGACCTCGTCGCGCGGACCCGCGCGGGCAGGGCCACGAACGAGGAGCTCGCGGCGGGCACGTTCACGCTGAACAACTACGGCGGCCTGGGGGTCGACGGCAGCGCGCCGATCATCAACCATCCCCAGGTGGCGATGCTGGGTGTCGGGCGGATCATCGACCGGCCGTGGGTGGTGGAGGGGATGGTGGATCCGCGCAAGATCGCGCAGGTGACCTTCGTCTTCGACCACCGGGTCTGCGACGGCGTCGAGGCGGCGGCGTTCCTCCGGGCGGTGACGAGCGCGGTGGAGGACCCGCTGTCGGTCATCGAACGCCTCTGAGCGCGGTCGGTCGGATGTCGGATGGTCGGCAGCCCGGGCTGCCGACCATCCGACATCCGACCGACCGGTCCCGACATCCAGCCGACCGGCAGTCCTCAGACCGCCGCAGCCGGGGTGCGCTTCTCCGCGAGGAACACCGCGATCTCCGTGGCGACCTCGGCCGGGGTCTCGTAGTGGGTCAGGTGGCCCACACCCGGGATCAGGGTCAGGCGGGCGTCCCGGAACCCTGCCGCCAGGGCCTGCTGGTCCGGGACGCGCGCCAGGTCGTCCTTCGCGCCTCCGACCAGCAGCGTCGGGACGTCGACGGCGGCCGCGGAGTCCCGGACGCTCGCCGTGATCGACGCGCGGAACGACTCCAGGAGGGACGCCCGCGTCGCGAACCGGGCGAAGTACCGGTCGTGCTCCTCGTGGATCCAGCGGCGCAGCGCCCGGTCCGGCGTCCGTACCATGGCGATGCTCGCCACCCGCGTGAGCAGCCGATGGCGCAGGAGCGAGGTCCCGGTCTCCTCCGGGAGGATCCCGGCCACCGCGTGCAGCACGGCGGTGGCGCCCACGGAGAACGTGTCCCGCCCGCTCAGCGGCCGCCGCGGGATCGGGTTGATCAGCACGAGCTGCCGGGCCAACGAAGCCGCCGGGCCGTCGGAGCCGGTATGCCCCGCGTCCGTCACGGCGTTCCTCACCGGCTCTACGTCCGGCTCGCCGGCTCCCGCCTGCCCGGCGTCCGGCTCGCCGGCCCCCGCCGGGCCCGCGTCCGTCCGCGGACCTGGCGACGCGGACGCGGGCGCGGCGGAAGACGTCGCCATCGTCGCCGCCGCGATCACCGAGCCGAAGGAATGGCCCGCCAGCACGATGTCGCCCTCGGGTGCGAGCTTCCGCAGCAGGGCGCGGGCCCAGGAGGCGTAGCCGACGACGTCGTGCCGCGCGCCCGGTAGGGGTGGCGAGGCACCGAAGCCCGGCAGGTCGGGGACGGTTACCCGGAGATCAGGGCAAACCCGGAGGAGATGAGCCACGATCGGCTCGAGTCCGTGGTGGTCGCCCCGGAAGCCGTGCAGCAGCACCAGGTGCTCGCGCGCGTCGTCGGGCCCGTAGCGCCACAGGTGCGTCCTGCCGCCGCGGACCGTGAGAGCGGAACGCGCGACGGGCGTCCCGGCGATCAGCGCCGCGTAGGGGGAGGGGAGCGGTTCGTGTGCCATCGTGCCGAAGCCTAGCCACTGCACGGGCGGGTTCTGTGGGACCTGCGGGAAACCCCAGACCAAGTTGGGGGTGAACCCCCGATGAATAGGGGGAGACCCCCATGGTTGGGACACCCAGGGGGCATACAGTATGGGCGCATGACATTGATCGCCGTCGGCCTGACGCTGCTCGGCGCCGTGTGCTTCGCCGCGGCGTCGGTGCTCCAGCACCACGCGGTGACCACCACCGAGCACCCGGACGCACCGGAGAGCGACGACGCCTCGGAACCGGCCTCGATTCCGGCGGGTGGTCCGGCCCAGCACATGAACGTCCGCCACCTGCTGGCCATCGTCCGACGCCGGCGCTGGCTCCAGGGCGCGGGCCTCGCGGCGGCCGGTTCGCTCGTGCACGCGGTGGCGCTGCTGCTCGCCCCGCTGCGGGTGGTGCAGCCGATCGGCGTTCTCGCCGTGCCCCTGGCGGTGCTGATGTCGGCGTGGAAGTCGCGCAGCGCGCCCTCCTGGGGCGTGCTCGGCGGTACGGCGCTGACCGTCGGCGGCGTCGTGGTGTTCGTCGTCGCGTCCGCGGGATCGGCGACCACCGGCACGCCGTCGTCCACGGCGACGCTCACGGCGGGAATCGTGATCGGCGGGATCGTCGCGCTGCTCGGCTTCGCCGGGATGGCGCGGCGGGGCCGCGGCCCGCTGCGCTGCCTCGCCCTCGCCGGCGCGGTGGCGGCGGCCTACGGCCTGGTGTCCGCCCTCGTCCGGGTCGCCGCCCAGGCGGCCGCGAGCGAAGGGCTCCTGTCCCCGTTCGTGCTCGGCTGCGTGGCCGGGGCGTTCGTCGCGTTCGTCGTCGGCGCCTGGCTCGTGCAGCATGCCTTCCACGCCGGGGCGCCGGAGATCGTGATCGCCTGCCTGACCGTCGGCGACCCGCTGGTCGCCGTCGTCCTGGGCGGGGTCCTGCTCGGTGAAGGGTCGACGACGCCGATCGGCGCCTGGGTGCTGCTCGGCGCCGCGGCGCTGACCGCGGCCGCCGGCGTCTTCACCCTCGCTCATCACCATCCTGACGCCGTCGCGGCTCGCGCCGAGCAGGAGCCGGTGGTGGCGGCCAGACTTTGAAACGAATCGTCCACAACCAAATGCCAGTCCTGTCCGTCTTAGACGGGTGCAGGTGACAGCAGGTCAACGCCCCGCACGGGGCTGTACCACAGGAGAACCTACAGTGAACATGCTCCGGATCCTCGTCGGTGCCGAGACGTTCGCCCCCGACGTCAACGGTGCCGCCCGCTTCGCCGACCGACTCTCCGCCGGGCTCGCGGCACGTGGTCACGAAGTCCACGTCGTCGCCCCGTCGCCGGAAGGCGCGCCCGGCACCGAGATGCGCGACGGCGTCGTCGTGCACCGGGTGACGTCCCGGCGGTTGCCGGGGTTCGAGGCGATGCGGGTCTGCGCGCCGTGGGAGGCGACGACGGAGGTGCGTGACGTGTACGAGCGCGTGCGGCCCGACGTCGTCCACACCAACGGGCACCTGTCGCTCGGCCGCGCCGTCGTGCACCACGCGAAGCGCACCGGCGTCCCTCTGGTGGCGACCAACCACCTCATGCCCGAGAACATCGTGGGCTACCTGCCCATCCCGGCCTCGATGCACGAGGCGTTCGCCGGGTGGATGTACCGCGACCTCGGCCGCGTCTACTCGCGGGCCGACGTCGTCACCGCGCCCACCCCGAGCGCCGTCGACCTCATCACCCGCCGCGCGGGCCTGACCAGCGCGTTCCCGGTGTCCAACGGCATCGACGCCGACGCCTACGAGCGGGCGCGCGACGCCGTCGCCGCGCGACGCGGAGCGCCCACCGGCCCCACCGCGATGTACGAGCCCACCGTGCTGTTCGTCGGCCGGCTCGACCAGGAGAAGCGGGTCGACGAGCTGATCCGCGCGTTCGCGCGCATCGCGTCCGACGTGCCCGGGCGCCTCGACGTGGTGGGCGAGGGCGAACGCCGCGCCACCTGGGAGGCGCTCGCCGACGAGCTCGGCGTGGCCGGTCGCGTGCGGTTCCGCGGCTTCCTGTCCGACGACGAGCTGCTGGCCGCCTACGCCTCGGCAGACGTGTTCTGCATGCCGGGCGTGGCCGAGCTGCAGAGCATCGTCACGATGGAGGCCATGGCGGCCCGGCTGCCAGTCGTCGCCGCCGACGCCATGGCGCTCCCGCACCTGGTCCGCCCCGGTTCCAACGGCGAGCTGTTCCGGCCGGGGAACATCGACGAGCTGGCCGGCCACCTGCGGACGCTGCTCACCGACACGGCCCTGCGCGAGCGCTACGGCGACGCGAGCCGCGAGCTGATCCAGGCGCACACGATGGGCGCCACCCTCGGCGTCTTCGAGGCCCTCTACGAGAAGGTCATGGGCGCGGTCCCGGTCGCGGCCTGACATCGGCGCAGGGCGCGCACGGCTCCCACCCGGAAACGGCTCCCCACGAGACGTCACGACGGCACGGAGGGGGTGCGAGGACCGCCCCGTCGGGCGCATGATGGAGACGAGGACCGCTCGACGAGGAGGCAACCATGAAGGCAGCAGTGGGAGACCGGATCGTGACGGCCTCGGGCGTGGTCGGGGGCCCCACGCGGGACGGCATCGTCGTCGAATGCCCGCATGGTGACGGATCGCCCCCGTACCGCGTGCGCTGGTCCGACAACGGCGAGGAGACGCTCGTCTTCCCCGGCCCCGACACGTTCGTCGATCATTCCGAGCCGGTGTTCGTGGCCGACGACGAAGCCGGCGGGACCGGCGGCGGCGTCAGCACCCGCACGCTCACGTGGCAGGTGGAGATCACGCTCAGCGAGTCCTCCGGGAGCACGACCGCGGAGGCGACCGTCCGCGGCCTGCCGGAGGTACGCGCCGTCGGGCACGCCCGCAAGGCGCCGGAGGACCCCGAGGTACCCCAGATCGGTGACGAGATCGCGGCGGCCCGCGCGCTACGGCGACTCGCGGACCGCATGCTCGCGGTGGCGGAGCAGGACGTCTCGGCGGCGGTGGGCCACAAGGCGCACGTGCACGCCTGACCGACGACGGGCCGGACTACAGACTGCGGAGAAGCGCCGCGAGCGTGGCGGCCGAGAGTGGCCAGCCGAAGTGGGCCGCCCGCTCGCGGGCCGCGTCCGAGCGCTTGTCCCAGACGCCCGGCTCCTCCAGCGCCCGGACCGCGGCGGCGAACCCCTCGGCGTCGTCCGGCGCGACGAACTCGCCGGCCTCCCCGCCGACCTCCCGGAACACCGGGATGTCGCTCACCACCACGGGAGTGCCGAGCAGCATCGCCTCGACCAGCGGGATCCCGAAACCCTCGTCCCGCGACGCCGACACGAGCGCCGTCGCGCCCCGCAGCAGCCGCCGGTACTCCTCGTCGGACACGCCGTCATGGAACACGAGCCGCCCGGCACCCGCCAGGGCGGTCAGTCGCTCACGGGCGTCGTCCGGGGCCCGGGACAGCAGGTGCAGCTCGTAGCCGGGCAGCAGGGCCGTCGCCCGCGCCAGCGTCTCCACGTTCTTGTAGGGCATGAACGAGCCCATGTACACGAGCGCGCCCGTCCGCGGCTCGCGCGCCAGGTCCGCCTCGCGCTCGGGCACCGGCTCCGCGGCGTTCGGCACCACCGTGACCGGCCGTCGCGTGAGGCGCCTCCCGGCGATGAGCCCCGCCGTCGTCCCCGACACCGTGACGACGGCGTCCGCCCCGTTCAGCAGCATCCGCTGCGGCCACCACGCCAGGTGGAACAGCCGCCACAGGACCCGCACCGGCAGGGGCAGGTCGTGGGGCGGGGTCGGGTGCCGGTAGTAGATGAGGTCGTGCAGGGTGAGCACCAGCCGGTAGTTCCGCCCCCAGGACCCCATGGTCTGCATGGGGCTGAACACGACGTCGGGCCGCAGCCGCCGCACCTGCAGCGCGACGAACGGCTCGCGCCAGCTCGTCGGCGCGCTGATGCGGTGCCACGGCAGGTCGGGCAGGTGGGCGAGCTGCCGCTCGTCGTGGACGAGCAGCTCCAGCGGCATGAGGCGCGCCAGCTCGCGCACGATCCCCACGGTGTACCGGCTGATGCCGTCGTGCCTCCCGATCCGCACGTAGCGGCAGTCGACGAACACCCGCATCCGGTCTTCCTGTTGGCTAGCCATTGCCGCGAGCCTAGCGATTCCCCGGCGGTGAACGGCCGAGTACGGCGGCATCCCCGGGGAACCCCTGGTGAAGTTCAGGGGAGAACCCCGGTCAGGTAGGTTCATCGGGTGGGCAGCCGCGTGAGTGTTCAGCAGCATCGGGCCGACGTCGAGGCGCTTCTGGCGGAGCCGGCAGCAGGACCGGGGAACATCGCGGGCGGTGGTCCCCTACGCGAGCGGTCCGTGGAGCGACTGCACGTCGGCGACGCGCTCGGCCGTGTCCTTGCCGCGGACGTCGTCGCACCCGAGCCCCTGCCCCGGTTCCGGAACTCCCAGATGGACGGGTTCGCCGTGCGGGCCTCGGACGTCGCGGGAGCGTCGGCCGATGCTCCCGTCGTGCTGCCCGTGGCCGGCGAGATCGCCGCCCGGCCGGGACAGCCCGAACCGCTCGCGCCCGGCTCCGCGGTGCGGATCATGACCGGCGCCCCCGTACCGGACGGGGCGGACGCCATCGTGCCCGTGGAGGACACCGACGTCGGCACCTTCAACCGCGAGGCACCCCGGCCGTCGTCGGACACCGTGCAGGTTCGCGTCCCGCGCGTGGCCGACGACTTCGTGCGGGAGGCCGGGTCCGACGTTCGCGCGGGCGACCTCGTGCTGCCCGCCGGCACCGTCCTCGCGCCGCATCACCTCGCCGCCGCGGCGGCCTGCGGGATCGGGCAGCTCCCCGTACGACGGCGGGTCAGCGTGGCGATCGTGTCGACAGGGAGCGAGCTCGTCGCGCCCGGCGAGCCCGCGGGACCCGGGCAGATCTGGGACGCGAACGCCGTGGCGCTCGCGGCGGCGGTGCGGGCGGCGGGCGGCGTGGTCGCGCGCACCGACCGGGTGGGTGACGACGAGGACGCCGCGCGCGAGACGCTGCGCCGGGCGGCGTCGTCGGCGGACGTGGTGATCACCTCGGGCGGCGTGAGCCAGGGGGCGCACGAGGTGATCAAGGACGTGCTGGCCGACGTCGTCTTCCGGCCGGTCGCGATGCAGCCGGGCGGGCCGCAGGGATTCGGGCGGCTGGACGGGACGCCCGTGCTGACGTTCCCGGGGAACCCGGTGAGCACGCAGGTGTCGTTCGTCGTGTTCCTGCGCGACCTGCTGCGCCGCGCCGGCGGACTTCCGCCGATCGGGGAACTGCGCGCGGTCCTCGCACCGGAGGGGCTGCCCGACGGCGGTCTCGCGTCCCCCGGCGGCAAGCGGCAGTTCCTGCGGGGCCGGGTCCGGGACGGCGACTCGGCGGCCGGCCCCGCGGCCTGGACGTCAGGGCCCCGGAACGAGGCCGGGGTGGCAGGGCCCCGGGACGCGGCCGGGGTGGGGAGCGGAACCCTGCCGGTGGTCGAGATCGTCGGAGGGCCGGGATCGCACCTGGTCGCGTCCATGGCAGCGGCCGACGTGCTGATCGACGTGCCCGCCGACGTCACCGAACTGCGCGCGGGCGACGAGGTGACGATCCTGCCACTGTGACGGTGTGGTCCGCCGGGAAGGCGCCGCCGGGACAGCCCGTCGGTCATGGCATGGCCGACCGCATCCGTGGTCGGTCACTCTGTGAATGATCGGTAGTTCGATCTGCCGATCATTCACAGAGGGACCGATCATCCGCGCGACGCGCTCCGGGCGTCGCGGGCGCTCCGGGCGGGTCGGCGTCGTGCGCGGGCGAGCGGTGTGGGCAGTCAGTGGTGGTGGGCGTGGGCCGCCGCCGGGTCCACCGGGGTCGCGCCCGGGCGGGTCCACTGCGGAACCGGCCGGCTGGCCGGGCCCCAGCCATTGACGCCGTCGGCGTCGGAGCGCCAGTACCAGCAGGGGTCGTGGCCCTCGGGCCAGCCGTCCGGAGCATCCTGCCAGGCCTCGCCGCGGCCGTACGCCGTGAGGTCGAGCAGCGCGAACGATCCGCTCAGCTGCTCGGTGCCGCGGCCGGTGGTGTCGTAGGTGAGGAAGGTGCGGTCGCCGTCGCGCACATAGCAGGTGATGTGGCCCATCTCGCCGCCGATCGGCTCGTCGAGCCCACGCACCGAGTACCAGGGCTGGGTGTAGCCCATGAACTCGAGGTACGGCGGAACCTCCTCCCACGGCCCCTCGGTCAGGATCGCGAACGAGACTCCCCGGGCGTTGAGGTAGGCCGCGTCCTTCATGTGCCAGGCGGAGACGGTGCAGCCCTCGCACTGGCCCTCGAACGGGGCGCCGTCGTGCCACATGTGCTTGTAGACCAGCAGTTCGTCGCGGCCCTGGAACAGGTCGATGAACGGCACGGGACCGTCCGGGCCGACCACCGGCGTGCTGCCGTCGAACTCCACCATCGGCAGGCGGCGCCGGGCGGCGGCGATCGCGTCGCCCTCGCGGGTGTGTGCCTTCTCGCGGACGAGCAGCTCGTCGCGGGCGGCCTCCCAGGTGGCGGGGTCGACGACGGGCGGGCGCCCGGGCAGTGCGGTGGTTTCGGGCGTGGTGGTCATGGTCTCCTCCAGGTGGTACGGATCGAAGGGATGCTCCCTTGATGGGACGACGAACGGACCGGAGACTCATCGACATGTGGGGAACCACGAGGCTGCTTGCGCCAAACGCCCGCTTGGCGCAAGCAGCCTCATGCCTCTTCTGCCGCCTTCCGAGACGGCTGCCGTCCGCGAGACCCGGGTGCATAGGGTGGGGGCGTGAGTGACGTGAGCACTGTGACCGACGCCGTCCTCGGCGAGAGCGTGACCCGCGCCGTCGAGGGGGCCGTGGCCGCGCCCGAGTGCGGCGCCGTCGTGACGTTCCGCGGCGTCGTCCGGGACGACGACGGTGGACGCTCCGTGACCAGTCTCGACTACGAGGCGCATCCCGACGCCGCCGCCGTCCTGCGAAAAGTGTGCCAGGCTGTCGCGGCCGAGACCGGGCTGCGCGTCGCCGCGGTGCACCGCTACGGCCACCTCGAGGTCGGGGACGTCGCGCTCGTCGCGTCTGCCTCGGCCGGTCACCGCAGGGAGGCGTTCGAGGCGTGTTCGCTGCTGGTCGAGCGCATCAAGGCCGAGGTCCCCATCTGGAAGAGGCAGCAGTTCACCGACGGGGAATCAGAGTGGGTCGGGTTGTAGCGGTGGCGCGCGTCATGCCACATCGTCCGGGCGGCGAACTCTTGCCGAACGGCACGGGGGGCAGCGACGGCAGCGGTACGACGGCGGCCCGCTCGGCCGCGACAAGGAAGCGTTCTACGCGGGTTGTGGAGCGATGAGGTCGGCTGCTTGTTCGGCGCATCCCCAGGAGCAGGTGACGCCTGCTCCGCCGTGTCCGTAGTTGTGCACGATGGGGATGTCGCTGTGTGCGTCGAGTTCGACGCGGATGGTGGGGCGGGTGGGGCGTAGTCCGATCCGGTGTTCCAGGACGGTGGCGGTGGCCAGTCGGGGTTCGATCTCGGCGCAGCGTTCGATGATGGACCGGGCCGCGTCGGGGTCGGGTTCCCTGGAGGCCGTCTCGACTGCCGTGCCGCCGAGGACGACGGTGTCGCCGTGGGGATAGAAGCAGGTCAGGTCCGGGGAAGTCCCGGTCTCTTCGGAGAAGAACTCGGTGATCCCGGGATTCTGTACGACGACGTGTTGTCCGCGGATGGGATACAGGGCGGTGTCTCCGGCGAGTCGGCCGGCGTCGTTGCCGGCGCAGTTGACGATCGCGCTCGCGGGCCGCGCGGCTCCCGACGTCAGTTCTGAGAGTTCGGCGATGGACTGCTGCTGGAACGTGACTCCGAGGGAGCGGGCCTGCTTGGTGAGGTGGTCGAGATGGACGGGCATGTCGATCAGCGGGGTCGCGAAGCGGAAGCCTGCCTGGAAACCGGGCGGCAGCTCGTGCGGCTGGGCGGGCGCGAAGTCTGGCAGGAGGTCGGCCCACGGAGGCGCCGGCATCGGGTGACGTGCTGCCTCAAGACCCCAGACCTGGCGCACTCCGGTGCCAGGTACGTCCGCGAGTTCGCGCAGGACGTCCAGGGTGTACAGGGACCAGCGACGTACGTGTGGCCATGGTTCGACGAGGTAGGGCCCCCAGGACGCCCCGGCGGCGAGGGAGGTCATGCCGGGGATGTTGTGGGCCACGACCCGGACGGTGCGGCCGCGCCGGGTAAGCTCGATCGCTGTGGTCAGGCCGATCACGCCGGCACCGAGGACTACGACGTCGGCATGGTCAGAGGTCGTCATCGCAGGGCGTGCTCCAGCTCCGGTAGGAAGTCATGAACGTACTGGTTGCGCTGTCGCTTACGCAGTTCGGTCGTGACGCTTCGCAACACGGCGTCGCTGCGTGGGGAGCTGACCATGGAACGCCGCGTGATCGCCGTCGAACCGACCTCGCAGGCACGTTCCAGGTCGCCGGACACGCTGTAGGACAGGGTGAGCCAGGCGCCCTCGAACAGTGCACGGCGTTGACCGTACTGGGTCCCGGTGATGCGGTGTGCTCCCTTCTCCAGCAGGCGCTGACCTTCACGCACCAACAGGCGCGCCTTGCGGGTCGACCCCGTCTCGGCCGTTGTCCGGCCCAGGTCCACCAGGGCGTACCCGTACTGGCAGTCCAGGTGGTTCGGTGTGAGGAAGTACATCCATCGCGGCGTCGGATCATCGGCCCGGTGCTGGTCGATCGATTCCCGGGCGTCGGCATGAGCCCGCTGGGCCTGGTCGGCCTCGCCTGCCGCGGCATAGGCAAACGCGGCCCGGGACATCACCGACGCGTGCACGATCGCCGAATCCCAGGACGCGGCGCGTGCCGCCTCGATAAGTCGGGTGCCGTTGGTGGTATCGCCTCGGGAAGCCGCCTGGAACGACATATCGCCCAGGATGTGCGCGGCAAGTAGACGGTCACCGACGTCGTGCGCCGCTCGTAGCGCAGTGGAGAAGTAACGCTGCGCGAGACCGTGGTGACCTGCGTCGAACGCCATCCACCCGGCGAGTTGTCCGATCTCGGCCAGCGCCCGGATCAGGCGTGTCCGCACGGCCTCGCTGAAGTGTTGTTCCTTGATCACGAGCCCTACCGACCGGAACTGAGCCCCGACGTAGGACAGGTGGCGTGCTCCGCCGTAGTCGTCGTCGAGCTGCTGCAACAGTGGCAAGTTGAGTTCGACCTGGTCGACGACCGGTTCGCCCGTACGCCCCACCGGGGCGTGCCCACCGTGGATCGCGGTGTTCTCGTCCAGGAACTCCGAGACGAGGCTCAGCAAGGCGGTGCCCGAGAGTGCCAGGAAGTGGCGGCGGTCCGTCAGGCCGCTGACCAACCAGGTCTCGATGATCGTCAGCAGGCTGTGACGTGACCACGGACCGACCAGTCCGGCCGCGGCAGAGGCAAACGGTCCGTCCCCACCACGAGCATCCGGCCAGAGGTGCGTAGCTGACACCTCCCGCTCCAGAGCCTGCGACAGGACGTGAGCGACCAGTGTCGGCATCGGTACCCGCGGTGTTCGGTTGGCGTCCCGCCAGTGATACGGGGCACTCTCAGCGACCGTCCCGACACCGAAAGTGCTGTTGAGCCTGCGCGCGAGCATCTTGGGACTCCAGCCCAGCTCGTCCAGGCACGCCGCCAGGGTCTCGTTTCGTGGTCGGGCGGTCTCCATGCTGGTCCCCTCACCAGGTTCGGACATGGGCAACTACCTTCTCGCGCCCCGCAACGCCTGTCCACGGAATCCGTGTGAGGGAGTCGCCGACGTCACGAAGTTGACCAAGTTGACCTGCCGACCACCTGTGCCCGCTCTCCCGGATCACATGTGCTTGGGGACTACGGGTGAGCCATCCCAGGCAGGCTTCCCCGCCGCGCTTCCGAACTTCCAGGAGACTGCCAGATGACCACGACCAACGCGATGTCCGCGAATACGACCATGGCGCAGCATTTCTTCGCCCTCGACATCGACGGCACACTCGCGGAGACCGGCCGTCCGCCGTCCGACGCCGTCGTCCACGCGGTTCGCGCCGTCTCGGACTTGGGCCACCGTGTGGTGCTGGCGACCGGCAGGTCGTTGATCGGCGCGGTGCCGGTGGCGCTACAACTCGGTCTGCACGACGGCTGGCTCATCACATCCAACGGTGCGATCACGGCCCGCATCGGTGACGGCAAGGTCAAGATCGTCGAGCGCCACCTGGTCGACGTCGAGGCGGTGGTGCGGTTTGTGGCTCCGAAGCTGCGCCTTCGCATCGCGGCTGAGATTCCCGGGCACGGATACCGAGTTACCGGCCGGTTCGAGGCCCACGAGCTGCCGGGTGTGCTGCACCTGTCGAACCTGGAAGGGCTCTGGGCGGCACCCGCGCCGCGTGTCGCACTGGTAGGCGAGGGCGCGGCCTGGTTGGTCGAGGGCCTGCGTGAGGCGGGATTGACCGCGCACGCTGTCCACGGCGAATGGGTCGACGTCACCTGCGGCGGGATCTCCAAGGCGACTGCCCTCGAACGAGTACGCGCAGCTCTTGGCGTCCCGGCATCGGGCACGGTCGCGATCGGCGACTCCGCGAACGACATCAGTATGTTGCGGTGGGCCGCTCGCGGCGTGGCGATGGCCCACGCACCCGTCCAGGTGCGCCAGGCCGCGAACGAGGTCACCGGAACCCTGGCCGAGGACGGTGCCGCCCGAGCACTACGCGCGATCGTCGGCCTTCCGCCGAGTGCGGGGACGGCACGTTGAACGGCCCCGGTAGCGCAGCCCTGGATGGTTGGGACGACCAGACCGTGGACGACTCCACCAGCTCGGCCAACGAGCCCCGCGTGTGGCAGGTCGGTGACCGGGTGCGGGTCGTGGACGGGCCACGCATGCTGCTCGGCGCGGTCGGGATGGTGGTCGAGATCGAAGTACCGGGGGCGTGGCCAGTCCGCGTATACATCGAGCGGCGTGGGTTCGACAGGGCTCTCCTGGCAGCCCACGAACTCGAACCTGCGCGCGAGGGCACGTCGTGATCTGGCTGCTGGCGACGTACGCCGTCATACTCGTCGCACTACTGGCCACGCGGCGGGCGGCACGAGCGCGACGATGAGGTCGGCGGGAGACCTGGATCGTCGAGCGGATCCGTGACTGAGGCGGTCAAGGGCGTGCGCCTCCCTCAGCCGCCGATGGCGCCCATCGAGCGGGCCGTGTCGGCGAAGGCGTCGCTGGCCAGTTCCGGGGCGTCCGAGCCGTGGGCGCGGGGCTTGGCCCACATGGCGCCGCGCCAGGCGTCGGCGACCTCCTCGTCCGACGCGCCGGAGCGCAGCAGCCCGCGCAGGTCCGTCTCCTCGTTGCCGAACAGGCAGGAGCGGACCGTTCCCTCGGCCGTGAGCCGCGTGCGGTCGCAGTCCCGGCAGAACGAGCGCGTCACCGAGGCGATGATCCCGACCGTCCCCGGCCCGTCGTCGACCAGCCACTCCTCAGCCGGGGCGGACGGGTCCTCCCGGCCGGCGGGCGTGAGCGTGAACCGCGTGCCGAGCCGTTCCAGCAGGTCGGCAGCGGAGACGACGTCGTTCCTGGTCCAGTTGCCGTCGGCGTCCAGCGGCATCTCCTCGATGAAGCGCAGCCGGCAGCCGTGCTTCAGCGCCCAGGCGAGCAGGTCGGGAGCGCCCGCCAGGACCTCGGGCAGCAGCACGGCGTTGATCTTCACCGGGTCCAGCCCGGCGGCGATCGCGCCGCGGATCCCCGTCAGCACGTCGTCGAGCCGGTCGCGCCGGGTGAGCGCGGCGAACGCGGCATGATCCACCGTGTCGAGGCTGACGTTGATCCTGTCCAGCCCGGCGGCGACGAGCGCGTCCGCGCGCTTGTCGAGGCCCAGCGCGTTGGTCGTGATGGCGAAGAGCACGGTGTCCGACGACGGCTGCTCCCGCAGCGCCTCGTCCGCCGCTTCGCGTGATGCCGCGAGGATCTCCTCCAGGTCCCGCCGCATCAGCGGCTCGCCGCCGGTGAAACGGACGTCCCGGATACCCATCCGCACGCCGATCCCGATCAGACGCGCGATCTCGCCCGGCGTGAGCAGTTCGTCGCGGGGGATGACCGGCAGCCCCTCCGCCGGCATGCAGTACGTGCAGCGCAGGTTGCAGGCGGTGGTGAGCGAGACGCGCAGGTCCCGGGCGACGCGGCCGTACCTGTCGACCAGCCGCGCGTCCTCGGGACGGGACGGCAGGTCCTTCAGGCGCGGCGCACGCCGCAGCGTGGGGATTCCGAGCGACACGGCTGCCATCTCACGAGCCTAACCGCCCGCCGGCACCACATGTCCAGGCGTTCCGCCTTACGTACTGCGGACGATCGTGTCCCGCCGCGGCTGCGCGACGGCTGTCAGGCGTAGCCCGCCTTGACGACCAGGACCGGCGCCGGGGAATCGAGGAGGACCTGCTGCGTCGTCGAGCCCACCAGGAACGTGCCGACCGTCGAGTGCTTGCGCGCCCCGATCACCACGAGCGACGCCGCGACGCGTTCGGCGGCGTCGATGATGGACTCCGCGACGTCCTCGGACTCCGTCCGGTACGTGACCGGCTTGACCGTGACCGAGGAGGGAACGCCGTCCAGGAGATGCGCCAGGTCGGACGGGAGGTCCGGGCTCTCCTGCGGGGTCAGGACCAGCACGGACAGGTCCTGTTTCCGTCGCTCCGCCTCCGCGGTGGCAGCTCGAAGGGCGGACTCACCCTGGGGTGACGCGTTGTACGCCACGAGGACCGTCATGCCTCTGCACACCTCCGGGAGGCGGCTCAGGAGAGCTGGGACTGCCGCCGGTTGAACTCTCTCACATCCGGCCGGGGCCGGTGGCGCCCGTTCCGGCCCGCGCACGTCCCGCGCGCTGAACGCAGCGCCGGCCACGTCCCCTGCGTTCAGCGCAACCGGGCTTCGGTGATCTTGCCCCCCTTGACGCCGACGATACCCATCATGACGTCCCCGATACCTCCGACGCCCGTCGTTTCTCCGCTGTCGGCGCTGGGGTCGGCCCACACCAGGTACCTGCCCGGCGGCACGTGCGCGAAGCCGAACCAGCCCGAACCGTCCGTGACCTGCTCGTACGCGGGGCCCGGCCCGAGCGGCCGCAGCGTCACGCGCACGCTGTCCAGCGGTGCGCCGTCGCGGCCCCCGGCGGTGAGTGTTCCGGTGACGTGACCGTCGTCGGGCGCGGACTTCCACGGCATGTCCGGGACCGCGGCGTCGTCCTCGAAGACCCCGCCCGGCCCGGCGAGCGCGTCGGCCAGCTTCGCCTGCTCGGCGTCGCGCAGCGCCGGGTCCGCGACGACCTCCTGGCTCGGGTTCGCGTACGAGTACCCGCTCCACCCGGCCGCGGTGTTCCCCGCCTCGGACGGGGCCACCGACTGCTCCGCCTGCGCCACGCTCTGCTCCCGCGAGTTCAGGTAGAGCGCCGGGCCGTTCACGGCCTGCCGCCCGGCCTGGTGGTCGGCGAGGAACTCGGACCACTCGTCGAACATGACCTCCTGGGCGGGGACGTGGTCGCGCTTGTAGTTCATGGTCACGGCCGTGTCCATGATCCCCTCGTCGAGCCAGCCGACCCAGTCCTGCAGCACCTCTGCGTAGGCGCGGGTACTGGTCCACCCGCCGACGGCGTCGGGCCCGTTGCCGTACGTGATCGCGTCCATCGACAGCCGCAGTGACGGGTCGATCTCCCACAGCGACAGGTAGATCCGCCGCACCAGACCGGTGACCTGGTCGCGGCGCCACTGGCTCCACTCCTCGTCGTCGGGCGCCGGGACGTCGGTGCGGCCGGTCGCCTCCTGGAAGCGGGCCACGGCGACGTCGTTGTAGCCCCACTCGCTGTACTCCGAGGTGGAGCTGAGGTCCGGGTAGCGGATGTAGTCCAGGTTGATGCCGTCGACGTCGTACTCGCGCGCAATACTGGCGACGGCAGCGTCGACGTAGTCGACGGCGTCCGGGTGGCCCGGGTCGAGGTAGACGCGGTTGTTCACGACCTCACGGCCGTCGGCCATCCTGCTGATCCAGCGGTCGCGTCCCTCGGCGTCGGGCCCGTGAGTGTTGAAGATGTGGTCGGGTGAGCTGGGCGGGCCGCTGGGCAGGTTCCACATCGTGTTCACGGTGACCCAGGCGTGCACCTCGATCCCGGCGTCGTGGGCGCGCTCGATGATCTCGTCCAGCGGGTCGTAGGGCGCCGGGTCGATCGCCGCGTCCGTGCGCGGGTACAGCGCCCGGTTGCAGAAGCAGTCGTACCGGCGGGCGGTCTGCACGATCAGCGCGTTGACGTTCATCGCCGACGCCTCGTCGACCAGTTCCTGCGCCTGTTCCGGCGTGTAGATGCCCTCGTTGAAGGCGTCTACCCAGAGCGAGCGCCACTGCTCGGGCACGGCGGAACCGTCCTCGTCGTCGGGCGTGTCGCCGGTGGCATCGGCCTGTCCGACGGCGGTGGCGGGCGCGGTACCGGAGAGCCCGGCGGTGGCGGCCCTGGCCCCGGGGTCGGACGACCCGCCGACCGCGCCTGGCGCGGACGCCGCCGCGGGCGCGACGGCCGCGAGCGAGGCGGCGAGGGCGACGCCGGCGATCGTTGCTGTCAGGGCGCGCTTCATCGGTACCTCCTGTCGGGGACCTCCGGGACCGCCCCGGCTCGTTCGGAACCTACCTGACCAGTGTCCGGATCAACAGCCTCTGGCGCGAGCCGTGCTGCGCCACACGGACCTACGCGACGAGGTGCCGAGTGTAGTTCGATCGGAAAATGGCTTGACACCTCAGGGTAGAGATGTCCGGTCCGATGGATATTGGGTAAGCGCATTCCGCATCGGTGTGGAGATCGCCTAGGCTGCCCTCTGTACCCGCCACGACGAAGTTCGGAGTATCACGGTGTCAGTGAAGTCATCGTCCCCAGCCGAGACCGGCGAACCCGGCTCGGGGCAGTCGGTCCTCGAACGCCTCGGGCGCGCCCGGGTGGTTCCCGTCGTCGTCGTCGACGACGCCGAGCAGGGCCTCGGCGTCGCGCGAGCCCTGGACGACGGCGGCCTCCCCGTCGCGGAGGTCACCTTCCGCACGTCCGGCGCGCGGGCCGCGATCGAGGCGATCACCGACCGGTACCCCGGGATGCTGGTCGGGGCCGGCACGGTGGTGAACCCGCGGCAGGTCGAGGAGGCCGTCGCCGCCGGCGCCTCGTTCCTGGTGTCGCCGGGGCTGAGCGCACCCGTGGTCCGAGCGGCGCAGGAGGCGGGCGTGCCGATCCTGCCCGGCGTCGCGACGGCGTCGGACATCATGGCCGCGCTCGACCTCGGCATCACGACCGTCAAGCTGTTCCCGGCCGGCGTCGTGGGCGGGCCGGGTGCGATCAAGGCGTTGTCCGCGCCGTTCGGACAGGTGCAGTTCGTCCCCACAGGCGGCGTGAGCGCCTCGAACCTGCCCGAGTACCTCGCCCTGCCGTCCGTGCTCGCGGTGGGTGGCTCGTGGATGGTCGACAAGAAGCTCGTCGCCGCCGGCGACCTCGCCGAGATCACCCGCCGCACCGTCGACGCCGTGTCGATCGTGGCGGGGTCGCGCGCCTGAGCGTGCCGAACTTGTGTCCACCCGCCGTCCCGTGCCTCCGCATCCCGCCGCGCCCCCCGCGGCCGACCTTCTCGAAGGAGCCTGACAATGACCAACCCCTCGCTGTCCGTCCGCCCCGCCGCCGAGTGCAGGTACGACGTCGTCGCACTCGGTGAGGTCATGCTCCGCCTCGACCCGGGCGAGCGTCGCGTGCGCAACGCCCGCAGCTTCGACGTCTGGGAGGGCGGCGGCGAGTACAACGTCGCGCGCGGCCTGCGCCGCTGCTTCGGCCTGCGCGGCGCGATCGTCACGGCCCTCGCGAACAACGACGTCGGCCGCCTCGTGGAGGACCTCATGCTCACCGGCGGCCTGGACACGTCGTGGGTGCGGTGGCGGGACTTCGACGGCATCGGCCGCGAGGTCCGCAACGGCCTGAACTTCACCGAGCGCGGCTTCGGCGTGCGCGGCGCCCTCGGGGTGAGCGACCGCGGCCACACCGCGATCTCCCAGATGCGGCCCGACGACGTCGACTGGGACGCCCTCTTCTCCGCGGGCGTGCGCTGGCTGCACACGGGCGGGATCTTCGCGGCGCTGTCGGAGTCGGCCGCGGACGTCGCCGAGGCGGCGATGGCGGCCGCGCGGGCGCACGGCACGATCGTGTCCTACGACCTGAACTACCGGCCCTCGCTGTGGAAGGGCATCGGCGGGGTGGAGCGTGCCCGGGAGGTCAACCGTCGGCTCGCCCGGCACGTGGACGTGATGATCGGGAACGAGGAGGACTTCACGGCCTCGCTCGGGTTCGAGGTAGAGGGCGTGTCCGAGGATCTGACGGACCTGGACACCGGCGCCTTCCGGGCCATGATCGAGCGGGCGTCCGCCGAGTACGAGAACTTCCAGGTGATCGCCACCACGCTGCGCGGGGTCAAGACGGCGTCCGTCAACGACTGGGGCGCGATCGCGTGGTCCCGCGCGGAGGGCTTCGCCGAGGCGACGCACCGGGCCGATCTGGAGATCCTCGACCGCGTCGGCGGCGGCGACTCGTTCGCGTCGGGCCTGGCGTACGGCCTCATGGAGCTCGGGTCGCTGGCGGAAGCCGTCGAGTACGGCGCCGCCCACGGCGCCCTCGCCATGACCACCCCGGGCGACACGACGACGGCCACCCTGGCCGAGGTCGCCAAGCTCGCGAGAGGTGGCAGCGCCCGCGTCGACCGCTGACGCCCACCCGACCCGTCCTGGCGAACCACGAGGTTGCTTACGCCTCAGGCTGTTGAGGCGTAAGCAACCTCATGCCGCGTAGGCGTCCCCGTGGTCAGCCCGATCTCGACAGGAGGACCGCCGCCACGACCGCGCCCACCACCAGGAGGGCCGCCGCCACCGCACCCGCGATCTTCCACGCCGACCAGGGGCGCTCCCCGATGACCTCGCTGGTGCGGGCGTTGATCAGGACCTGGAACGGCTTGCCGCCGTACAGGTACGTCGCGATCCAGACCGGGAGGAGCAGCAGCTTGAACGTCACCGCGGAGTAGTTCGTGTCCATGTGGTGCACGCGCTGCTCGTCGCCGCCGATGTCGTCCTCGCAGTCGTCGGTGATCACGCGCGCCATCTTCCGCTTCGCGATCTCGAGGCCGGCCTCGGGTTCGACGTCGTACCGGAGCGTCTCGTGGCCGGCGAGGAAGTCCGGCCGGTACGGCTCGGCCTCCGTGAGCGGCCACGGCTCGAGCTTGGCCAGGTGCTCCGGCATGACGCGACGGGTCCCGGTGATCAGGATGTCGTCGAAGAACCGCGCCACGCGGCCGCTCGCGTGGTACCAGCGGGTGCGCCGTTCCTGCCGGGAGGTGGTGCGTCCCTCGGAGTCCGTGCTCGTGACGGTCTCCCAGTAGTGCTCGCCGCGCTGTCCGGCGTAGTCGGTGGTGGTCTGCGCGTCGTACGTCCAGTGGGGCAGGTACACGCTGTGCGCCCGCTCGACGGCGGTCACATTCTTCAACGCGGAGGGCGCGAACCAGCGGGTGCGCGCCCAGCGCCGCAGCGCCGTCGTCATCGCCGGGCGGTCGACGGCGAACGGCAGGACCGCCTCGGGCATGACCAGCCCGAGGCCCTTGACCTCCGCGACCATCGCCGAACCGCAGAACCCGCAGTCCTGCGACAGCTTGTCGCTCGATGTCACCGCGCCGCAGGTGCCGCACTCGTAGTCGTGGGAGTCGGGCGGCAGTTCGCGGTCCGAGGCCAGGAGCGTGGCGAAGTCGTGCTCACGCACGGCCCGGTCGGTGGCCGCGACCTCCTGCGTGTGCCCGCAGTAGGGGCACGTCAGCGCACCTGTCCCGGCCGCGTACCGGACGCTCGCCCCGCACTGCTCGCACGGGTAGTCCCGGTGGGCCGCCGTCCCGGAGTTGGCAGTTTCCGTCATCTCCGCCCGCGCCCTCAGCCTTGCCCCGGCAGCGGCGGGGGAGTGGCGCGGAGGTGGCGCGCGACGTCGGGCACGTCCGACGCCGGTACCCAGCCCGCCATGCCGTCCTGCCACACGAGCGTGCCGGGGGTGAGCGCGCCGGAGGACGCCTGGGCAGCCAGGCCGGCGTCGTCGAACGGGCCGGTCTGCTGACCGTTCGATCCGAGGAACCACCGGGCCCCGCCCGGCAGGGGCGGCGGGGCGGCGGCCGCCTGCGCGGGCGCAGGCTGCGCGGCGGGCGCCGTCGCACCGGCGACGATGTTCCCGGTGGCCTGGCCCAGGCCCATCCCGACGACGGCGGCCGCGCCACCGCCCGGGTTCTCGGCGGCGGCCTCCAGCGCCTCGGCGGCCTGGAACTTCGTGTACTGGTCGAGGTCGCCGACGATGCCCATCGACGTGCGCTTGTCGAGCTTCTCCTCGACCTCGGGCGGCAGGGAGATGTTCTCGATGACGAACTTCGGGACGGCGATGCCGAGGTCCGGTTCGAGCTCGCCGGTGAGCTTCTCCGCGAGGGAGTCCCCGAGCTCGCCCTGGTGGGCGGCGAGATCCAGGACGGGCACGTTCGCCGTGGCCAGCGCGGTGCCGAGGCGGCTGACGACGTTCTGCCGCAGGTACTCGTGCACCTCGTCGGTGCGGAACTGCGGATCGGTGCCGACGAGCTCGCGCAGCAGGCGCGACGGGTCGGTGACCCGGGCCGCGAAGGCGCCGAACGCGCGCAGCCGCACGGCGCCGAACTCGGCGTCGCGCACGATCACCGGGTTCTTGGTACCCCACTTGAGGTCGGTGAACTGGCGGGTGTTGACGAAGTACACCTCGGCCTTGAACGGCGACTCGAAGCCGTGCTTCCAGCCCTTCAGGGTGCTGAGGATCGGCAGGTTGGCGGTCTCCAGCGTGTACATGCCCGGGCCGAAGACGTCGGCGATCTGTCCCTCGTTGACGAACACCGCCGTCTGGGACTCCCGGACCGTGAGCCGCGCCCCGTTCTTGATCTCGTTGTCGTGACGGGGGAAGCGCCACACGATGGTGTCGCGCGTGTCGTCGGTCCATTCGACGATGTCGACGAACTCTTCTTTGAACTTGTCCAGGAGGGACATCCGGGTGGTTCCTTTCGCCGGTACGGGGCGTCGTCCATCCAAGCGGCACGGGCCGGATGGGGCAAGGAAATGATTCCGTGACCTTTCCGGCGAGCCGTGCGACTCGGGGGCGGGCGTGCGACCCGGGCGGGGTGCCGCGGCCGGGCCGCGGCGGAACAAACCATCCGGCCGGCGCGTTCACGTTCGGTCGCCGACCAGAGGAGTCCCGTGCCCCGGACCGCCGCGCCGCACCGTGCCCAGGCCACCCAGACCGCCGTCGAACAGGAACACGTCGGTGGCATGTATGCGCTGCTCGACGAGCAGGCCGGAGCCGCTCGCGCCGAGCTGGCACGAGTGCTGCGCGAGCGCCCGTCCGGCGCCGCCGAGGTGAGCGAACGGGAGATCGCCGCCGCGCGGCTCCGCGCCCGGGCGCATGCGCTCGAGTCCGCCGCGCACGCCCTGTGCTTCGGGCGAATCGACCGCACGGACGGGACGTGGGTGCACGTAGGGCGTATCGGGCTGCGGTCCGGTGGCGCCGAGGATCCGCTGCTGGTCGACTGGCGCGCCGAGGCCGCCCGGCCCTTCTACGCCGCCACCGCCCTCGTGCCCGAGGGCCTGCGCCGGCGCCGCCACCTGAAGTCCGACGGCCGCACGATCACCGAGGTCAGCGACGAGATCCTGGACGGGTCGGCGCCCGGCCCCGACGACGTCGTCGGCGACGGGCCGCTCGTCGAGGCGCTGTCCGCCCGCCGCACCGGGCGCATGCGCGCCGCCGTGTCCACGCTGCAGTCGGAGCAGGACCGGATCGTCCGGTCGCCGCATCGGGGCGTCACGGTCGTGCGGGGCGGCCCGGGCACGGGCAAGACCGTCGTCGCGCTGCACCGCGCGGCCTACGTGCTGTACGCGCACGAGCGAGCCGCCGCCGAGGGCGTCCTCGTGCTCGGGCCGAACGCGCGGTTCCTCGAGTACATCTCGCACGTGCTGCCCTCGCTGGGGGAGAACGACGTGGTGCTGGCCACCTGCGCCACCCTGACCGGGCGGGACGTGGTCCCCGCCGCCGACGACGAGGCGCGGGTCAAGGGCGAGGCCCGGCTGGGCGCGGCGATCGACGCGGCCGTCGCGCGACGGCAGGCCCCTCCCGGCCCGTTGCGCACGCCGGGCGACCTGCCGGACCTGTCCGCCGCCGACGTCGCCGCGGCGCGGGCGCAGGCCGTCGGCGACGGGCTGGCGCACAACCCGGCGCGCGAGGTGTTCAAGGAGCACGTGGTCGACGCGCTGACCGATGCCCTGCAGCGCGAGGCGACGGCTGCCCTGGAGCGGGTCGACCAGGAGGTCGCCGCGGCCATGGGCCGCGACGTCGCGTCGCTGGACCGGGCGGTCGCCGCCGACCTGACGAACCTCGGGTACGACGACGCCGTCGGGGACGCGCACGACGACTTCGACCCCGACACCGTGCGTGCCGAGCTCGCCACCGACCGTGGGCTGGACCGTGCCGTGGACGCGCTGTGGCCGCGGCTGGACCCCGAGGAGGTGGTGCGGGAGGTGCTGGCGCAGGAGGCGGCGCAGGGGCCGGGCGCGGGCCGGACGACCGCCGGGTCCGTGCACTCCACCGGCCGGGCCTCGGCCCCGGGCACCGGCGCGTGGACCGAGGCGGACGTGCCCCTGCTCGACGAGGCGTCCGCACTGGTGGACGGCCCGCCGGCGCGGACGTTCGGGCATGTCGTCGTCGATGAGGCGCAGGAGCTCACGCCGATGCAGTGGCGCATGGTGGCGCGCCGCTGCCCGTCCCGGTCGATGACGGTGGTGGGCGACTTCGCCCAGGCCGGGCAGGTCTCGACGGTGCGGAGCTGGGAGGAGGCGCTGGCGGACGTCGCCGACGACCGCACGCGGACCTGGACGCTCACGGTCTCCTACCGCACGACGGCCGAGATCCTCGGCGCGACGCGCGGCCTGCTCGCGCGGATCGCGCCGGACCAGGAGCTGAGCACGGCGGTGCGGCACGGCGAGGAGCCGCGGACGGTCGTGATCCCCGGCGCATCGGCCGCGGCCGTCGCCCGGATCGTGTCCGACGACGGCGTGGCGCACCCTGGCGCTCAGGTGGCCGTCATCTGTGCCGAGCCGCGTGTCGCCGACCTCGCCCGGGCCGTCGGGGAGTCCGCGCAGGTCCTTCCGGCGTCGGCGGCGCGAGGGCTGGAGTTCGACGCGGTGGTGGTCGTCGCGCCCGACGAGATCGTCGCCGAGCGGCCCGGCGGGGAGCGCGATCTGTACGTCGCGCTGACCCGCCCGACGCACCGCCTGATCGTGGTCGAGAAGGCCGCCGAACGGACACGTAGGTAAACGCGTTTCACGAGGTCAGACAGCATTTTCACGGCTGTGATGAGCTGCTTTCCACAGATCACGATCTGGGCGCGCGAGGCGGCTCGGGCCGTCCTACTCTCGGGAAATCGGCTCGCCGTCTGGCACAACCAGGAGTGCCCTGTCAAGGAGGCGCGGCCGGGAGCACACCGTTCGCCGTCAGTTTCGTTCTCAGGGGGAGACGAATGACCATGCAGGCTGCTGTTCTGGAGCCTTCCGGAACCGGGACCACGTCCGTTCGCACCATGTCCGTTCGCACCGTTTCCGGCAGCGCCGCTCGTCGCGCGCTGGCTCGGTGGGTGGTCGGCGTCATGATCCTCGCGATCGTGATGACCCTGCTCGTCGGCTGGGTGAGCCAGGCACGGGCCGCCACCACCGATCGCCTCGAGGTGCTGAACGCGCGGATCGACGAGCGGGTCGCCGCGGGGCGAGCGACGTCGGAGCGCCTGACCACGGTGATCGTCGTGGCGCGGAACGTCCGGGCGGACTCGGCCGGTGCCGATCCCGAGGCGCGCGCCACGCTCGACGCGGCGATCCACGCCGCGGAGGGCATCGTCGGTCAGCACGTCACGACGCAGGAGCCGGCCACGGTGCCCCAGGCCGAGATGCTGGTGGAGCAGGCGGTGATCATGGAGGAGGCGCTGGCGCTGGCGATGACCGACCTGCGGACCGCCGTCGACCGGGTCCGTGTCAGCCAGGGAGACCTGCGGGCGGAGGGGTCCGGCGACGAGTCCGCGGATGCGGAGGGTGCGGACATCGTCATGGCCGTTGCGCGACCGTGACCCGGCAGGTGCAACGCCGCCGGAGGCCGTGACACAGACGGTACGGGACCGTGATCCGTTCGTGCTGGTGAGGCCGCTGCCGACGTCCGGAGACTGGTACCCGTGCCCAGACCTCCGGACGAGAGGAAAGCGCCATGACCCGTACCACCCGCCGGCGGACCACCGCTGCGCTCGCCACGACCGCCGTCGTCGCGTTGTTCCTGACCGCCTGCGGCAGCGAAGGTGAGAGTGCGTTCGACGGCGGCCAGGGTGTACCGGCCCCCGCCGGTGCCGATATGTACGCCGAGGGCGACGCCCGGATGAACGCCGAGGGTGTCGCGCCCGACGGCGACTGGCGCGACGTCCCCATCGATCCGCAGGAGGAGTACGACGACGCCTCCGAGCAGCCGTTCCAGAGGGTCGCCACGAGTCCGCTGTCGACGTTCTCGGCCGATGTCGACACGGCGTCGTACAGCAACCTGCGCCGCCAGATCGTCCAGGGGCAGACGCCCGAGGGCGTGCGCATCGAGGAACTGGTCAACTACTTCGACTACGACCATCGCGCGCCCGGCCCGGACGACGACGAGCCGTTCGCGGTGACGACCGAGGTGGCCGAGGCGCCGTGGGCGCCGGACCACGACCTGGCGATGATCGGGGTACAGGCCACGGAGGCCGTGCCGACGCACGAGGGCAACAACATCGTGTTCCTGCTGGACGTGTCCGGCTCGATGGACGAGCCGAACAAGCTGCCGCTGCTGGCCGAGTCGTTCGCGCTGCTCGCGTCCAACCTCGGCCCGGACGACGTCGTCTCGATCGTCACCTATGCGGGCGACAACCGGGTGCTGCTCGACTCCGTTCCCGGGTCGGAGGACGGCGTGATCACTGACGCGCTGGAGTCGCTGTCCGCGGGCGGTTCCACCGGGGGCGCGGCCGGGCTGGAGACCGCCTACGAGCTGGCGGAGAAGAACTTCATCGAGGGCGGCAACAACCGGGTGATCCTGGCGACCGACGGCGACTTCAACGTGGGTCCGTCGACGCCGGAGCAGCTCACGGAGCAGGTCGAGGAGGCACGCGGGTCCGGGGTGTACATCTCGGTGCTGGGCTTCGGGATGTACAACCTCAAGGACAACACGATGGAGGCGATCGCCGACCACGGGAACGGCAACTACGCCTACGTCGACACCATCGACGAGGCGCGCAAGGTGCTGGTGGACGAGTTCGACTCGACGATGTTCGTGGTCGCCCAGGACCTCAAGCTGCAGGTGGAGCTCAACCCCGCGGTGGTGTCCGAGTACCGGCTGATCGGCTACGACAACCGCCGCCTCGAGGACGAGGACTTCGACGACGACACCAAGGACGCCGGCGACGTCGGCGCCGGCCACTCGGTGACGGCCTTCTACGAGATCATCCGCGCGACCGGAGACGACGCCGACGGCGACCTGAAGTACCAGGACTCGCAGGCGTCGGGCTCGGACGACTACATGACCGTCCACGTGCGCTGGAAGGAACCGGGGGAGTCGAGGAGCGCCGAGCGGGAGTACCCGGTGGGTGCCGGCGCGCGCACGGACTTGCCGTCCTCGGACTTCCGGTTCGCGTCGGCCGTGGTCGAGGCAGGGCTCGTCGCCCGGGAATCGGAGTACGCGGCAGGCGCGAGCCTGGAGTCGGCCCAGGCCCGCGCGGCCGTGGCGCTGGGCGCGGATCCCTACGGCCTCCGCGGCGAGTTCGTCGCACTCCTGGACATGTACCGCGAGCTGGCCGCCTGACCCACCTGGCCCCACCCGGCGGGTGGGGCCAGGCCGCGGATCGGGGCCGTCAGCGAACGAGGGACGGGTCCGCCGGGGTGGCCAGGACGTGGCGGGTGAGGGACTCCAGGATCGTGAGGCCGTCGGCCGAGAGCACCGACTCCAGGTGGCCCTGGACCGAGGCGACGCCGGGACCGCGCAACGCCGTGAGCACTCCGTTCGCGTCGGCGGACGGTTCCAGGGCGAGCCGGGCCACCGGGTTGTCGGCGTCGGCGGCGTCGATGGTGGTGAGCCGCGCCCCGAAGGTGTTGTAGTAGCCGACGGCGGCCGTGGTGCCGAACACGTCGGCGTCGAGCCGCACGCCCTGGTGCGGTGAGGGCAGCGCACGGATCGGGAAGCCCGCCAGCCCGGCGAGCACCTGGTGGCTGAGGCAGACGGCGAGCAGCGGTCGCCCCGTGGTGACGCGCTCCTGGATCCGGCGGGCGATGGTGGCGATGCGCGGGTTCTCGTGGTCGCGCGGGTCGCCCGGTCCCGGGCCGAGGACGAGGAGATCGTCCCCGAGCACGTCGCCGACCGCGTCCCACCGGACCACGCGCGCGGTCATGCCGAGGTGCCGGAACTGGTGGGCGAGCATCGTCGTGAACTGGTCCTCGTGGTCGACGACGAGGACGTTCCGGCCGGTCAGGGGCGAGGTTCCCAGGTGGTCGAGAAGAGGGGCGGAGGGGGCCGCCGGGTCGGCGGGAGGCTCGGTGGCCCGGACGGCTCCCGCGGGCCCGGCCGCCCGTGCGTCCGCGGCGGGCCCGGTCGCCGGCGCCGCCTCGTGCGAATCGGACGGTTCGGCCGACTCGTCCGTCAGCTCGGCGTGGGCGGCCTCCTGCGGACGGACCCAGAACTCGGCGAGCTGGCGGTTGCGGGCGATCAGCGCCTCGGCCACGCCGGGTTGCGCGTTCAGGTCGACGACGGCGTCGGGCCCCGCCCCGCGCGGCACCAGCCCGAGCGAGGCCAGCACGCCCGCCGCCTTGGCCCGCGTCTCCGCGACCTCGTTCTCAGGGACCGAGTGACGCACGAGGGTGGCACCTGCCGGGACGGACACGCGGCCGCCGTCGTGCAGATAGGCCGTGCGGATGAGGATCGGGGCGTCGAGCGAGTAGCTGCCGGGGCCGGCCGTCGGGTGCTCTGCCGGGGGGTGCGGCGCCGTGTCGTGACCGGCGCCTTGGCCGGCTGGCGCGGGCAGGTCGCGACCGGCGCCGCCGGGTGTCGCCGGGTCGTGTTCCGCGCCGTCGGGCTCGAACAGGGCGAGGAAGCCCGAGTAGTAGCCGCGGGGGCGCGTCTCGTGCCGGGTGATGACCGTGCACGCGTTCTCCATGGGAGACCCGGTCACGGTGGGCGCGAACATCGTCAGCCGCAGGGCCTCGCGCGGGTCGAGGGTGGTGCGGCCCTCCAGCAGGTACTCGGTGTGGCTGAGCCGGGCCATCTGCTTCAGGTACGGGCCGACGATGCGCCCGCCGTCGGGGCACAGCGCGCTCATCATCTTCATCTCCTCGTCGACCACCATGAAGAGCTCCTCGTTCTCCTTGGTGTCGCGCAGGAACCCGAGGACACCGTCACGCGTAGGTCCCGTCACGGGGTGTCGATAGGTGCCGCTGATCGGGTTCATGCGGGCCACGCCGTCGTGCACGGTCAGGTGCCGCTCGGGGGTGGCGCCCGCCAGGGACAGCGTCTCGGCGGCCGGGCCCGGCGACGAGACACCGGGCGCCGGGGCATGGACCGCGAACGTCCAGTACGAGCCGATCTCGTGCGTCAGCAGGGCGCGGAACCACGAAGCGAGCGCAGGAACGGGGGCCGCGTCGGTGTGGGCCTCGAAGCGGCGCATCACGACGAAGTTGGCGCCGGCGCCCTGCCCGATCTCTTCGTCGATCACTCGGCGCACGGTCTCCGCGTACTCGTCGTCGGGGATGTCGAAGCCGAGCGGCTCGGCGGCGACCGGCTCGGGAGGAAGGGCGGCGACGGCGTCCGGCAGGGGGACCCGTTCCGACTCGCGCACGACGAGGCAGCGCAGCGGGGCGCCGTCGTCGTGCACGGTGAACCCGCGCTCGCGGGCCTGGCGGTACGGGACGACGGCGAGCACCGGCGCGCCGTCGAGCGGGATGTCGTGCAGGAGGCCGGCGTCGACGACGTCGCCGACCAGGACCTCGACGTCGGTGCCGCCATGGCGGCGCAGGAGCGCGAAGGGGAGCGAGCCGTCGGAGGCGAGAATCCGGTCGAGGAGGGGATGCCGGGTGGCGGAGCCGGCGGGGCGAGGAATGCGGGACATGCGTGGCCTCTCGGTTCGGGTGCCTGCCCCGGGATCGAGAGCCTCGTGGGAACACGAAACGACCGCCCCGGAGCGAGGCGGTCGTGGACGTGTGGATGGATGCGTCGCGAGCCCGCCTAGTCGGCGGGCCACCAGTCCAGGCAGGTCAGGTGCGACGTCATGGCGGGAACGTTAGCCGCCCGCGGGCCGGGGCGTCCACACGGAGTCCGATGAGCGAGACGGCGCGGACGACCGGACCGGCCGTCCGCCCACCGGGCGAGCACGGAGCCATACCGCCGTCCGCGCTGTCACAGATCGTCCGGTGTGAGCGGGCGGACGCCGTCGGCCGTGGCGAGGAAGAAGCCGGCGACGCCGAGGCCGACCTCGGCGGCGGACGCGCGCAGCGCCGCATGCCAGGTCCGGTCCGAGTCCCGTACCGCCTCGGCGCCCGGGCGTTCCAGCATGAGGACGGTGCTCGCCCCGGTCACCGCGCCGAGGGCAGCGGACCAGACGTAGCCGAGCCGGGCGACGAACGGCACCTCGGGCTCGGGGGACAGGCCGTGGAAGGGCACGACGGCGGGCAGCATGCGGCGCTCGGAGTCGAGCAGAGCGAACCAGAGCGAGCGGTCGCGTGGGCGGACGTCCTGATGCAGGAACTCGGCGAGTGCGAGCAGCGACTCGTCATCGGAAAGGCGTTGTCCGGGTCTGATGGTGGTCACGAGTGTCATGTCTTCCAGTATGGAATGGCATGATGCTGGCGGACTTCGGTTATCCACAGGCAAGGAACATGTCCGGATTGCCAATCGTGTCTTTGACGCCGGAGATGCCGGAGTGTGTCGTAGCCTCATGTCATGGCGAAAGAGACCCCGTATCAGCCTGGCCGGAAAGTTTTGACCTGCTGGTTCGCCGGTCTTGCCACGCTGGACGTGATTCACCGTGCGGCCCGGCCAGAGCGCGACCAGAAGGTGACCGCTACCCGCCAGGACGTCGCCGCCGGCGGCCCGGCCGCGAACGCGGCGGTCACGGCTGCCGCGCTGGGCGCGCGGGCGGTCCTGGTCACAGCGCTCGGAACCAGTGCCGTGGGCACGGCAGCGCGGGCGGACCTCGAACGGCATGGGGTGGAGGTGCACGACGTCGCGCGGACCGACCACGACCTGGCGGTCTCCGCGGTGCTGGTCGACGAGGCCACGGGGGAGCGGTCGGTCGTCTCCGCCGACGGCGCCCTCACGCGGGTCGCGGGACCCGGTTCGGACGAGCTGGCCGGCCTTCCGGTGCCCGACGTCGTGCTGCTCGACGGGCACCATCCGGACATCGCCCGCGGCGTGCTCGCGCACGTCCGGACGCTGAGACCCCACCCGCCGATCGTGCTCGACGCCGGCAGATGGCGGCCGGTGTTCGCCGACCTCCTGCCCGAGGCCGACGTCATCGCGTGTTCGGCGGCCTTCCGTGTCCCCGACGGGCGGGAGGGCTGGTATGCGGGGCTGCGCGGGGCGACGGTCGTGACACACGGCTCGGCGCCGGTCGACTGGCGGTCCGGCGACGCCGGCGGGACCGTCGACGTCCCGGCCGTGTCCGCCGTCGACACGCTCGGCGCCGGGGACGCTTTCCACGGCGCGCTCACGGTCGCGCTGGGCCGGGGCGCGCGGCTTCCGGAGTCATGTGTTGAAGCGGTGCGTGTGGCCTCGCTGCGCGTGCAGTACCTGGGACCGCGCGGATGGCTGGGTCACCTCGGCGGGGCGGGGCCGGCGGCCGGCGCGGCCGCGGAGGGCCGGTGCCCGGTGACGCAGCCGGCGGCGGGCGAGGCGGCGGAGCAGGGAACGACGGACGAGCCGGCGTCGGGTGAGCGGGCAGCCGCGGAGGGCCGGTTCGACAGGGAGGCGGGAATCGGGGGCGTCGAGAGCCTCCCGGCAGCGCCCGCGGATCTTGTCGAGCGGGCGCGGCGTCTCGCGGACGACTCCACTCGCGAGGGCCGTGCCGTCCTGGGCCTCACCGGTCCGCCCGGTGCCGGGAAGTCGACCCTCGCCGCGCGGCTCGCCGCCGCGCTCGGGCCGGACCGCGCCGTGGTGGTCGGGATGGACGGGTTCCATCTGGCGAACGCCGTCCTGGAGGCGCGCGGGAGCCGGGAGCGCAAGGGCGCCATCGACACGTTCGACGACGCCGGGTACGCCGACCTGATCGGGCGCCTCGCCGCGGCACACCCGGACGGCACGGTCCTCGCCCCGGAGTTCCGGCGTGAGATCGAGGAGCCGATCGCTGGCGCGGTGCCCGTGTCTCCCGAGGTGCCGCTCGTGATCACCGAGGGGAACTACCTGCTCGCGGAGACGGGACGCTGGCCCCGGGCTCGCGCGCACATGGCCGAGGTCTGGTACGTGGACCTGCCCGACGACATCCGGCTGGAGCGTCTCGCCGCCCGGCACCACGCCCACGGGAAGACGCTCGAGGCGGCACGGGCGTGGGCGCACGGTTCGGACCAGCGCAATGCCGAGCTCGTCGCGGCGACACGGGACCGCGCGGACCTGCACGTCACCTTCGAGTGATGCGCGAGCCGGCCGAGGCTCGCCCGACGACGACCGGGCCGCGTGGCCGGAGCTGCGTCCGCCGGAACTGCGTCCGGTACCGCGTCCGAAGCCACGTCCGAAACCACGTCCGGTACCGCGTCCGAAACCACGTCCGAAACCACGTCCGTCCGAACTGCGTCCCCTGGGCCGGCCGTCACAGCGTCGCCGCGGCGAGCGCCTCCTCCTGGCCGTCCAGTGTGATCTCGAGGCGGTCCATCTCCGTGAGCGGCACTGCCGACGAGGCGTCCAGGCCGGTCACCGTGCCGCCGGACCACGACCACGTCGCCGCGACGGTGCGTTCGCCGTCCCGGCCGACCACCACGAGCTCGTAGTTGACCGGTTCCTGCGGTACGTAGTTCTCGCCCGACGACTGGTCCTCGCCCGTCCGGGGCGGGTAGTGGCAGGACCACTGGAATCTCGTGCCCCAGCCGGTCGGTGTGACGACCACCTCGGCGCTCATGTCCGCCTTGCCCACGGGGCGCAGCTCGACCGTCCTGGCGTCCGCGGTGGTGACCGACGGCCCCGCCGTGCCTGTTCCTCCGGGCGATCCGAGCGGACCGAGGTCGGCCAGCACGGAACCACCGACCGCCCCCGCGAGGACCAGCGCCGACGCGGCGACCGCGCCCAGTGTTCGCCGTCGGCGACGGGACCGGCGGGCGGCGTGAGCGAGGCTCGCGAGCGGGACGACCGGTGCCAGGTCGGTGTCGGAATCATGGCCGGCTGCGGCAGTGGGGACGCCGTCGGACTGCTCCGTGGTGTCGGACGCGTCCGCGACGAGCGCCTCGGCGAGCGTGGGAGACACGGTGCTGAGCAGTCCCGGCATGCCGGCGAGCTCGGCCACGGCGGCGCGGCACGCCTCGCACCCGGTGAGGTGCTGCTCGTAGGCGTGACGGTCGCTCGGGCCCAGCGCGCCGAGCACGTATGCCGCGTCCCATTCGGCGTAGCGGTCGCCACCGTTCCTCTCTGCCGCCGCCATCATGACGTGACTCCTTTCTCCTGCAGTGCGAGGCGCAGCGCACGCAGCCCGTAGTGCAGGCGTGACTTCACGGTGCCGGGCGGGACGCCCAGTTCGGTGGCAAGTTCGGCCACCGAGCGGCCGCCGTAGTACGCGCCTACGACGACCGCCCGGTGGTCCGGTGAGAGCGACACCAGCGCGTCGGCCACGAGCCACGAGTCGAGGACCGCCTGGGTCCTGTCGTGGTCCTCACGCTCGGGTACGGAGCCGGTGGCGTGCTCGCGGGTGCGGCGTGCGCTGCGCAGGTGGTCGACGACGAGGTTCCGCGCGACCGTGAACAGCCAGGCGCGCACGGAGTCCTCGGACCGTTCGAGCACCTCGGGGTGCCGCCACGCGCGCAGCAGCGTCTCCTGTACGACGTCGCGCGCCTCCTCCTCGTCGCCCGTGCGGCGCACGACGTACCGGTAGAGCGCGTCGGCATGCGAGTCGTGCACCGCCTCGAGGAGCTCATCTTCTGCACCCACCGGCAGATCCTCTCCTGGTCACGGTCCCGATTGTCCTCCGCGTCGTGAGTGCCGGCCTCTGTCGTCCGGCTCTCGCTGCCTGGCGCCTCCTGCGTGGCGCGTACTGCCTGGCCCTTTACTGTCCGGACTCGAGTTGCAGCGAGAACTCGACACTGCCCTCGTCCTCCACCGACACGAACCCGAGGTCCGGGGCCTCGACCCCGAAGTCGGTGAACGTGATAGGCACGCTCCCGATGACCTGGACGGGGCCGCCACCGGCCGCGTCTCCCGCGACCTCCGCCTCGACGGTCGCCGGCTGGGTGACGCCGTGGATCGTGAGGTCGCCCGTCAGCTCCACCGCCGTGGCGCCGGACTCGAGCTCGGCCGGGCCGGTCAGCTCGAAGAGCGCCGTGGGATATGTGCCGACCTCCATTGCCTGGTCCCGGAAGTACGCGTCGCGCTGGTCCGCGTCCGTCGCCACGCTGGCCATGTCGACCTCGATGTCGGCCGTCGTGATGGCGCCGTCCGCGACCGTCACGGACCCGGTGACGTCCTCGGTGCGTCCCGTGACCGTCACGTCCTCGCCCTGCAGGATCTCGTCGACACGGTACCCGGCGAAAGACCCGGCGCCCACGGTCCAGGTGCCCTCGACGGTGTCGGTGTCCGGCAGGGGCGCCATCGACGCCTCCAGTGTCGGTTCGTCGTCCGCCGCGCCGCTCGCCCAGTCCGCGTACAGGCCGGGTCCGTAGATCCCCGCCACCACACCGACCGCGACCACAGCCGCACCGACGCCGACCGCCACCTTCATCCCTGTGCGCACGCTCCGCCCCTCTCGTTCGCGGGCCGGCCCGGTGCCGGCCCCTGCCCCTGACTACGGGTGAGGGGGCGTCGCGGTTCAATCGGATCGGAACTTCGTCCCGTTCGTCATCAGCCCAGCTCCAGGCAGGTCACCTTCCAGGTGCCACGCCTGCCCTCCAGCCGGACCGCCGCGGCGCGCACCCGTTCGCCGTCGTGCAGCACGACCGTGGCCTCGGCCGACGCCGCACCGAGCCGGACGAGACGCACCCGGCGCACCCCGACCCGCAGTGCCGCCGGCCGGGGCCGGCCGGCTCGCGTGCCGCTCAGCAGGCGTTCTCGTGCCACGAGCTGGTCGTAGACCTGAGCCGAGGTCCACCGTGCGAGCTGGTTGGCCGGGCGTTCGCCCCGCAGTACCTCGATGGCGGCCCGGGCGACGCGGCAGACGAGCGCGGTGGGGTCGGGCAGCTCCGGCTGTGGTTCCGGCTCGCGCTGTTCGTCGATCTGGCTCAGCAGCTCGGCGGCGCGCGTGATGCTCGGGTCGGAGCCGCCGAGCTGCACCTTGCGCAGGCTGCGCCGAGGCTCCTGGGCGGTGGGCTCGGCAGGCCGCCGGGGCTGGGGCACGGCACGCGTGCGTACCGGCTTCGGTGGCTCGGTGACCGCTGTCATGGCTTGGCTCCCTGAGGTCGCGCGTCCGGTGCGTGGAGCACCGTTCCGGGTCGGATGAGGTCGGGCTCGGGACCGATCGCCTCGCGGTTCGCGGCGTGCCACGCGGCGACCTCGCTCGCGATGCGGGCGGTGTCCGGCGTGTCGCCGTCCGGGGCAGGTCCGTCCGGCCGGAGGTGCTCGGTCGCGATCGACCAGAGCGTGTCGCCGCGCTGCACGATCACCGGCACGTCGTCGTCCCGTCGCCCGCCTTCGCGCGCCTTCCGGTCGACCTGGCGCGTCCGGTCCGGATCCCGTGCACGGCCGGACCCGGGCCGGTCGGAGCCCGTGCCCCGGACGTCCGGCGCGTGTGCGCCCGGTCCGGCCAGGTCGGCCGGGCTCGCTCCGACGCTGCCGACGCTGCCGACGCTGCCGGCCGATGCCTCTGACGTCGGCTGCCAGCCGAGGTCGAGCACGACCCCGGACGGTACGGCGTCACCGGCCTCCGTCCCGGAGGCGGGTGCGGCGAACGCGCTCGGCGCGGCGATGCCGATGCCGACGCTCGCCGTCACGACCACGCCGGCCATCCGGCGCACGAGCCGCGGCGTGCAGCGCGCGAGGAAGGCCCGCCCTGCGTGCCAGTCCTGGCCGGCGCGCCGAGCCGCCGCGTACAGCAGTCCGACGGCGGCCCCGAACGCGATCCATCCCGCGCAGACCGTGGCTCCCGCCTCGATCACCAGCTCGACACTCCGGTCGATCGTGCCTGTTCCCTCGCGCCAGACCTGCATCGCGCGGGTCGCCAGCAGGACCGCGGCGACGGCCGCGCCGAGCATGATCGCCGCGAGCGCCGCCGGATTCGCGCCTGATCGCGCGTCTCCTTCTGTCACAGCCATGAAGTACCCCCTGTTGCCCTGAGTGCGGGTCAACATCTCAATAAGCATCGCCTGAGTGTGTTTTGATGCTGTTATTGAACATCAGGTCGCTGCTGCCGTCTACCGATGGGCGGAGGGGCTGTGGATGACGGAGAGTAGGTCCGTGGACACATCGGATGCTCGCTGGTCGGATCTCGCCGAGGACCTCGACGCGCTTGCCGATGCGCAGGAGGCTGCCGAGTCGGATGCGATGGTCGCGGAGCTGACCCGCGCGGAACACGCGACGATCGATCTCGCGGCCCGTCTCCGGGCCGCGACGGGGGCGCCGGTGGTTGTCGACCTGCCGGACGGCGCGACCGTGCGCGGGGTGGTGCTGGCGGCGGCGGAGACGTGGCTCCTGCTGGACGGGGCGGCACACGGCCCGGAACGGCATCTGATCCCGCTGACCGCAATCGATGGTGTCTCCGGGCTCGGCGCCGGTTCGGCGCCCGCGGCCCCGAGGGAACCGGCCATCACGACCCGGTTGCGCGGGCTGCAGCGTGACCGGCGGACCGTGCTCGTCCGCACCCGCGGGCGAGTGCATCGCGGCCGCATCGGCCGGGTGGGCGCCGACCACCTCGACCTGGACGTTCTGGACGGCGGCCGCAGGGAGTCGCGGACGGTCCCGTTCCCGGCGCTGTTGTGCGTGAGTCACGCTCCGCCCGGGATGGGCCCCTGACTCCTGGATCGCGTGGCCTGGCACGACGAGAGGCGGCGCATCCCGATGGGATGAGCCGCCTCAGGCGTTCGTGCTGCTGACTGTGACGCTCAGCCCTCGCCGGCCTTGAGACGTTCACGGCTCTTGGCGTACTGGCGCTCGATGTAGGACTCGAGCTCCGCCGCCTCGATGCGCCAGACCTTCTTCGGACCCACCTGGATGGCCGGCAGGTCACCGGTGCGCACGAGTGCGTAGCCCTGTGCCATGGAGATGTTCAAGGTCTCGACCACGTCAGCCAGAGAGAGAAACCGCTTATCCATGACACCACTATGGCACAGGTCCCGGACGAGAGCGCGGAAATTCACAGTTATCCACAGGAAGAGTTCATCGGATGCCAGATCCCGGAGGTTCGCTCACCATGTCTGGGGGACGTTCACCGCCTTCGGCCCGCACACGGAGAGGAACTACATGATCGACGCACCGGCCCTACCACGGGAGAGCCGAGCCCCCGTCAGACTGCGCCCGCCCGGCTGGCGAGATCCACGGCTGCTGGCAGGCATCGTGCTCGTCGCGATATCCGTCGCACTCGGCTCCTGGCTGGTCGCGTCCGCGGGCCGCACAGTACCCGTGTTCGTCGCCGACGGCGCGCTGACACCCGGAGAACCCGTCACGCGGGATGCCCTCCGCGTGGTGGACGTCCGGCTGAGCGCCGGCATCGACCGGTACCTGCGCGCGGACGAGGAACTGCCGTCCGGCCTGGTGGCACAACGCGTGGTGGCGGACGGCGAGCTGGTCTCCCGGTCGGGACTGGGTGACGGCAGCACGATGCGGTCCGTCGCGCTCCCGATCTCGGGCGGGGTGTCCGAGCGCATCCGCCCCGGGGCGGTCGCCGACCTCTGGTTCGTGCCCGACGCCAGGTCCGGGCCGTTGTCCGGGGGATCGCAGGGGGCGGAGTCCGGGAACACCGCGGCCGAGCCCGGCACCCTGGCCGAGGGCGTCGTCGTCGAGCAGGTCGAGGTGCCCGACGGCGCCCTCGTGGTGGCCGGGACGACGACGCTGCACGTGCTGGTGGAGCAGGATGCCCTGCCGCGCGTGCTCGCGGCGCTGGCCGAGCCGGGAAGCCTCGCCGTCGTGCCGGTCGGGGGAGCGGTCCGGTGACCGCCCTGGGAGCGATTACCGTGCTCTGCGCGGTGCTGGGTCCGGCGGAGACGGACGTGGTGCGGAAACTCGGCGTGCCGGGGTCGGGCGTGGCGGTGACCCGCCGCTGTGCGGACCTCACCGAGCTGCTCGCCTCGGCCGAGGCCGGGTCCGGAAGGGCCGCGGTCGTCTCGGCGACCCTGCCCGGCCTCGGGCGGGAGGCGGTGGCGCGGATGCACCAGGCGGGGGTCCGGGTGATCGCGCTCGACGACGCGCCCGAGCCCAGCACGGACCGGCTCGCCGCGGTCGGCGTCGACGGGATGGCCCGCTCCGTGGAGGACCTGCTCCCCGTCGTCCGCGACGAGACCGCCCTGCCGCCCGCGGCGGCGTCCGAGGTGTCCGGCCGGTCCGCCGGCCGGACGGGCAAGGGCAGGATCGTCGCGGTGTGGGGGCCGGTCGGATCCCCCGGACGGACCACCACCGCCATCGAGCTGGCCGTGGCACTGGCGGCGGGCCTGCCGGTCGCGGGCGCGTCCGGACGGCGGGACCGGGGCGAGCCTCCGGGGCGCCGTGGCATGCTCGGACGGGCCGGCCGTCGCGGCTCCCGCACAGGGCGTGGCGTCGCCCGCGAGCACGTCGTGCTGGCCGACGCCGACACCTACGGCCCGTGCGTCGCGCCCCGCCTCGGGATGCTCGACGACTCCGCGGGGCTGGCGGGTGCCGTCCGCGCCGCAGGCCTCGGACCGCTCGACGTCGAGACCCTCGCCCGGTACGCGCCCGTCGCGCTCCCCGGCGTCCGTGTACTCGGCGGAATCGGGCGGCCCGGGCGGTGGGCCGAGCTGTCCGGTGCGGCGCTCGACGCGGTGTGGGAACGACTCCGGGACCTGGCCGACTGGACCGTGATCGACACCGGGCCGGTCCTGGAGACGGACGAGCTCCTCTCGTACGACACGCGGGCGCCGCAGCGCAACGAGGCAACCCTCGGAGCCCTGGCCGCCGCCGACGTCGTGGTGGTCGTCGGAAGCGGGGACCCGATCGGGCTGCAGCGCCTCGTGCGCGGTCTCGACGACCTGGCCGCCGTGCCCGCGCCCGTCACGCCGGACCGGCTGGTCGTGGTGAACCGGGTCCGCGGCGCGGCGGTCGGGGCGAACCCCCGCACCTCCGTGCGGACCGCGCTGATCAGGTTCGCCGGCGTCGACCCGCACCTGGTGCCCGACGACCCGGCCGGCCTGGACGCAGGCCTCCTGAGCGGCCGGGCACTCGCCGAATGCGCGCCGGGATCGCCCGTACGCGCGGCATTCGGCGAGCTCGCGGACCAGGTGCGCGAGCTGGTACGCGCGCGGACCCCGGCCGTCGCCGAGGTATCCCCGTGGGTCGGCATCTCCGGGACGTCGCGTGAGTCGTAGCCGCAGGCGTCACCGCCCGTTCGCCCGATGCCCGCCCGGCCCGTTCGCCCGATGCCCGCCCGCGCGGCGACGGGCCACCCGATGGCCGCCCGCGCGGCAAGCGCCTACGGCAGCGGGGGCCGTCGTCCACCAGATACGAGCGCCGAGGTCACCGGGGAATCGTGCCGACCTCGGACCGGTCGTACCAGAGCAGGTCGCGATCGGTGACGCTCTGGACCGCGTCGGCGAGCGCCTCCTCGTCGTCGGCCTCGGCGGCGCTCCGGACCGCCGTCACATCTGGGGCGGCGCCCGGTTCGTCGGCGTGCACGCAGACGATCGGCACGCCGGGCACGGTGTCGGTCAGGCGAAGCTGGGAGGCGAGGGCGTCCGGGCCGGCGGCATCGGCGGGCTCCAGGACGTCGTCGGGCACCTCGACGGTGACCACGGCGCGCAGCGGGGGTGCGTCGGGCCGTGCGGCCAGCAGCGCGAGCGACGCCGCGGCGGCATCCAGGAAGGCTGCGTACTCCACGGCCTCGGAGTCCTCGTCGGGCAGTTCGGCGGCCAGTGCCTTCGTCACGCCGTGCACGAGGCGAGGGGTCAGCGACCAGCGGGTGGAGGTGCGACCGGCGTCGACGGCGTCGAGCTCGTCGAGTGTGGCGGGCACGTAGATGCGCATGAGAAGAGTGTGCCTGCTCCGCGAGGCAGGTTCAGCCCGGCGGGGGCAGCCCGGCAGGTTCAGCCCGGCGAGCCGCCGGACGCGACGGCGGCAGCGGCCGCGCGGGCGGAGCGCTGTGCCCTGCCCGGCGGATCTGCCGTCGCGAGGGCTCAACCCAGGAGGTCGAGCACCCGGTCGTGCAGCAGGCCGTTCGTGGCCAGGCCGTTGTGCCCCCACGGGCCCCGCGCCCCGTCGAGCGAGGTGAACCGCCCGCCGGCCTCCTCGACGATCGGCACGAGCGCCGCCATGTCGTACACCTCGAGCTCGGGCTCGGGCGCGATGTCGACGGCGCCCTCCGCCACCAGCATGTACGACCAGAAGTCCCCGTAGCCGCGGGTGCGGTAGCACTGGCGCGTCAGGTCGAGGAACGCGTCCAGCTTCCCGCGCTGTTCCCAGCCGCTGAGCGACGCGAAGCTGAGCGACGCGTCGCTCAGTTCACGCACGCCTGAGACGCTCATCCGGGTCGCCGCGTGCAGGCCCTTGCCCGTCCAGGCGCCCGATCCCTGTGCGGCCCACCAGCGCCGCCCCAGCGCCGGCGCGCTCACCAGGCCGACGACGACCTCGTCGCCGTCCGCCAGCGCGATGAGCGTCGCCCACACGGGCACGCCGCGCACGAAGTTCTTGGTGCCGTCGATCGGATCGATGATCCACCGGCGTGCACCGCTGCCGGCCGCGCCGTACTCCTCGCCGACGATCGCGTCGCGGGTACGGGCCCGCTGGAGCGAGGCGCGGATCATCTCCTCGGCCGCCCGGTCGGCATCGGAGACCGGCGTGTTGTCCGGTTTGGTCTCGACATGCAGGTCGAGAGATCGGAAGCGCGACATCGTGTGCGAATCCACCTGGTCGGCAATGACATGGGCAAGGCGCAGGTCATCGTCATAACTGGTCTTGGTCACGGGGGCCACGCCCGCCACCGTAGCGGTAAATGCGCATTCCACGCCCAGATGCCGCGCAGATCGGGCATACGAATGCCCGCCGGGCGCGCCGCGGCGTTCCTCCCGTCGTCGGGCGGGAGCGCGGCCAGGGCCGGGCGGGAGTGCGGCCGGCCGGGCGAGACGACAGGGCCCGGGCTGACCGGCTCGGATAACCTCGGGGCATGACTGACGCCCCCACCGCACCGACCTGGGCCGCCCCGACCGCCGTCGGACCTCTCGACTCGACCGTCGAGGTGCCGGGCAGCAAGTCCCTGACCAACCGCCTGCTGGTCCTCGCCGCACTCGCCGACGGCCCCGGCACCCTCCGCGGCGCCTTGCGCAGCCGCGACGCCGACCTCATGATCGCCGGCCTGCGCGCCCTCGGCGCGGACATCACCGAGGGCGACAGCCCCAGCACCCTGCATGTCACCCCGGGCACGACCCCGGTCACCGGCGCCGACATCGACTGCGGACTCGCCGGCACCGTGATGCGCTTCCTGCCAGCCGTGGCCGCTCTCGCCGGCGGCCCCGTCCGCTTCGACGGCGACCCCGCCGCGCGCGCACGGCCCATGGGACCCGTCCTCACCGCACTGCACGCCCTCGGACTCTCCGTCACCGGGCCCGACGGCGGGCTGCCGGATCGACTCCCGTTCACGGTCACCGGCACCGGCACCGTCCGCGGCGGATCCGTGGACGTCGACGCGTCGGCGTCGTCGCAGTTCGTGTCCGGACTCCTGCTGGCCGCGCCGCGGTACGAGCAGGGCCTGACCCTGCGGCACGTGGGCACCACGCTGCCCAGCCTGCCGCACATCGAGATGACCGTCGCCACCCTGCGCGACGTCGGCGTCACCGTCGACGACACCCGTGACGGGCTGTGGCACGTCGAACCCGGACCGATCACCGCACGCGACGTGCGCGTCGAGCCCGACCTGTCCAACGCCGCCCCGTTCCTCGCCGCCGCCCTCGTCGCGGGCGGCACCGTCCGCATCCCCGGCTGGCCGGCCGAGACCACCCAGCCCGGAGCCCTCCTGCCCGACCTCCTGACCCGCATGGGCGGCAGCGCCGACCTCTCCGGCGACGTCCTGACCATGACCGGCACCGGAGACGTGCACGGCGTCGACCTCGACCTGCACGCCGCCGGCGAGCTCGCGCCGACGTTCGCCGTCCTCGCGGCGCTCGCCGACTCCCCGACGCGGCTGCGCGGCATCGCGCACCTGCGCGGGCACGAGACCGACCGCCTCGCGGCGCTGGCCCGGGAGATCACGCGGCTGGGCGGCCAGGCGGAGGAGACCCGGGACGGCCTGGTCATCACGCCGCGCCCGCTCCACGCCGGCACGTTCCGCACCTATGAGGACCACCGGATGGCGACGTCGGGCGCGCTGATCGGACTGCGCGTGCCCGGGGTCGAGGTGGAGGACATCGCCACGACCGGCAAGACGATGCCGGAGTTCCCGTCGCTGTGGCGGGGAATGCTCGGAGCAGGCGCATGACGGGAGGCCGGCGCTGATGGCGCGGGGAGGCACACGCGACGAGTCGGACTTCCGGTCCCGTCCGTCGAAGCGTGGCTCGCGGCCCCGCACCAAGCGCCGGCCGAGCCACGAGGATGCCGTGACCGCGATGGTCACGGGCGTGGACCGGGGCCGCTACACGCTGCTCGTCCCCGGGTCCGGGACCGTGGTGCTCGCCATGAAGGCGCGCGAACTCGTCCGGACGCGGGTGGTCGTCGGGGACCGGGTCGACGTCGTCGGCGATGTCACCGGCGAGGACGGAACGCTGGCGCGCATCGTGCGGATCGCCGAACGGGGCTCCGTGCTGCGCCGGACCGCGGACGACGACGACCCGTACGAGCGGATCGTCGTCGCGAACGCCGACCGGCTCGTGATCGTGACCGCGCTCGCCGACCCGCCACCCCGTACCGGGATGATCGACCGATGCGTGGTCGCCGCCTACGACGCCGGGATGGACGTCCTGCTCTGCCTCACCAAGGCGGACCTGGCCTCACCGGACGAACTGCGGGGCCTGTACGAGCCGCTGGGGGTCGAGGTCGTCGTGACACGCGCCGCGACCGGCGACGCCGATGCCCCGCGCGCGCGGCAGAAGGGGGCGGACGACGAGGAGCTCTCCCTGGACCCGGCGTCGGTCGAAGAGGTCCGCGGACTGCTCCGGGGGAGGACGTCCGTGCTGGTGGGCCACTCCGGCGTGGGTAAGTCCACGCTGATCAACGCCCTGGTGCCGACCGCGGGCCGCGCGACCGGGGACGTCAACGACGTCACGGGACGGGGACGGCACACGTCGACCTCGGCCGTCGCCCTGTCCCTGCCGACCGGGCACGCCAGCGCCGGCGAGGACGCCGACCACGACGGCTGGGTGATCGACACACCGGGCGTGCGGTCGTTCGGGCTGGCGCACGTCAAGATCGCGAACCTGCTGCACGCCTTCGACGACCTCGACGAGGCCGCCGCCGAGTGCCCGCGTGGCTGCACCCACCAGGCGGACGCACCGGACTGCGCGCTGGACGAGTGGGTCGCGGCCGCGCCCGACGACGGGACCCGCGGGGCCCGCGCCCTCAGGCTCGCCTCGTTCCGCCGCCTCCTGGCCAGCCGGACGGGCGCGACCCTCTAGGGCCACCGGTTGTCGAGTGGTCGGTCCGATGTCGGATGATCGGTTCCTCGGGGGGCCGATCATCCGACATCGGACCGACCACACATCGTCACCTACTCCTTGGCGACCGCCTTCGCTGCCCGGGCCGTCGCGCGGGCGGCTCGCGCCTGTTGTACGCGCCAGCCCAGGCTCGGGCGGCCTTCGGTGTCGGCTCCCGCGATGAGAGCGGCACCGATGGCGCCGAGATTGCCCACGAAACGCTGGGCGCGCGCCTCGCGATCGCCGTCGGACGTGCCGAACGGCTGGTTGACGACGGCGAGCGGAACCGTGAGCAGGGCGAGCGCTACCGCGGCCGTGCGAGGTGCCTTGCCGAGCGCCAGGAGCCCGCCCGCGGTGGCGACCGCGACGCCGTGCGCGCGGATGAGGGTCTTCACCTGCTTCTCGCTCAGCGGTTCGGCGCCGAGCGCCTTCGTCACGAGACCTGAGCCCTGTCGCGCCGCCTGGACGTGCTCGGCGGGCTTCCGTGCAGCCTGGACGCCCGATGCGACGAACCAGGAGGCCAGGAGGGGTCGAGCGATGTGTCGGAGCACCATGCGGTCCACCTTGTCAAAGGTCGGCCGTTCCGTCCACGCCAGGACGGCCGGCATACGGCATGCATTGCGGTCGGTGTCGTTCGTCGACGCTCCTCGGGCTCCGCCCCGGGCGAGTGCCTCGGCCCTCGCCCTGCGCCCTTCGTCGCGTCAGAGCGCTCGGATCTGCTCGGCGATCCTCAGCCGGAGCGTCTCCGGTGCGCGCTCCGCGCAGGAGCGCTTCACGAGCTGCTTGACCAGGTCCTCGACGCTCAGTTCCGCCAGGCACGGCGAGCAGTGCGCGACATGGGCGCGCATCCGCTGCTCGTCCTGGTGCGTCATCTCGGAGTCGAGGTACTCGTACAGGTGCAGGAGCGCGTGCTCGCACTCGGAGCCGGGAGTGTCGTGCGGGATGGGTTCCACGACCGGTTGGTCGCCCCGCTCTTGGTCCTTCACTTCGCGCCTCCGGGTGCCTCTGTCTTCACGAGTCCACGTCCCGCCGCGTAGTCGGCGAGGAGCTCACGGAGCTGCCGGCGACCACGGTGCAACCGGGACATCACCGTACCGATCGGTGTTCCCATGATCTCCGCGATCTCCTTGTAGGGGAAGCCCTCGACGTCCGCGTAGTACACGACCATGCGCCGGTCCTCGGGAAGCTCGGCGAGGGCGCGCTTCACGTCGCTGTCGGGCAGGCGGTCCAGCGCCTCGACCTCCGCCGAGCGCAGCCCCTGCGAGGTGTGCGACGCCGCCCGGGCGATCTGCCAGTCCTCGATCTCCTCCGCCTGCGACTGCTGCGGCTGACGCTGCTTCTTGCGATAGCTGTTGATGAACGTGTTCGTCAGGATCCGGTACAGCCAGGCCTTGAGGTTGGTGCCCGGGCGGTACTGGTGGAACGCCGCGAACGCCTTCGCGAAGGTCTCCTGGACCAGGTCCTCGGCATCGGCGGGGTTCCGGGTCATACGCAGCGCGGCCGAGTACAGCTGATCGAGGTACTGGAGCGCGTCGCGTTCGAACCGCGCGGCGCGTGCCGCGTTGTCCTCCCCGTCGGGAGTGCGGTTCGACGCCTCGCCGGGCGTGGAGGTCTGCGGGTGATCCGTCATCAACGTCGAGCCTAGTTGCGTCACGCGTTCCTTTCCTGTGGCGTCGGTCTCGTCGAGCCGCACGACGGCGCGCCGGGGCCGCTCGGGCGCGGCCGGGAAGCCGGGGGCCGGGCGGGGCGGGCCGACGACGTCGGACACCCCGGCGGGCGTGGTCGGAGCGGTGGGGCACGAGATCACGACTGCGAAAACGACCGCCTGGGCCCATCCATTCCCGGCGGGATACGTTGGGGACATGACTTCCACCACCCAGGCTCCGCAGAACTCCGAGTTCTGGCGGCTGCTCGGCGAGCAGATCGGCCACGAGCTCTCCGCGCACCAGCAGTACATCGCCATCGCCGTCTGGTTCGACGGCCACGACCTGCCGCAGCTCGCCGCACACTTCTACCGTCAGGCGGTCGAGGAGCGGAACCACGCCATGATGCTGGTGCAGTACCACCTCGACCGGGACGTGCCGGTCGAGATCCCGGGGACGGGCACCGTCCGCAACGACTTCGCGGACGTCACGGAGCCCCTGCAGCTCGCCCTCGACCAGGAGCAGCAGGTCACGGCGCAGATCGAGGCGATCTTCCGCGCCGCGCGCGCCGAGGCCGACATGCTGGGCGAGCAGTTCCTGCTCTGGTTCCTCAAGGAGCAGGTCGAGGAGGTGGCCAGCGCGAACACGCTGCTCACCGTCGCGCAGCGGGCCAAGGACAACCTGTTCGACCTGGAGAACTTCGTCGCGCGCGAGACCATCGGCGACGCGGGCGCCTCCCCCGACGCCCCGGTGGCCGCGGGCGGGACGCTCTGACGACGGCATGAGGAAGCGGGCATGACGAAGCGGGCATGACGAAGGGCCGGAACCTGCGGGTTCCGGCCCTTTCGTGTCTCGCGCCGATGCTCCTGGGACTCCGCTCCGGGCGGGTGCCTCGTCTCCTCGGCCCGCACCCCGTGCCGCGCCTCCGTCGCGCCGGACGTCCCCCGGCGATTCAGCCGCCGTTGGGACGCTTGCCGTGGTTGGCGGACTTCTTCTTGCGGTCCTTGCGCTTGCGGCCACGCTTGCTCATGGGTGTCTCCTGACGAATGGCGGATTGACTCGGCCCATGATCCCACGACGGGGCCCTTGCCCGCCGCGCGAACGCGATATATCGTGAGTCGAGTCAACGCGATATATCGCGTTCCGCATCCGCCGGGCCGGCGGCCGGGACGCACGACCCCCTTCGGAGAGCCCCGGAACCGTCAGGAGACAGGCATGACCGAGCAGAACTGGACCGTCACCGGTCCGCAGACCATCGAGGTCGACGGTGTCACCGTGCTGCACGCGCACCTCGTCGACGGGCGCCTGGACGTGGTGGCGCACGACGATCCCGTCACCCGCGTGGAGGTGCACTCCGTCGACGGCCGGCCTGTCGAGGTGACGTTCCGCGACGGGCGGCTCGTCGTCGGGCACGAGCCGAACCCTCCCGGCGGCCTCGCCGGCTTCCTCCGGAAGTGGACCGACTTCAGCGGCAGCGCCCGCGCCGACATCCACATCGCGGTCCCCGCCCGCGTGGACACCAAGCTGGGCACGGTGCGCGCGGAGGCGCTGCTGTCCGGCACGGAGGGAGAGGCCAAGGCGTCGACGGCGTCGGGCAGCCTGCTCGTGTCGCGCACCCGCGGTCCGCTGACCCTGACCAACGTGTCGGGCGACGTGACCGTCCGCGACCACGAGGGCCCGATCACCAGCACCACCGTCTCGGGTGACGTCATGCTGAGCGGCGCCGCCGAGCACGTCACGTCGAGCACCGTCTCGGCCGACGTGACCATGGACCTGACCACCCAGCCCGACTGGGTCAAGACCACCTCCGTCTCCGGGAACCTGCTGCTGCGCGTCCCGGACGACGCCGTGGTCGAGGTGCACGCATCGGCGGTCAGCGGCCGCGTCACGGTCGGCGGCATGCAGGTCGTTGGGCGCGGCGGCGCCGTCGTGCGCCCGGCTCGCGGCGAGCGTACCCACCTGCGCGTGTCGTCGGTCTCGGGCGACGTCACCGTGCTCGGCACGTCCCAGGACGTGTCCGACGGCGGTCCGGGGCCGGCCGGTCCGGGCGTGCACGGGGTGCACGGTGCCCGGGCGTCGGGAGCCACCGGCCCGGGTATCTCCTGGATCGTCTGATGCCTCCCGTCTTCGCCCATGGTGAGCTGCGCCTGTACCTCCTGGCGCTGCTCGTCGAGGGCGCCCGGCACGGCTACGAACTCATGACGGAGCTCGCGGACCGCTTCGGCGGTACCTACCGGCCGAGCGCGGGAACGATCTACCCGCGCCTCGCGCGGCTCGAGGAGGAGGGCCTCGTCCGCCGGGTCCCGGCGGACGAGGCCGCCGGGCGGAAAGCCCCCTACGAGCTGACACCGGCCGGGCGGGCCGAGGTGGAGGCCCGCTGGTCCGATGTCGTCCGCCTCGAGTCCTCGGTGGCCGAGACCGTGCGGTCCCGGGCCGACGAGCTGCGCGCCGACATCCGGGAGACGATGCGCGGCGTGCGGGCCGAGCTCGCCGCCGCGGCCGCCGAGGTGCGCGCCCGGCCGCGTCCCGCGCCCCACGCACCGGCGGACCAGCGGCGGGCGACGTCGAACACCTTCCGGCACGAGGCGGAGGCCGCCCTGCAGAAGTTCCGGCGCGACGTCCTCGCGGACCTGCGGGAGGCCGACGTCGGCGGCGCCGTCAGCGCCCTCACCGTCGAGACCCTGCGGACGGTGCTCGACGGCGCACGCACCGCGGTCACCGCCACGCTGCCCCACGACCCGAGATCGACCAGAATGACCCCCGGGCGACCGACGCCGACGTCCGGCCAGCCCCCGACCAGCACGCCGACCGACGATTCCCGCACGAGCCGCCGAACGAACGGAGCATGACCATGACCACCGAGTCCTGGAGCGTCGCCGCACCGCAGACCATCGAGGTCGCCGACACGACCTCCCTGACGGTCCGGCTGACCAACGGCCGGGCGGAGATCGTCGCCGACCCGGAACGGACCTCCGGTGCCACCATCGAGGTGCTGGAGGTGTCCTCCCGGCCGCTGCAGGTCGTCGCCGAGCACGGCACCCTCCGCGTCGCCTACGACTTCCCCGGGATCGAAGGGTTCGTGGACCGCTTCCGCGGCCTGCGTGACCAGGATGCCGCCGTCGTGCGGATCACCGTGCCGGCGGCGGCGTCCGTCGACGTCGCGACCGTGGGCGCGGAGGCGAGCGTGACCGGCAGCCGGGCGCGGGTGGCCGTCAGGAGCGTGAACGGCGCGGTCGGCGTGACGGGCACGTCCGGATCGCTGTCGGTGAAGTCCGTGTCGGGGGCGATCGTCGTCGCCGAGCACACGGGCGACGTCACCGTGAACCAGGCCTCGGGCCCGGCGACGGTCTCGGGCGGCCTCGGCCGCGTGACCGTGAACGGCGTGTCCGGCCCGGTGAACGTGGCGTCGTCGGGTTCGACGCCGATGGTGTCCGCCAAGACGGTGGCGGGCGCCGTGACGATCACGCTCGACGCCGGCACCCCGGTGAACCTCCGCGCCCGCAGCGTGACGGGCAAGGTCACCCTGGACAACGAGCCGCTGGCCTCCTCGGCCCAGCGCACCGTCGTCGTCGACCACCCGGAACCGGGCGCCACCTGCTACCTCTCCACCAGCACGGTCTCCGGCGCCACAGCCATCCTCCGCGGCTGAACTGCCCCCCGCAGTCCCCGCGACCTCACCACCTGTCGGCGACGTGCTCCTCGAGGAGCTCCTCGTAGATCTCCCGCACCCCCGAAGTGAAGAGCGGCCCCAGCGTCGCCGCGTCGCCGGCGGCGGCGTTCGCACGCGCCTGGTCGGCGTTGCGGGCGCCCGGGATCACCGTGGAGACGCCCGGCCGCTGCCAGACCCAGGCGATCGCGGCCTGGGCCGGGGTGAGGCTCTCGTCGAAGCACTTGGACGTCAGCTCCGTGAAGCGCCCCGCGGCCTCGAGCCCCACCTCGTAGGGCACTCCGGAGAACGTCTCGCCCACGTCGAACGCGGCGCCCTCCCGGTTGTAGTGGCGGTGGTCGTTCTCGGCGAACTTCGTGTCCGCGGAGTACTTGCCGGACAGCAGGCCGGACGCGAGCGGGACGCGCGCGATGACGCCGACGCCGGCCTCCGACGCCGCGGGCAGGACCTCGTCCAGCGGCTTGAGCCGGAAGGCGTTGAGGATGATCTGCACGGTGGCGACGCCGGGGCGCGCGATCGCGGTCAGTGCCTCCGCCGTCGTCTCGACGCTCACGCCGTAGCTGGCCATCACGCCCTCGCTCACGAGGGTGTCGAGCGCGTCGTACACCTCGTCCGACGAGTACACGGCCGTCGGCGGGCAGTGCAGCTGCACGAGGTCGAGCCGCTCGACGCCGAGGTTCTTCCGGGACCGGTCCGCCCACTCGCGGAAGTTGGCGAGCACGTAGTTCTCCGGCACCTGGTCCATCCGCCGGCCCATCTTGGTCGCCACGGTGATGCCGGAGTCGGCGTGCTCCTTCAGGAACGCGCCGATCACCTGCTCGCTGCGCCCGTCGCCGTACACGTCGGCCGTGTCGAAGAACGTCACACCGGCCTCGAGGGAGGCTTCCAGGACGTCGCGGGCGTCGGTCTCCGAGACCTCGCCCCAGTCAGCCCCGAGCTGCCAGGTGCCCAGGCCAACGACCGACACGAGGCGGCGCGACCGTCCGAGTACCTGCTGTTCCATTGATCCTCCTGCTCATGTCGCGGGCTTTCTTGGGGCCCGCGTGGCCCGTCCTCGGGCCGTATGGGGAACGCAGCGCGCCCCGGGGGCGCGCGCTACGTCGGTGTTCTCTGTCCCACGCTATCCGCACGACACGGAAACTTCCCGGTTCCACGCAGCCTCTAAGGTGTGAGGGTGATGACAGACCCACAGACGGTACCTGCGCCGTCCGGCGCCCAGCACAGCATTTCGTACGGCGAACAGCACGTCACCGTCACCGAGGTCGGAGCGGCCCTGCGTGAGTACACGGTGGGGGGCCGCGACGTCGTCGTCCCGTTCGGGGCCGACGAGGTCAACCCCGTGTTCAACGGCGCCGTCCTGCTCCCGTGGCCCAACCGCCTGCGCGACGGCGTCTACGAGGCCGACGGCGTCCGGTACACCCTCCCGGTGACCGAGCCCGCACGCGGCACCGCGATCCACGGCCTCGCGGCCTGGGAACGCTGGGGGCTGGTGGACCGCACGGAGGTGTCGGTCACGCTCGGGCTCGACGTCGTCCCGCAGCCCGGATACCCGTTCCAGCTCACCGCGCAGGTCACCTACGCCCTGTCCGACGGCGGTCTGACCGTGACGTTGGCCACGACGAACGCCGGCGCCGGCACGGCGCCCTACGGCGCGGGGTTCCACCCGTGGCTGTCCACCGGCGGGGCGGACCTCGACGACTGCACCGTCCGGCTCGACGCCGCGACGAGGATCACCACCGACGAGCGGCTCCTGCCCACCGGCAAGGAGCCCGTGGCGGGGCCCTTCGACATGCGCGAGCCCGTCAGCATGTCGGGCCGCGACCTCGACGACGCGTTCGTCGACGTCCTGCGGGACGACGACGGCCTGTCCTGGATCCGGCTCACCGGGACGGACGGGCGCACGTCCGCACTGTGGATGGACGATTCGATGGACGTCTGGCAGGCGTGCTCGGGCGACCACGTCAGTAAGGACCACCGCCGGATGGGCCTGGCGGCGGAGCCGATGACCTGCTACGCGGACGCGTTCGTCACGGGTGACCGGCTCGTGCGGCTCGCCCCGGGCGACACGCACCGCGTGCGCTGGGGTGTGACGCTGCTCGACGAGCGGCGCGCCTGAGCGCGAAATCCCAGGTGGTCCATCCCGGTTGACCGACAATGGGCAGGCCGGGAACGCGGCATCCGAGGAGCGCAGCCCGAGGAGCGGCAGGATGAGTGCTGAGGCAAGGAGAGGTCCGTGCAGGAACGCCAGGTGCGCATCTGTGTCGTCGGCGACGAGCTGGCCACCGGTGTCGGCGACGCGAGAGCGCTCGGCTGGACCGGTCGCGTCGTGGCCCGGACGAGCTTCGGCCGGCCCGCGATGGTCTTCACGCTCGCCATCCCGGGCGAGACGTCGACGCAGCTCAGCGCCCGCTGGGAGGCGGAGACCGCCGCACGCTTCGGTACCGAGCACGAGGTCGAGAACCGTCTCGTGGTCGCACTCGGACGGCACGACGTCGCCGCCGGCCTGTCCGTCGCGCGCTCGCGGCTGAACCTGGCGAACATCCTCGACGTCGCGGAGGCGAACCGGACACCCACGTTCGTCGTCGGCCCGCCGCCCGGGACGCCCGACCAGGGCGACCGGATCGCCGAGCTGTCCGACGCGTTCGCCGACGTCGCGAGCCGGCGCCGCGTGCCGTACGTGGACACGTACACGCCGCTCGCGTCCCACGAGCAGTGGCTCGCGGACCTGGCGCAGAACGGCACCACCTATCCGGGGCAGGCGGGCTACGGGCTCATGGCCTGGCTCGTCCTCCACACGGGCTGGCACTCCTGGCTGGGCCTTCCCCAGGACGACTGACGACACGAGGAAGCCCACCGCCCCCGAAGGGGTGGTGGGCTTCCTCGTGTCCCGGGTCAGCGGGTGAAGGCCGCCTCGAGGAGGTGCTTCTGCTGGGCCTGGTGGAGCTTGGCCGTGCCGGCCGCCGTGGAGGCCGACGCGCCGCGGCTGATCACCTTGACGTAGGGGAGGTCACTCGGCAGCGCCAGGTGGATGTACGACCACGCCCCCTGGTTCTGCGGCTCGTCCTGCACCCACACGGTCTCGGCCTGCGGGTACTTCGCGATCTCCGCGCGGATCTGCTCCTCCGGGAACGGGTAGAGCTGCTCCAGGCGGACGAGCGCCACGCCCTCGTCGCCGCGCTTGGCGCGCTCCGCGAGGAGGTCGTAGTACACGCGGCCCGTGCAGAGGATCAGCCGCTCGACCTTCGCGGGGTCGGCGGAGGTGTCGCTCAGCACCGGCTGGAACGTGCCCGCCGTGAAGTCCTCGACGGCCGACGCCGCCGCCTTGAGCCGCAGCAGCTGCTTCGGCGTGAACACCACGAGCGGGCGGCGCGGGCGGGCGTACGCCTGGCGGCGCAGCAGGTGGAAGTACGACGCCGGCGTGCTGGGCTGCGCGATCGTCATGTTGTTCTCCGCGCCGAGCTGCAGGAAGCGCTCGACGCGGGCCGACGAGTGGTCCGGCCCCTGCCCCTCGTAGCCGTGCGGCAGCAGCATGACCGCCGACGACGACTGGCCCCACTTCTGCTCCGCGGACGAGATGAACTCGTCGATCACGGTCTGGGCGCCGTTGACGAAGTCGCCGAACTGCGCCTCCCAGAGCACCAGCGCGTCCGGGCGCTCCACCGAGTAGCCGTACTCGAACCCGAGGGCCGCGTACTCGCTGAGGGAGGAGTCGTACACCCAGAACTTCGCCTGGTCCGGCGTGAGGTACAGCAGCGGCGTCCACTCGGCGCCGGTCTCGCGGTCGTGCAGCACGGCGTGGCGCTGCACGAACGTGCCGCGGCGGGAGTCCTGGCCGGCGAGGCGCACCGGGGTGCCCTCGATGAGCAGCGAGCCGAAGGCCACGAGCTCACCGAAGCCCCAGTCGATGCCGCCGTCCTTGGACATGATCTCGCGGGTCTCGAGCAGCTTGGCCAGCTTCGGGTGGACGTTGAAGCCCTCCGGCGGCGCGGTGTGCACCGAGCCGATGCGCTGCAACACGTCGTGGCTGATCGCCGTCTGCCAGCCGACCATCGTGCCGGCGTCCTCGAGCTGCGCCTCGGGGCGCTCCAGGCCGGCGACGAGCTCGGACTGCGGTGCCGGGGTGAAGTCGGCCTTCGTCTCGGTGAAGACCCGCTCGAGCTGCTTCTGGTAGTCCTGCAGCGCGGCCTCGGCCTCCTCGACCGTGATGTCGCCCCGCGCGACGAGGTTCTCCGTGTACAGCTTGCGCACGGACCGCTTCGCCTCGATGAGGTTGTACATCATGGGCTGGGTCATCGAAGGGTCGTCGCCCTCGTTGTGCCCGCGGCGGCGGTAGCAGATCAGGTCCACGATGACGTCCTGGCCGAACTGCTCGCGGAACGCGAAGGCGAGCTCGGCGACGCGGACGACGGCCTCCGGGTCGTCGCCGTTCACGTGGAAGACCGGGACCTGGTAGCCCTTGGCGACGTCGGTGGCGTAGGTGGTCGACCGCGACGACTGCGGGCCGGTGGTGAAGCCCACCTGGTTGTTCACGATGACGTGGATGGTGCCGCCGGTGCGGTACCCGCGCAGCTGCGCGAGGTTGAGGACCTCGGGCACCACTCCCTGGCCGGCGAATGCGGCGTCACCGTGCACCAGGATCGGCAGCACGGAGAAGCCGTCGGCGCCCAGGTCGATGCGGTCCTGCTTGGCGCGGACGATGCCCTCGAGCACGGGGTCCACCGCCTCGAGGTGTGACGGGTTGGCCGCGAGGTACACCTTGGTGGTCGCGCCGGACTCGGCGGTGAAGGTGCCCTCGGTGCCCAGGTGGTACTTCACGTCGCCCGAACCCTGCACGGACTTCGGGTCGATCTGGCCCTCGAACTCCTTGAAGATCTGGGCGTAGCTCTTGCCCGCGATGTTCGCCAGCACGTTGAGCCGCCCGCGGTGGGCCATACCGAGCCCGACCTCGTCCAGCCCGCCCTCGGCGGCCCGCGACAGGATCGCGTCGAGCAGCGGGATGAGCGACTCGCCGCCCTCCAGGGAGAAGCGCTTCTGGCCGACGTACTTGGTCTGCAGGAACGTCTCGAACGCCTCGGCGGAGTTCAGGCGGCGCAGGATCCGCAGCTGGTCCTCGCGCGGGGTCTTCGCGTAGCTCGACTCCAGGCGCTCCTGGAGCCACTTGCGCTGGGCCACGTCGGCGATGTGCATGTACTCCACGCCGATGGAGCGGCAGTAGGAGTCACGCAGCAGGCCGAGGATGTCGCGCAGCTTCATCTTGGCCTTGGGGCCGAAGCCGGCGGTGGGGAAGACGCGGTCCAGGTCCCACAGCGTCATGCCGTGGTTCTGGATGTCCAGGTCCGGGTGCTTGCGCTGGCGGTAGGCGAGCGGGTCGGTGTCCGACATGAGGTGGCCGCGCGAGCGGAACGCCTGGATGATCTCGGCGATCTTGGCCGGCTTGGCAGCCTCGACGTCGGTGTCGACGGTGTTGTCGCGCACCCAGCGCACCGGCTCGTACGGGACACGCAGCGCGGCGAAGACGCGGTCGTAGAAGCCGTCGAGGCCGAGCAGCTTCTCGGAGATGATCTTGAGGAACTCGCCGGACTGCGCACCCTGGATGATGCGGTGGTCGTACGTCGAGGTGATCGTCATGACCTTGGAGATGCCCATGCGCGCGAGCTGCTCGTCCGACGCGCCCGCGAACTCGGCGGGGTAGTCCATGGCGCCGACGCCCACGATGGTGCCCTGGCCCTGCATGAGGCGCGGCACGGAGTGCACCGTCCCGATGCCGCCCGGGTTGGTGAGCGAGACGGTGGTGCCCTGGAAGTCCGGGACGCCGAGCTTGCCGCCGCGAGCCTTGCGGACGAGGTCCTCGTAGGCCGCGACGAACTCGGCGAAGTCGAGCTCCTCGGCCTTCTTGATGCTCGGCACCAGGAGCTGCCGGGAGCCGTCCGGCTTGGCGAGGTCGATGGCGAGGCCGAAGCCGACGTGCGCGGGCTGGTTGACGCCCGGCTTGCCGTCGACCGTCTCGTAGTGCGAGTTCATCACGGGCATGTCGCTCAGCGCCTCGACCAGCGCGTAGCCGATCAGGTGGGTGAACGAGACCTTGCCGCCGCGGCCGCGCTTGAGGTGGTTGTTGATGACGATGCGGTTGTCCACCATGAGCTTGGCGGGCACCGCGCGTACCGACGTCGCGGTCGGGACCTCGAGCGAGGACTCCATGTTGGTCACGACGCGCGCGGCGGGACCACGCAGCTTCTGCACGTCGTCGACGGCGTCGTCGTAGTGGGGCTTGGGCTGCAGCAGTGACTGGCCGTAGTCCTGCACGGCCGGGGTGGCGACGGGCGGGGCCGCGGCGGTGACCTTGGGGTCCGCCGGGATGGCCTTCTCCACCGGCGGCTGTGCCGCCTCGGCCGCCGCGGTGCCCTGGCTGCCCGACGGCGTCTTCGGCTGGGCGGGCGTGGGCGGCGGGGGGCCGGTCTGCGCGGTGGCCGCCGGCGCCGACTGCGTGTCGGCCGCCTTGCGAGTGCTGTCCGGCGACGGCGTGTAGTCCTCGAAGAACTCCCACCACGCGGGGTCGACGGCGTTCTTGTCCTTCAGATACTGCTGGTAGAGCTCGTCGACGAGCCATTCATTGGCTCCGAACGACGAGCTCGCCACGCTGATCGACTCTGAACCAGCTTTAGGGGACACGCGCGGATCGCCCACCTTCACCCATAGATTCTGCGCTCTGTGAGGGTGCCGGCCCTGACCGGTCACGGCCTCAGTCCGATGGTTTCGGACAGCACAAGGGTATGCCTTGGGAGCCCGGAAGCGGGTGTGACGTCCGCGGTCCCGCGCGGTCCGAAGCGCGCCATCGCCGATGCTTCGTCATGAAGTCTGCTCCACAGGCAAAAAGTGGGCAACATTCGTTCTGGAACCCGTCAATGCCGTGTTTCCGCAGCGCGGCCAGGGCGGACAATCCCTGGTCCGTGTGACGGAAATCACGGCCCCGTGGGGTTGTTCTCCGCGCCCGATGTCTTGACACGTCAGCTCCTCGCGGGCACACGACGATGATGCCGGCAGCCCCGCGCCGGCATCGCCCGCAGCCGGTCCGTCCCTACTCGGCGCCGAGACGTTCGGCCGCGACCCCGGGCGCCGGGTGCGCGCGCGCCGGGAGCGTGACGCGCATCGTCGCACCCTCGCGGGAATCGGCCACCTCGACGTGCCCGCCGTGCAGCTCGACCGCCCAGCGGACGATCGCCAGCCCGATCCCGGTGCCGCCGCTCGCCGGCGGCGTGCCGCCCGCCGGCCCCGCCGCGCTCTCCGTGCCGGTCCCCGCCACGGCCGCCGTCGTCCCCGGGCTCACCGCCGTGCCGCGCGCGAACCGCTGGAAGATGCGCTCCCGGTCCTCCGGGGCGATGCCGGGGCCCTGGTCGCTGACCTCCAGCACGACCGTGTCGTCGACCGGGTAGGCGTCCATGCGGACGTCACCGTCCCGGGGGGAGTGCCGGATCGCGTTCTGGAGCAGGTTCGTCAGTACCTGGTGCAGCCGCTCGCGGTCGGCCTCGATCGCCAGGTTCGGGGGCGTCACGTCGATGATGTAGTGCAGGTCCTTGGCGGCGTCGACCATCTGGAGGCCGTCCGCGCACTCCTCCATCAGGTCGCCGACGTCGAACTCCGACACGGACAGCGCCGACGCGCCCGCCTCGAGGCGGGACAGGTCCAGCAGGTACGTGACCAGGCGCGTCAACCGCTCGGTCTGCGCGTGCGCCTGCTCGAGCATCGCGGGCGTGGCCGGGACGACGCCGTCGACCATGTTCTCGAGCTGTGCCTGCAGCGCCGCCACGGGCGTGCGCAGCTCGTGCGACACGTTCGCGATGAGGTCGCGCCGCGTCTGCTCCACCGACGCCAGGTCCTCGGACATCTGGTTGAACGTGGCGGCCAGCTGGCCCACCTCGTCATGGCTCGTCGCGCGCACCCGGATCGTGTAGTCGCCGTCGGCCATCGCCTGCACGGCGTGCGTCATCTCCCGCAGCGGCGAGGTCATCCCGCGTGCCAGGAACTGGGTCAGGACCAGCGACAGCAGGATCGCCACGGGGAACGTGCGGCTCGGGCCCATCTCGAGCTGCAGGCCGAGCCACGTGATCATCACCGCGAGCGTCACCGTCGCGGCGACGAGGATGCCGAGCTTGATCTTGATGGAATGCAGGGGGTCCAGCGGGCGGACGTCGCGAAGGGTGCGTGCGACGCCGGGCAGCCTCCGGTTCATCGCGTCAGGCCGTCGGCGGTTCGAACGCGTACCCCACGCCGTGGACGGTCCGGATCAGATCCGAGCCCAGCTTCCTGCGCAGCGCCTTGATGTGCGAGTCCACGGTGCGGGTGCCGCTGGCGTCCGCCCAGTCCCAGACCTCGGCCAGCAGGCGCTCGCGCGTGAGCACCGTCTTGGGGGAGGAGGCCAGCATGACGAGCAGCTCGAACTCCGTGGGCGTCAGGTGGATCTCCTCGCTGCCGCGGTAGACCCGGCGCTGCGCGCGGTCGACCGTGACGTCGCCCATCGCCATCGGCGGCTCCGACGGCGTGGAGGCGGCCGCCTGGGCCGCGCGGTCCACGCGCCGCAGCAGGGCCTTGAGGCGGGCGACGAGCTCGCGCATGGAGAAGGGCTTGGTCATGTAGTCGTCGGCGCCGACGCCGAGCCCGACGAGCATGTCCGTCTCGTCGTCGCGGGCCGTGAGCATGAGGATGGGCACCGGCTGCTCGGCCTGGATGCGTCGCGTCACCTCGAGCCCGTCGATCCCCGGAAGCATCACGTCGAGCACGATGGCGTCCGGGCGCAGCCGCATGGCGGCGTCGACCCCGGACAGACCGTCCCGCGCGACCTCGACCCGCCAGCCCTCGGCGGACAGCCGCTGGGCGATCGCGGTGGCGATGGTCGGTTCGTCCTCCACCACGAGGATGGTGGCGCTCTGCTGGCCAGTACCGGTGGCGCCCGACGAGGCGAGGTCGGGGCGGGCGGGGCTGCCCGGCTGCTGCGGCGTACCTGAAGACATGGGTCCATCTTGCACCCCTCAGCCTGAAAGGATGCTGAACCCGGGCCGGAAGTGGCCCGGTCGTGTCACGAGTGCCCCGAGAGCCGGTCTCGCGCTCGTCCGCTGCACGCCTCCTCTTTGTCTGCTACTGACGCTACGATCGGCTCACGATGATCGAGCACCATTCCCGGAGCCCCCGATGACCGTCGACTGGATCATGGTCGCCGTCGGGGTGCTCCTCACCGCAGGTACCGCAATCTTCGTGGCAGGCGAGTTCTCCCTGGTCACCCTCGACCCCGCGGTCGTCGGTGACGACGAGGAGGGGGACAGACCCGGCCCTTCCGCCACTCCCGCGCGGCCGGGACGCCGTGACCGTGCCGTCCGTGCCGCGCTGAAGTCCCTCTCCACCGAGCTCAGCTCCGCCCAGGTCGGCATCACGATGACCACGATCCTGCTCGGGTACACGGCGCAGCCCGCGCTGGTGAACCTGCTGCTCGCGGGATTCGGCGACTTCCCGATGGCCGAGGCCGTCGGTCTGGCCCTCGCGACGGTGCTCGCCCTCATCCTGGTGAACGGCTTCTCCATGCTGTTCGGCGAGCTGATCCCCAAGAACTTCGCCCTGTCGGTGCCCCTCGCCGCCGCGCGCCTCGTCATCCCGCTGCAGCGGGTGTTCACCGTGCTCTTCAAGCCGGTGATCCTGGTTCTCAACGGGTCCGCCAACGCGCTGCTCCGACGGGTCGGCGTCGAGCCGCGCGAGGAACTGTCCGGCGCCCGGTCGGCCACGGAGCTCGCCTCCCTGGTGCGCCGGTCGGCGGCCGAGGGCACGCTCGGGAAGTCCGTCGCGCAGCTCCTCACCAACTCGATCGAGCTCCATGAACTCAGCGCCAACGACGTCATGACGGACCGCATGCGCATGATCGTGGTCGAGCGCGACGCCACCGCGGCCGACGTCGTCCGCCTCGCCATGAACACCGGGCACTCCCGGTTCCCGGTGATCGGCCAGGACCGGGACGACGTCGTCGGCCTCGTGAACCTGCGCCGTGCCGTCGGCGTCCCCCACGAGCGCAGGGCCGAGGTCCCGGCCACCGCGCTCATGGTCGACGCCCCGCGCGTGCCCGAGACCGTGGGGCTCGGGCCGCTGCTCGTCGAGCTGCGGGACCTGGGACTGCAGATGGCCGTCGTGGTCGACGAGTACGGCGGGACCTCCGGGGTGGTCACCCTCGAGGACGTCGTGGAGGAACTCGTCGGGGAGGTCGCCGACGAGCACGACCGGCGCCGCGCCGGCGTCGTGCGCGCGCCCGGCGACGAATGGGTGGTACCCGCCGTCCTGCGGCCCGACGAGCTGGAGGAGAACACCGGCGTCGTCGTCCCCGAGGGAGCCGCGTACGAGACGCTCGGGGGCCTCGTCATGGCTGAGCTCGGGCGCGTGCCCCGCGCCGGCGACGAGGTGACGGTGCCCGGCGCGACCTTGCGCGTCGAGGCGATGGACGGCCGCAGGATCGAGCGCGTCCGGGTCCGCCCCGCGCCCCGCGACGGAGCGGGCGACATCGCGCCCGAGGCCGCCCTCGGGCACCGCCGCCCCAGGAAGGAGGCGCGGAGATGAGCACCACCACGGCGATCGTCATCGCCCTCGTCCTGCTGGCGGGCAACGCCTTCTTCGTCGGTGCGGAGTTCGCCGTGCTGTCGGCGAAGCGGTCCCAGATCGAGCCGCTCGCCGCCGCGGGGAACCGCCGCGCGCAGACCGTGCTGTGGGCCATGGAGCACGTCTCGCTCATGCTGGCGTGCGCACAGCTCGGCGTGACCGTGTGCTCCACGGGGCTCGGCATGGTGGCCGAGCCGGCGCTCGCGCACATGCTCGAGGTGCCGCTGCACGCGCTTGGCGTGGAGGCGCTGGCCCACCCGATCGCCATGGCGATCGCGCTGGCCATCGTCGTGTACCTGCACGTGGTGCTCGGCGAGATGGTGCCGAAGAACCTGGCGGTGTCGACGCCGGAGAAGGCGGTGCTGTGGTTCGGGCCGCCGCTCGTGCTGCTGGCCCGTGTCGTGCGGCCGATCATCGTGGCGCTGAACTGGCTCGCCAACCACGCCGTGCGCCTGTCAGGCGTCGAGCCGCGGGACGAGGTCGCCTCCGCGTTCACGGCCGAGGAGGTGCAGTCGATCGTGGAGCACTCCCAGGCCGAGGGCGTGCTGCAGGACGACCTGGGCCTGCTGTCGGGTGCGCTGGAGTTCTCCGAGAAGACCGCCCGCGACGTCATGGTCCCGGTCGGTTCGCTGGTCACGCTCACCGAGGGGGTGACGCCCGACGACGTCGAGCGGCTGGTGGCCGAGCACGGCTTCTCGCGCTTCCCGGTGCTGGCGACGGGCATCCCCGAGGACAACGGCACGCCGGCGGCCCAGGGCGGGGCCGCGGCCGACGACGAACGCCTGATCGGGTACCTGCACCTGAAGGACGTGCTGTACGCGGCGGGCGAGGCGCGGACCGAGCCCGTGGCGCTCTGGCGCGTGCGCGCGCTGGCGAGCGTGCGGCCGGGCGACGAGGTGGAGGACGCGCTGCGGGTGATGCAGCGCTCCGGGGCGCACCTGGCGCGGGTCGTCGGGGAGGGCGGCGAACTGCAGGGTGTCGTGTTCCTGGAGGACATCCTCGAGGAGCTCGTCGGCGAGGTGCGGGACGCGATGCAGCGGCGGTGACGTCCGGCCTGGCGGGGGCGGGGACGTGCGCACGGGCGCGGGCGGGGATGCGCACCTGGGCGCGGACGGGGGGACGCGCGCCTGGGCGCGGACGGGGACACGCGAGGGTGCGGAGCGGGTGAGAACGGCATTTCGTGTATGAGTGTCGTGCCCGGCTTGGCACGGATGCGAGCTGCCCGCTAGGGTCGAAGCCGGATGACGACGGCCGCGTTGGGGGGTGCGGCAGCGACCTCGGAGGAGCAGTGGAGCCAGCGGCTGGTGCAGGCGCATCGCCTGCCTACCCCACCCGGCGTGCCCGGCGCGAAGCGCTGGAGCGGAGCCAGGCGGTCCGTCGGGGAGCCCGCCTGGTGCGGAGCGGCCGTCCGGCACGGGCCTCCGGGGACGGGACGCGGATCGCTCCCGCGCAGAGGTTCCTGTCCCGCACCGCGGTGCTCGGCACCCTGGCGGCCGCCACGATCGGGGCGCCGCTCAGCCAGCAGCCGGAGCGGAGCGGCGAGTCGCCCTTCGAGGTCGCGGCCGATCCGACCGGGCCCTCACCGCTCGACCTCGTCACCGACCCGACCACCGCGCCCCGTGCGTCGGAGAACGTGATGGCCGCGCCGAGGATCGAGCGCACCGAGACACGTTCCGCCAGTCGCGACGCCGAGCGCAGCCCGCTGCCCGGGTGCGACTTCGACGCCCCCGTGGACGGTGGCAACGGGCTGCTCGCCGACCACTCGCTGTGCGAGCTGTGGCAGGACGACGAGCGGCTGAGGCCCGACGCCGCGGTCGCCCTGTCCGCCCTCAACGGGGCCTTCCGCGCGCAGTTCGGGCGCGACATGTGCCTGGTGGCGAGCTATCGGGACCTGGACACGCAGTATGCGGTGAAGGCCCAGCTCGGCTACTGGGCCGCCTCGCCCGGCACCTCGAACCACGGCTGGGGGCTCGCGGTCGACATCTGCAAGCAGGAGACCAGCAACAGCGAGATCTACTCCTGGATGTGGGCGAACGCGCCCGCGTACGGCTGGCAGAACCCGGCATGGGCCCAGGTGGGCGGCGAGAAGTACGAGCCCTGGCACTGGGAGTACGTCGACGGAGTGCGGGAACTCGGACTCTGGAACGGCTGACGCGGTTCGTCACCGAGCCGGCCCGGTCGAGCGCGACGTCGCGCTCGACCGGCCGGTGAGGGCCAGGATCGGCACGCGGAGGGTGGCCGTAGTACTGGCCCGTCAGCTCGTGCTGAGGCGCGAGTTGGGGCCGAAGTCCTGGCGGAAGCGCGGACCCTGCGCGGTGAGCTCTGTGTCGAACGCCGCCGACCAGGAGCCGTAGGGCCGCATGGCGAGGGAGTCGTTGGAGAAGCGGGCGTCGTCGGTGATCTCCGTGACGCAGAAGTCAGGGATCTGGAGGCTCGTGACCGGCCGGGAACGCTCGCACTCGGCGATGATCAGCGGGTGGTTGGCGCCGCCGAACACGTCGATCGACCAGCCGTCCGCGCCGAGCCACGCGGCATAGCGCGTCTTGACCACGAGGTGCCCGCCGCGCCGGACCAGCTCGACGGCGATGCTCGGGTCGAGGGGGCGCTCCGCCTCGTAGCGGGTGCCGCCGACGGCCGGTCCCTTGACGGTCACTGCGGCGAAGTCGATCTCCGACGCATGCTCGCGGAGGATGCTGCCCGCGTCGATGGCGGGTTCCTGCGGCGTCTCGATGTCGCTCGCCTGGACGCGGACCCGGAGCGCGTAGCCGTCGTCCGCCACGAAGTAGGACTGGACGATGAGAGCCGGTGCGTCGCGGAGCGTGCGCGGGAAGTCCCGCACGAAGAAGCGCCTCTCGAACTCGAAGTCGCGGTAGCCGGTGTCCTGGCCGAGGTCGTGGCCGGCCTTGTCGAGGTCGCTCATGGCAGTTCCCCTGTCGCCCATGTCAGGTCCTGTGAGGAAGTCTACACAAGCAGAGGCAATCGTTGTCCACCCCTGTCCGTGATGCCTGGTCCGGCCCTCCGGCTACCCCTTCGCGACGTGCGGTGCGAGGGTCGCCCTGATCTCCTCCGCGGAGGCGTCGATGCTGCCCGGCTTCAGGACCACCGGCGTGCCCGTGAGGCGCAGGTTCGTCGCCGCGGCCAGGCGCCGGACGGGCGTGCGCTGGCGGCGGACGACGGCGCCGGGGTCCACGACGTCGACGACGACCACCGCACGGCCGGCGAGGCTCGTGTCCCGGACGCCGGTCACCTCGGACCACTCGACGCGTTCGACGCCGAGGTTGGGCAGCCAGTCGGTGAAGCCCTCGTCGTCGACGATGAGCACGGGCCAGCTCGCCACCAGCATGCGGCGTACCGCGATGAGGCCCGCGCCGAGTGCCATGAGAGCGCCGACCGCCCCCGCGCAGGTGACGACGAGTGCCGTGGGCGAGGGCTCGGTCTGCGCCGCGTCGAAGCCGACGACGGCGGCCGCGCCGCACACGACCGTCAGCACGAGTGCGGCGATCGTCAGCGTGGTGACGTGCCCGCGCGACGGGAAGAGTTCCACCCCGTCGCCGGTGGTGGGACTGGATGTGCCGGACGCGGTCGCTGTGGCCTGATCGGGTGCCGTTGCATCGGACATGTGGCGGACGATACCGGCAACTCGGTCATCGGTGTAAAGCCGGCACGGCGCTGGACGACGTGCTCAAGGGTGCATAGGCCAGCAGTGAGGCCGGGAGCGACAGGAAGAAGGTCGCCAGGGCGACCGACGAAACAGGCCGTGACCAGCGTTCGTGCTGGTCACGGCCTGTTTTCTCGGGTGCGCCTGAAGGGATTCGAACCCCCGACCTTCTGCTCCGGAGGCAGACGCTCTATCCACTGAGCTACAGGCGCGGGACCGTGGTTCGGCAGTGATAACTCACTCCCGTGACGGCCGAAACGAGACTACCAGGTGACGGGCCCGGAGAGCGCATCGATAGCTGTGACGAGCGTCGTGCCCGGCGGCGGCCGGTGCGCACGTGCGTACCGGCCGCCGCCGGACATGGGCACCGAACCGCGGCTACCGGCCGCCAGCACTCGTCGCTCACCGCGAGGAGCCAGTGGTCATCGATGATCCAGGGTCACGGATCCACGCGGACCGTCCCTGCGATCTGGCGGAGCAGAGCGGCCCCGTCCTCGTCGTCCACTAGGCCGATGGTGAGAGTGACGACCGTTCCCGCCGTGAGTCGTACGTCCACTTGTGCATCGATCGCGGGCCGGTCGGACCACGGGTGGTGGGCGAGTTCCGACCTCACCAGGATCGCCTTTGCACCGGAGGTCTCCAAGCGGTGCTGTGCCTGGTCGGTCGTCATGGGCCCTGGCGAGCTCAGCCTCCCGAAGGATACGAACTCGCCCGGGGGCGCGTACCCCTCTTCGCCGACATGCCAGTCGTTCGGCACCGCCACGGTGACGGAACCCTCACGCAGCGTCTGCCAGCCCTCAGGGATCTCCTGGTCGGCCTCCTGCCAGAGAGGGACATCCGTCAGCGGCGTGGCACGGTGCGCCTTCTCGGTGAATGTGAGGGTGCCGAGCAGCTTCACCAGTGTGTCCTGGTCGTCCAGCGTGTCGAGGCCCGTCGCGACGACGGCGTAACCTCTGCCGTCGGCGGCCCGGAGCAGGAGCTCGGCCGAGTCGAGCGACATGCCGTCGTAGACCGGGCCCTGGAGGGATGCCACCGCGAGATCCGACCCGTCCACGGGGAAGAGTGCCCTCGCTCCCTGCCTGAGTGCCCAGCCCTGTGGCGGGTTGTCCGGCGAGAGGCTCTCGACCAAGGCCGACTCGGCTGCGATCACGTGGGCACCGCCTGGGCCGGCGAGACGGATCGTCTCGTCCTGCCGCCAGAGGAACGCGTACCGGGTGGCCTGCACCGGATCCCCGGGGTACGGCTCCTCCGGCACCTCGCTCCACCCGTCGGGCAGCGCGAACCGCAGCCCGCTCACCTTGTGCGATACCCACCCCTCCGGTACGACACCCGGCTGAACACCGTCGAGGACGGGTAGCCGTCCCATCGTCAGGTCGTCGGCGAACGGACCCGTGGTCGGCCTGCCCTCCGGTGTCGGGCTCACGGAGGGGACGGGGTCCGCGGGCACCGGCGTCGTCGTAGACGTCCCGTACAGCCAGGCGCCACCGGCGACCGCCGCCGCCGCGAGGGCGCCGCCCCCGGCCTGGAGCGCACGCCGTGTGCGGCCCCGGCGCGCCGCGGTCCGGGCCAGGGCGCGTCCGTCGAGGTCGAGGGGTCCGGTCTGGGCGGCCGAGGCCCGGAGGAGGTCGATCAGAGCTTCGTCGGAGTGCCTCTGAGAGGTCATCGTGCCGTCCCCTTCCGCTGGGTCGTGTTCTCCGAGGAGGGCTCGTCGTCGAGCACCGTGCGCAGGCGCGCCAGCCCGCGGGACGCTGCGGACTTGACCGAGCCCGCGGACACGCCGAGTTCGGCGGCGGTGTCCGCTTCGCTGAGGTCGTACAGGTAGCGCAGCACGATCACGCGCCGTTGTGCGGGCGGCAGCGTCCGGAGCGCCCGGACCAGCTCGTCGCGGTGCAGCACGCCCGAGGTCGGGTCGGGAGTCCGCGCGTCCCACAGCTCGGCCGGGTCCGCCAGCGTCTCCCGGCGTCGCTTGCGCCAGCCGTCGATCCGCGCGTTGACGACGATCCGCCGTGCGTACGCCTCCGGATTGCCGTCGGCCACGCGGCCCCAAGCGAGGTAGGTCCGCTCCAGGGCCTGCTGGACGAGGTCGCGGGCGCGGTGCTCGTCGCCGGTGAGCAGGAACGCGAGGCGAGACAGCATCGGTGTCGCGCCTTCGGCGAAGGCGGTGAAGCGCTCGGTCTTGCCGCCTGTCGTGCGCACCGCAACGCGTGGCGCCGCGCCGGCGGCGGTCCGAGGACTCATCCGGTGCACCGCCTGATTGTCGATTGATTCATGGAAGGGAGACGGGTACGTCCGCGGAAAGGTTGTCATGATGATCCAGTGGCTCGGCGGGTCTCCCGCTCTCGAGGGATCGAGCGCCGCGATATCTCCGGTGCCCAGGCAACCTTTCCTCGGCCGGGTGCGTCTGTGTGCCGTGACTTCACGAGGATGCCGGCCCGGCCGGCGTGCGAACAGGTATGCAGGACGACGACGGAGGTGGTGGGCGTGGTGAGCGACGACGCGGCCGTCCTGGACGGAGCCACTGCCACGGTGGTGGTCACGGGCACCCGTGACGAGCGGTTCACGATGTTCGCCCGCGACCGATCACCCGAGCTGTCCCGCATCGCGTATCTGCTGTGCGGCGACGTTCACCGGGCCGCCGACCTGGTGCAACTGGCGCTCGAGCGGACGTACCGCGCCTGGAACAGGCTGGGCGACGGCGATCCGTTCGCCTACGCCCGGAAGGTGATCGCCACCGCGCGGATCGACACCTGGCGGCGGACCAGGCGCGACGTCCTGGTCGCTCCGGCCGATCTCCGCCCGGGCTCGGCATCGGACGGTACGCAGCACGTCGTCGACCGCGACGAACTGGTCCGGGCGCTGCGACAACTTCCGGCGGGCCAGCGGCGTGCCGTCGTCCTGCGGTACCTGCTGGACCGTACGGAGAAGCAGACGGCCGAGGACCTGGAGATCTCCGTGGGCGCCGTGAAGTCAGCGGCGTCGCGCGGACTCGACCGGCTGCGGCAGATCCTCGGCACGGGACATCCACGAGCAGCGACGGCGGCGAACGGCACGACCTCGCGGAAGGAGGCGCAGCGATGAAGGAACAGAGCAACGACCTGGTGCAGCTGATCCATGACGCCGCGGGCCGGGTCGGGCCCCTGGACGGGATCGACGGCGAGAGCATGGCGCATCGGACGATCCGCCGCGAGCGCGTACGGCGGCGGGCGATCGGGGGGGCCGTGGCCGTGCTGGTGGTCCTCGGTACGGCAGGGACGATCTGGTTCGCCGAAGGGCGTCCGGCGCTTCCGGCGCTTCTGCCGTGGGTGCAGGACCCGTCGGCCCCGGTCGAGGTGCGCGCGGACGGCCTGGTCTTGGAGGTGCCCGCCGGCTACGAGATGTTCAACCCGGTGGGCGACCCGATGTGGGGACCCGACCCCGTGATCCCGCACGAGTTGGACATGGAGTCCCTTCCGTCGGCCGAGTCGTGGGTCGCTGTCGAGCCGGTGGACGGTGTGCCGATGGTGGGCAGGCAGGTCGGCAACCCGGTGGTCGACACCGAGGTGCCGGGGGCGGTGTCCGCGCGGTACTCCTGGTACACCGCGGACGGCGACGAAGGGCTGATGGCGGGGGATCTCGAGGCGGACGCGGGCGACTTCGTGGGCGAGCTGGACGTGGAGCTCGCCGACGGGACGGTGGTCCGGGTCACCATGATGCTCCACGACGATGCCACGCCGCAGACCACCTTCGAGCGGCTTATCGACACGGTCCGGATCGACGAGGAGTACGACGGACCGGAGACGTCGCCGATGATTCCCCAGGCGGACCTGCCGCTCCTCGAGGCGGGTGACGTGCCCGCGTCATGGCGACAGACGGAGTTCCACGGCCTGGAGTTCGCGGTTCCCGGGGACTGGGAGACCTCGGGCGGTCCGGCCGCGGAGGAGAACCCCGGCGACACGCTGCGTTTCAAGCGGCCTGACGGCGACGTGGAGCTCTGGCTGGCGTTGGAGGAGCATCTGATGTATCTCGACAACGCCGAGATGGCCGCCGAGTATGCAGAGCTCGGCGAGGACCTTCCGTACTATCGCTTCGAGCTGCCGGGCGCGGACGTGTCGCAGGTCCGGATCGAGCGGTTCGACGACTACTACCGGGCCTACATCGAGGTGCGTCGCGCCGGCGGCAGGGGCTACACGGTGAACCTCTTCGGTGACCGCGGCGCCACGGATCTCGACGACGACCTCGCCGCGGTCGTCGGTAGCTTCGGTTTCGCCGAGGCGTCGAAGGACGGAGACCCCGCCTATGACGAGCTGGATCCCGTGGATCCGTTGCTGCAGGACCCGCCGTCGGACTGGAGGCCTGTCGAGTTCGAAGGCCTCCGGATGAGGCTGCCGGAGGACGTGAAGGGCGAGGATGGGACCTGGGGCATCTGGAACAACCACTCCGCGGACTCCTGGCAGGACCTGTCCATCGGTCTGTGGGATCTCGAAGCGTACGAGCAGCCCTTCGACCTCGATCTGAACGGGTACCGGTACGAGCCGCCCGGCACGACGCGCGGCGTCGTGACCGTCGGGACCGACGCCGAGACCGGCGAGCACTTCCTGGGGCACGCGACCTTCTGGCTGACGGCCGACGGGCGCAAGTCGTTCGAGATCTCGTACGAGGGCGCGGGAGCGACCGAGGAACGGTGGTGGCAGATCCTCGCGTCACTGGACGCGACCGATCTGGACGTGTCCTGACTGCCCGACGCCAGCCGGCGCACCCAGGTGCACCGGCCGGCGTCGGACATCACGTTCCCGGCCTGTGGAAACCGCGGGCCGCGGGTCAGACCCCGCCCGTAGAATCGTCGGGTGACCCCCACCCAGCTCTCCGGAGCACTCAGCGCTGCCCTTGCCGCGGCTGTGGCCGACGGCACCCTCCAGCTCCCCGCCGACGCGATCCCCGCGTCGGTGCACGTGGAGCGCCCCCGGCAGCGAGAGCACGGCGACTGGGCCACGAACGTCGCGCTCCAGCTCGCCAAGAAGGCCGGCACCACGCCCCGGGCGCTCGCCGAGGACCTGGCCGCGCGGCTGGGGGAGAACGCGGGGATCAAGTCGGTGGACGTCGCGGGCCCCGGCTTCCTGAACATCACGCTCGACGCCGGTGCCGCGGGCGAGCTCGCGCGCACGATCGTGGAGAAGGGCAGGGAGTACGGCCGGAACGACGCCGAGGCCGGGCTCAGGATCAACCTCGAGTTCGTGTCCGCCAACCCGACCGGGCCCATCCACATCGGCGGTGTGCGCTGGGCAGCCGTCGGCGACTCGCTCGCCCGCATCCTCCAGACGTCCGGCGCCGAGGTGGCGCGGGAGTACTACTTCAACGACCACGGCGCACAGATCGACCGGTTCTCCGGCTCCCTGCTGGCCGCCGCACAGGGCAGGCCCGCCCCGGAGGACGGCTACGGCGGCGCGTACATCGCGGAGATCGCCGATGCCGTGATCGCCGACGCGATCGCGGACGGCGACACCGACCCGCGCGAGCTGCCCGACGACGAGGCGCAGGAGGTCTTCCGCGCGCGCGGCGTCGAGCGCATGTTCGGGGAGATCAAGCAGTCCCTGCACGATTTCGGCGTCGACTTCGACGTGTACTTCCACGAGGACTCCCTGCACGAGTCCGGCGCGGTGAAGCACGCCGTCGACCGGCTCACGGCCGACGGGCGGACGTTCGAGAAGGACGGCGCGCTGTGGCTGCGCACCACCGACTTCGGGGACGACAAGGACCGCGTCATCATCAAGTCCGACGGCGAGGCCGCGTACATCGCGGGCGACATCGCCTACTACCTCGACAAGCGCGAGCGCGGCTTCGACGACGTCATCATCATGCTCGGCGCCGACCACCACGGTTACGTCGCCCGCATGATGGCCGTCTGCGCATCGTTCGGCGACACCCCGGGCAAGAACATGCAGATCCTCATCGGCCAGATGGTCAACCTGGTCCGTGACGGTCAGCCCGTGCGGATGTCGAAGCGCGCGGGCACCGTCGTGACGATCGACGACCTGGTCGACGCCGTCGGGGTCGACGCCGCGCGCTACGCGCTCGCTCGCTCGTCCGCGGACCAGAACATCGATCTCGATCTCGATCTCCTGGCGAGCCAGAAGAACGAGAACCCCGTCTACTACGTCCAGTACGCGCACTCGCGGACGTGTGCCATCGACCGGAACGCGGCCGACCGTGGCGTGCGGGTTGAGGACGCCTTCGACCCGTCGCTGCTGAGCCATGAGTCGGAGAGCAAGCTGCTGGGCCGCCTCACCGAGTACCCGCGGATCGTCGCGCAGGCCGCCGAACTGCGCGAGCCGCACCGCGTGGCCCGCTACCTCGAGGCGCTCGCCGGTGACTACCACTCCTGGTACAACGACCCGGCCGAGTTGCGTGCCAACCCGTACCCCGACGAGGCCGTGACGGACGCGCACCGCACCCGCCTCTGGCTGAACGACGCCGTCCGCACGGTCCTCGCCAACGGCCTGGACCTGCTGGGCGTGAGCGCCCCGGAGCGGATGTGAGCGGCACGGCACCGGCAGCGGGCGGCGCGTCCGAGGGGCCGGGTACGACGGCGATCGCGGGCGACACGGCCGCGGCGGGTGAACCTGGCACGACGGGTGGTCCCGGCGCGATTGCCGGACCCGGTCCGACGGCGGACGCGGCCGGGCAGGCCGGTCCCGCCGGGCTCCCCGTCGGCTCGGCGGGCGCGCCGTGGTCGAGCGGCGTCCGTCGGGGCGACGACGGTGCTGTGGAGGTCGCGGGTGTCGGTGTCGCCGAGCTCGCGGCCGACCACGGCACGCCGTCGTACATCCTCGACGAGGCGGACTTCCGTGGCCGTGCCCGCGCCTACCGGACGGCCTTCGAGGCGGCCTTCGCGACGGTGGGGACCGGCGTGGACGTGTACTACGCGGGCAAGGCGCTGCTCACCGTGGCGGTCGCGCGCTGGGCGCGCGAGGAAGGCCTGCGGGTCGACACCGCGTCGGGCGGTGAGCTGGCCGTGGCGCTGCGCGCCGGTATTCCGGGCGAGGAGATCGGGCTGCACGGCAACAACAAGTCGGACGCGGAGATCGTGCGCGCCTTCTCCCATGGCGTGGGCCGGATCATCGTCGACTCGCTCGCCGAGATCGACCGCGTCGCGGACCTCGCGGCGGAGCGCGGCGTCGTCGCGCCGGTCATGGTGCGCGTGACCACGGGCGTGCACGCCGGCGGTCACGAGTACATCTCGACCGCCCACGAGGACCAGAAGTTCGGGCTGTCGGTCAATGCGGCGTCGGGGGAGGGTGCCGGACAGCAGGCCGAGGACCCGGCGTCGTCGAGCACCGACAGTCCCGCGATGACCGCCCTGCTGCGGATCCTCGAGCGGCCGAGCCTGCGCCTGCTCGGCATCCACTCCCACATCGGCTCGCAGATCCTCGACCCGGACGGGTTCGAGGCCGCGGCCCGCGCGGTGCTGGAGCTGCGCGCGGCGCTCGCGGCCCGGACCGGCGTGCTGGTCGACGAGGTGGATCTCGGCGGTGGCTACGGCATCGCCTACCTGCCGGGCGAGGTGGCGCTGGATCCGGAGCGCGTCGCCAAGGACATCGCCTCCTCGGTGGCGGACGTGGCCGCGAGGCTCGGCACGTCGCTGCCGCGGTTCTCGATCGAGCCGGGCCGGGCGATCGTCGGCCCGGCGGGCCTGACGCTGTACACGGTCGGCACGGTCAAGCCCGTGACGGTGGGCGGGGACGACGACGAGCCGTTCACTCGGCTGTACGTCTCGGTCGACGGCGGCATGAGCGACAACATCCGGCCGGCGCTCTACGGGGCGGACTATCACGCGGAGATCGTCGGTCGCGCGTCGGAGGCGGAGCCGGTCCTGGCACGCGTGGTCGGCAAGCACTGCGAGTCCGGCGACATCGTGGTGCATCGCGTGATGCTGCCCGGCGACGTCCGGGCGGGTGACCTGCTCGCGGTCGCCGCGACCGGAGCCTACGGGCGCTCGATGGCGTCGAACTACAACATGCTGCTGCGGCCCCCGGTCGTGGCGGTGGCGAACGGCTCGTCACGGGTCCTCATCCGCCGTGAGACGGAGGAGGATCTCCTGGGGCTGGACCAGGGGTAACAGCGGACCTGGGTCGAGGCATGCCCGCGACATCTCATTCGGAGGCCCTTTGCACGGTGCCTTCGTTGCGGCGGAGTTCTTCGTCGATATGGGGGCCGCACTGCCAGTACGCGCCGATCTTGTCGACGGCGGGCCGAGTGCAGCGCTGCTGGCCGGCGCAGTCGGTCCACCATTCGCAGCGGGCGGAATTGCTCAGCCACGCGGTGGCGGAGTCGAGCGCGTAGGCGGCTCCGTCCTGCCACACCGAACCGGTGGTCTCGCCCTTGAGGTCGGCCACGGCCACCTTCACCTCATCGGTGGCGTTGCTCATCACGACCGGGGTGGCCGCCCACCGCAGCATCTCCAGATCGTTCGGCGCGTCACCCATCGAGACCGTACGACCCGGATGTACGCCCAGTTCCGCGCGCAGGTGCTCCAGCGCGGTGGCCTTTGAGAGGCCGTCGCTGGTGACATCGATCCAGTCCGGACGAGTTGCGTGCGCCGTCACGCCCAACGCCCGCAGGCCGGGTACGAACCCAGAAGCTCCCTCACCGCGCAGAGCGATTCTTGGCGTGGGAGCTGCCCACAGTCCCTCCAGGTTCGAGGGTATCTGGGTCCCAGGGAGTTCGTGGTCCGGGAACCGTGAGGTGACCCGGTAGCCGTAACCCACCACCTCGGCCGCCGCTTTCAATCGGCCGCCCACGATCGCGCGGGCCACGTGGCGCAGGGCTTTCTCTGCGGGAGCCTCCCGCTTGGCCAGCACCGTGCACTTCCCATCGGCGACACGGGCGGTGACCGCACCGTTGGACGCGACCACGTGCGCTTCGCGGATCTCAAGATCCACTACCGCCGCCAGCGCGCCCACGAGCGAACGCCCTGTTGCGAGGGCCAAGTGGTGCCCGGCTGCCTGCAGGTCGCCGATGGCCTCGACCACCCTGGGCGTCGGCTTGCATCCGGTCACCAGCAACGTGAAGTCGATATCGCTCGCGAACAGACCGGCCGTCGTCCGGCAGGCAGCGGTGGTGGTCGTCATGGTCGTGCTCCGTTGGGTCGGCTTCCAGGACTTCACCACCCTGCATTCGGCGGCTGCTGGAGAATCCGGACGGTTCCGGAAACCTCGTCCACCCGAGCCGACGGAATCTTCCGGAGATTGGAAGTTTTCGTCCCGGTGATGGCTGGCACGAGCTGGCGTCACTACCCTCGGTGAAGGAAATTGCACGTCGCAGCCATCAGGGGGACGAGCATGGTCAAGAGCGCCAGGGCGCGCCGCGACGAGCTCCGGAACGCCCTCCTCGTCCAGGGCCTCTCAATGGCGCGCGTCGCCGAGGAGTTCGGCCGGCACTTCGCGGTTCGCCCCCGTGTCGCCTGGCGATACGCGATGGGCTGGCCGCAGTGGAAGCTCGTGCAGGAGTTCCGTACTGCCAACCCCGAGCTGCCGATCGCTGAGAGCCGGGTCAGCGAGTGGGAAGCATGGCCGTTCGGCGGTACCAAGCCCTCGCTCGAAGTCTTGGGTGCGCTCGCCCTCACCTTCGGGCACGGCTGCACCCTCCAGGACTTGGTCGACGACGCGGACCGCGCACGCATGTCGCCTGGGCAGATCCTTGCGCTTGGTCCGGCAGAGGTGGTCGCTGCCGATCACCGTCATGCAGGCATGGCAGCGAGGTCCCAGACCGCCACCGACGCGAGAAGGATGAAACCCGAGATGGTCAGGGGTAGGCCGGAACCGGACCACGCGAGGGCGTTCGCAACCGTGGGCAGCATGGTGCCTCGGCTCGTGATGCCAGCGCCAGGGGTGGATGGCCGCGGGCGTTTGGAAGCACCGGCGGGTCGCTATTTCACGGGCACGACGCTCCCGGCGCAACCGGTCCGTGCCGTCGACGACGGCCGCATCGTGGCGACTCTTCCGAAGCCCAAGCAAGGCCGCGACCCGCTCGGCGGCATGGGGCGTGCCTTCGTCCTTGCCGCCGTCGAATCGCCCGATGGCGCGCCTCCGGCCCTCTACGGGATGGACGCGCGTCGAGCCCGGCGATGGGTGACCGACCCAGCAGGTGAGAACCGTCTGCTCTTCCCCCGCGCATACGAACTCGACGACCTCACCCTCGGGGTGATGTGGGCCGCGGCGAACTTCGACGCCTCACTACTCGACGACGATGCCGCACTCGAACGAACCGTGCGTACGTTGCACGTGTACGAGGAGCTTCCGAGTTCCACGGTCACTGGCGCGAGCGTGGACGACCTGTCGCCCGCGTCCCAGATGTGGCTGGGCTCGCAATTCTGCGCAGACCACATCCAGCGCCACTCACCCCGGCTGACCCAACAGCCGGACTTCTGGACTCGCGAGCAGCGTGGTGAGGAGGCCAGCGCGTGGCTTCTGTTCGAGCACAAGCTCAACTACCTGCGCGTCTACGCTGGTGATCACTCTGTCTCGCCGGAGCGCACGTTCTGCATCCCACCAGCCGTGGTGAGCACCTCACCGCGTCCCGAGCGAATCCTGCTGCTCCTCGCGGCTGCGCTCATGGAGTCCTTCACGATCACGGTCAACATCGTGACCGAACCCGAGTATGCGGCCCTACCGGGCTTCGTGACCGACGCCGGTCAGAGAGCGATCGTGGCGACCTGGGTCGGGACCGAGAGCCTGTGGCACGTCGACATACCGGACCAGCGTCTCCAACTGCGCGAGTTCTCCGACGCTCTCGCCTTCGCACGGGACCACTCGGTCTCGGCCGGGGCGACGTCGTCGGACCGTCTCCGGGCGCTTGCCCGCTATCTGGATCTGGACTGGTCGTGGCTCGTAGCTCGCTGTGCGCAGCTGGGCGACTACGGCGCGGCCGGTCTGATCTCGCCTCGTAGCCGCCTGTTGTCGACCGACGGTATCGACCGTGCGTGCCGGTTCATCGGCGCGATCACACCTGCCGATCGGTAGATTGCTCGAATGCGTAGCGCACAACTCACTCTCGGCCGGCAGTTCGTCGTGGCCTTCGATCATGGTGATGACTTCTTCACCGCGCTTGGCGATTTCTGCGAGCAGAACGAGGTCCGGCAGGGCTTCGTCCGATTCATCGCTGGATTCCGTGACGTCGACCTGGTCGGGACGTGCGACAAGCTTGAGAACCCGGACGCCCCGGTCTGGTCCAAGGTGCACCTGGAGAACGCCGAGGCGCACGGTAGCGGTGACCTGGCCTGGGACGATGCCGCTGGCAAGGTGGCCCCGCACATCCACGTCTCCGCTGGACTCAAGGCGCACAGCGCCAACGGGTATTCCAGCCACCTGCTGGGCGCTACGGTCCAGTTCCTCACGGAAATGCACGTGATCGAGGTGGTCTCGCCTCAGTTCAACCGTGTACGTGACCCGAGCCTGTACGACGCGCCGCTCCTCAGGTTCTGATCAGCCCGCCGCGTCTTCACTGCTGTGTTCACCAATCAGCCGCGAACAGAGATCCAGTCCGAGACGGCCTGGATCACCAGCGCCTGCCACTCCTGGGACTGCGGGTTCAGGTAGGTGGGGTCGCCGTCGACGGCGAACCCGTGCTGCGCCCCCTCGATCTTGAGCAGTTCCAACTGGGCGTTGAGCTGCGGCATCGCGGCAAGGGTCCCGTCGATCGGCACCAGCGTGTCCGCCGTTCCATGCACGACGAGTATGGGCGCCTTGATCTGATGCAGGACGGTGTGCGGCTGGAGCCAGAACAGCTCGTTGTAGATCGCCCGGCCGTGCCGGAACGTCGGCGAGTGCTGGATGAACCCTTGCTCACTGAGTTCTGTTGCCTTGTCGGCGTCGATGCGGTCGTCGTGCCAGTAGGGGCGGGAGTCGATCGTCCGCTTCTTGTAGTCGATCTGCGGGCAGAGCATGACCAGCCGCTCGACGTCGTCGGGCCGCTTGGCCGCGTAGTAGCCGCAGATCCCGCCGCCGAAGCTCTGGCCGATCAGGGATGTACGCGACACGCCAGCGGCGTCGCGCACGAACTCGAGTGCCGACCGAATGTCGTTCAAGACTCCGGCGAGCGTCAGCTCCTCCTGGCGGCCCCCGGACTCACCGTGCCCGCGAAAGTCGAACCGCAGAGCTGCCACGCCCGCTTCGGCAAGCCCCGCGGCCTTTCTGTCGAAGAAACCCGCCTCGTGCCGCGTCACCCCGCCGCCATGCACCTGAACGACCGCGATCTCCGGCGGCGACTCGGGCAAGATCAGATCACCCACGAGTGCCAACCCGTCCAGCGACCGAAAGACGACCCTGGACTCCTGCACGCCCTCGCTCATCGTGATCCCCCTGCGTCGGACGAAGGACCTGGCATGCTGTCAGTGCGCATCGTCGCTCTCACGCTGCCGACCGTAAGGTGCCATGGTCAAGAGCACAAGACCTCTCCTCATGGCCGCCCGCTGTCGGCCGACGCCTCGACCTGGCGTGCCGGTTCATCGGCGCGATCACCCCTACAGATCGCCTAGTGTCCTGTGCCTGGAATTCGGGACATCGTTCCGCTGGCCTCGCAGCGAATCGCGGTCTCGATTCGGTTCCTGCTGCCGAACTGCAGTCGCAGCCCGGTTCCCGCCGCCGAACCGCAGTCCGACGTCGGCATTGACCGCCGAGCCGCAGGGACACGCCGACAGTTCGAGATTTTGTCGGCGTGTCCCTGCGTTTCGGCAGCGGGAACCGGGCTGAGGTTGCGGTTCGGCAGCAGGCCCTGGCTTGAGGTTGCGGTTCGCCGACCACCGGAAGCTGTGACCCGACTTCTTCACCGAACTTGTGACCAGACTTCTTCACCGCACTTCAGACGCGGGACGCTCGATTGCTCGAATCATCGAGGCAATAGAACGGGGTCCAGCCGGTGAGCTGGTGACGGCACCCGCTCACGTCGGCGCGGGAATGCCGAGATCCGCGCCCAGGCGGGTGGCGACCTCGTCGTACCAGCGGCCGGTGTCGCTGACGCTCCCGACGAGATGCCCGAACAGCTCGAACGACACCGTCCCGAACAGCTGGCTCCAGGCCATGAGCGTGCGGACCACCGACTCGGTCGCCACATCCTCGGGGACCAGGCCGCGCTGGACAGCGAAGTCCCGGGCGCTCGCGACGAGGTCACCGACGCCGCCACCACCACCGACGCCGCCACCACCACCGACGCCGCCGCCACCACCGTCGTCGCGAGTGCCCGCGGCATCTGAGGGCGCGGGGATCGGCCGCGCGCCGCGCGCGTACGCGTCCCCGGCGATCCGCACCAGCACCCGGATGACGCGGGTGGCCGGCTCCACCGTGTCCTGCGGCGCGGCGTAGCCCGGGATCGGCGTGCCGTACAGGAGGGCGAAATCCCCGGGCCGCTCGACGCACCAGGCGCGTAGCGCGCGGCACGCGGCGAGCCATCGGCCGCCGGTGTCCTCTCGCGCGACGTCGGCGTCCGCCCGTTCGACCGCCTCCCCGAGCTCCCCGTAGGAGTCGATGAGCAGCCTGGTCAGGAGCGCGTCGCGGCTCGGGAAGTACCGGTAGACGGCTGACGACACCATGCCGACATCGCGGGCGACGGCGCGCAGGGACAGCTCCGCCGGGCCGTCGGAGTGCAGCCGTGCGCGCGCGGCGTCGAGGATCTCCTGCGTCAACGTCTCACGTGCCAGGGCGCGCGCCGTACGGGGTGCGGTCATCCACCCAGGTTGCCACCAGAGAGCGCTGCACGCAAAGAAGATCACTGCTCTTGACAGAGAGCGGTGTTCCCGCCATGCTGCTCGAAACGAGAGCACCGCTCTCGGCGGCTGTGGTCGGGGGTTTTCCGTGTGGTCGGTCAATCACTTGACCGACCACACGGAAAACCCCCGACCACCCGCCCGGCGCACCCACCCGATCCGCCAGCCACCCCAGCCCACGCCACCCCAGGAGTCCTCATGAACACCACCGACCATCACGTCGTCGTCGGAGCCGGCCCCGTCGGCCGGAGCGTCGCGCAGCAGCTCGCCGAGCGCGGGTCGCGAGTCACCGTGGCCACCCGGTCCGGCCGGGACACCGGAATCGCCGGCGTCGAGCACACGACGGTGGACGCCTCCGACGCCGACGCGCTCTCCCGCGCCGCCGAGGGCGCCGCCGTGCTCTACAACTGCGCCAACCCCGGCGACTACACGCAGTGGGAACGCGCCTGGCCGCCGCTGGCGGCGTCGCTCCTGACCGCTGCCGAGCGAACCGGCGCGGTCTACGCGATCACCGGCAACCTGTACCCGTACGGCCCGGTCGACGGCCCGATGACGGAGGACCTGCCCGACGCCGCGACCGACCACAAGGGGCGTCTGCGCGCGCGCATGTGGGTGGAGGCGTTGGCGGCACACCGCGCCGGGCGTGTCCGCGCGGTGGAGGTGCGCGGCTCCGACTACGTCGGGCCGGGCGTGGGCGGTAACGGACACATCTCGCGGGTCCTGCCCGCGGCCCTGCGCGGCCGGACGGCGATGATGATGGGCCGCGTCGACCAGCCGCACACGTTCACGGACGTGCAGGACGTCGCCCGCACGCTCGTCGCGGCCGCCGCCGACACCGAGGCGCACGGACGGGTCTGGCACGTGCCGAGCAACGAGCCCCGCACCCAGCGGCAGGCGCTGACCGACGTGCTCGCCGCCGCCGGCCGCCCGCCCGTGCGCATCCGGACACTGCGAGGGCCCGCGCTGGCCGCGCTCGCGCTGGTGTCGCCACTGATGCGCGAGGTGCGCGAGATGAGCTACCAGTTCGAGCACCCCTACGTGCTGGACGACACCGCGGCCCGGAAGCAGTTCGGCATCGAGCCGACACCGTGGGACGAGGTCTGCCGCCGCACGGCGCGCCAGTAGCGGCCTGGCGACGCGGCCGGACGACGCCGTCGCCCCGGCCGGTCCCGAAGGGTGGGGGACCGACCGGGGCGAGCCGGGCCGGCGACGCGTGGGCAGGGGGTCACCCGCGCGTCGCCCGCACCCGGCGACCGGCGTCGTCCCCGGAGGAGACGACGCCGGTGTGGCACCCCCGCACCGTGCGGTGCGTTCTGTCTGCCCCAGAATCCAGTGGGGGTGCCGCCTGGCGGGTTCCTACGGCTGATCCGCCGCGGAGCCCACCAGGAACTGGGAGTACGCGCCGACAGTGAGGAACGACGGGAAGTCGTCGCCCAGGGCCACGGCGCGGAAGATCGCAGCCGCGTCGTCGACGCGGTGGCCGTGCGGCCGGGGGAGGCCGGCGATGACGTCGAGGATGAGGGCCGCGACCCTGTCCCGCGTGACGGTCCGCCCGTCGTCGGCCGTCCGCGTGCCGGCGGCGATCCACTGCCAGACCTGCGAGCGCGAGATCTCGGCGGTGGCGGCGTCCTCCATGAGGCTGTCGAGCGCTGCCGCGCCCGTGCCACGCAGCCACGAGTCGATGTAGCGGATCGCGACCGACACGTTGGCACGCAGGCCCTCGGACGTCACGGTGGCGCCGGAGCGGCGGACCGAGGCGACGTCGAGCAGTTCGTGCCGGCCCACCCGGACGTCGTCGCGCAACCGTGTGATCTGGTGCGGGGCGGCGCCGAGGACGGCGTCGAACTCGGCCTTCGCGACCGGGATCAGGTCGGGGTGAGCCACCCAGGAGCCGTCGAACCCGTCGCGGGCCTCGCGGCGCTTGTCCGCCGAGACCTTCTCGAACGCACGCCGGGTCACCTCCGGGTCGCGGCGGTCCGGGATGAACGCGCTCATCCCGCCGATGGCGTGCGCCCCCCGCTTGTGGCAGGTGGCGACCAGCAGGTCCGTGTAGGCGCGCATGAACGGCGCGGTCATCGTGACCTGGGCACGGTCCGGCAGCACGTACGACTCACCGCGGGAGCGGAAGCACTTGATCACGCTGAACAGGTAGTCCCAGCGGCCGGCGTTCAGGCCGGCGCAGTGGTCGCGCAGCTCGTGGAGGATCTCCTCCATCTCGAACGCCGCGGGCAGCGTCTCGATGAGGACGGTGGCGCGGATCGTGCCGCGCGGGATGCCGAGCGCCTCCTGCGCGGTCTCGAACACCTCGTTCCACAGCCGGGCCTCGCGGTAGCTCTCCAGCTTGGGGAGGTAGAAGTACGGGCCGCGGCCGCGCGCGATCAGCTCGGCGGCGTTGTGGAAGAAGTAGAGCCCGAAGTCCACCAGGGCGCCCGACGTGCAGGTGGTGGTCCCGTCCGCGTCCGTGTAGCGCAGGTGCTTCTCGACCAGGTGCCACCCGCGGGGGCGGAACACGATCGTGGGCAGGTCGGTCAGGTGGGACGACCGCAGGGTGTAGTGCTTGCCCGCGGCGTTGGTGTGCTCGAGCGTGCCGCGGATGGCGTCGTGCAGCGAGAGCTGACCCTCGACGACGTTGCGCCACGTGGGGGAGGAGGCGTCCTCGGCGTCGGCCAGCCAGACCCGGGCGCCCGAGTTGAGCGCGTTGATGGTCATCTTCGGGTCGGTCGGCCCGGTGATCTCGACGCGGCGGTCCTCCAGGCCGGGGGCTCCGGCCGAGCCGGCGACCCGCCATGCCGGGTCGTCGCGCACGGGCCGCGTCGTGGCCCGGAAGTCGGGGTCGATGCCCGACGAGATCTCCTCGCGCCGCTGCTCGCGCTCGGCGAGCAGCCCGTGCCGGCGCGCGCCGAAGCGGTCGTGCAGGAGCGCCAGGAAGTCGAGCGCCTCGGGCGTGAGGATCTCGTCGTACCGCTCGCCGAGCGATGCGGTCACCCGCACGGTGCCCCGGGGGACGACGCCGAAGGCACCAGACGTCGCGACCGTGAGCGCAGTCGCGGTGCGCGGGGCGGGTGTGTCGATCGTGCTGGTCATGTCAGTCCTCCAGGGCGTGAGGGGCGGGCTGTCGTGCCGGCCGGCCGAGGCAGCCGTCGTCGCTCGGAGCGGCTGCCTCGGCGGGTGTGGGGTGGGGGGTGCGTGACCCGTCAGAACCGATGCTGACGTTCCTCGGACTCCGCTTCGGCCGCGTGCCTCGGCCCGCGACCTGCGCTGCGTCCTTCGTCACGTCAGAACTGGGCCGACTCCGTGGAACCCGACATCGCCGTCGTGGCCGAGTCCGGGTTGAGGGCGGTGGACACGCGGTCGAAGTAGCCGGTGCCGACCTCGCGCTGGTGCTTGGTCGCGGTGTAGCCGCGCTCCTCGGCGGCGAACTCGCGCTCCTGCAGCTCGACGTACGCCGTCATCTGCTCGCGGGCGTAGCCGTGCGCCAGGTCGAACATCGAGTAGTTCAGCGCGTGGAAGCCCGCCAGGGTGATGAACTGGAACGTGAAGCCCATCGCGCCCAGCTCGCGCTGGAACTTGGCGATCGTGTCGTCGTCGAGGTGCTTCTTCCAGTTGAACGACGGCGAGCAGTTGTAGCTCAGCATCTGGTCCGGGAAGTCCGCCTTGACGGCCTCGGCGAACTTCCGCGCGAGCTCCAGGTCCGGGGTGCCGGTCTCCATCCAGATCAGGTCGGAGTACGGGGCGTACGCCTTCGCGCGGGCGATGCACGGCTCGATGCCGTTGGTCACCTTGTAGAAGCCCTCGGCGGTGCGCTCGCCGGTGATGAACGGGCGGTCCCGCTCGTCGACGTCGGACGTGATGAGGGTGGCGGCCTCGGCGTCGGTGCGGGCGATGACCACGGACGGCACGTCCGCGACGTCGGCCGCGAGGCGGGCCGCGTTCAGCGTGCGGATGTGCTGCTGGGTGGGGATGAGCACCTTGCCGCCCAGGTGGCCGCACTTCTTCTCGGAGGCGAGCTGGTCCTCCCAGTGCACGCCGGCTGCGCCGGAGGTGATCATGGACTTCATCAGCTCGTACGCGTTGAGCGGGCCGCCGAACCCGGCCTCGGCATCGGCGACGATCGGGGCCAGCCAGTCGCGGGTGGCCGTGCCGTTCTCCGACACGTCGATCTGGTCGGCGCGCAGCAGCGCGTTGTTGATGCGGCGCACCACGGCCGGCACGGAGTTGGCGGGGTAGAGCGACTGGTCGGGGTAGGTCTGGCCCGCGAGGTTCGCGTCCCCGGCCACCTGCCAGCCCGACAGGTAGATCGCCTGCAGGCCCGCCTTGACCTGCTGCACGGCCTGGTTACCGGTCAGCGCGCCGAGCGCGTTGACGAAGTCCTCCTCGTGGAGCTGCCGCCACAGGCGCTCGGCGCCCCGGCGGGCCAGCGTGTGCTCCTCGCCGACGGACCCGCGCAGCGCGACGACGTCCTCGGCGGTGAAGGTCCGCTCGATGCCGGCCCAGCGCGGGTCGCTCGCCCAGCTCTCGGCCAGCGCCTCGGCTGTGGTCACCTGGTCGCCCGGGCGCGTGGTGGCCGGCGAGTCGGCGGGGGTGCCGTCGGCGGCCTGAGGGCTCGCGGCCCCCGGAAGATTACGGCGGGTGACGATGGTCGGAGCGGTCATGGCGGTACCTCCTGGTTTGCCTTCTCCTGCTGGGACTGATTCGACCTTCTGTCATTGAAGCGCTCCAGATCTACTGGAACTCGATAGAAATATCCGCGAACTTCTGCTGGACGGAACGATTCCGGTGTGTCACCCTCGGGTATGCCCACGACGACGTCGAAACGCGGAACCGAGCGAAACGCACTGGCCGGTCCTCCGGAGGCCGAGCCCGACGCGCTGACGATCGGTCGCCAGATCCGCTTCCTGCGTACCCGGCAGGGAATGAAGCTGGAGGAACTCGCCGCCGCGATCGGGCGCGCGCCGTCACAGGTCAGCGCGCTGGAGAACGGGAAACGCGAGCCCAAGTTCTCGCAGCTGCAGTCCATCGCGCGGGCGCTGGGCGCGAACGTCGACGACCTGCTCGACCCCACACCGCCGTCGGAACGCGACGCCCTCGAGATCGAGCTGGGCCGCGTGCAGCGCGGGCCGCTCTTCGCGGCCCTCGGCCTCGGCGGCGTGCGGATCGGCAAGTCTCTGCCCGACGATGCCCTGCGCACCATCCTCGGGCTGAACCGCGAGCTCGAACGCCTGCACGCCGAGCGAGCCCTCACGCCCGAGGAAGCGCGCCGGGCCAACGCGGAGCTGCGGGCCGAGATGCGCGCGTCCGACAACTACATCCCGGAGCTGGAGGAGGTGGCCCGGGAGTTGCTGGACGACGTCGGGCACACCGGCGGGCCGCTGCCGCAGCGGATCGCCGCCGAGATCGCCGAGAACCTCGGCTTCACGCTGCACTACGTGCCGGACCTGCCGCACTCCACGCGGTCGGTGATCGACAACCGCAACCACCGCCTGTACCTGCCGGCGGGTGGGCCGCGCGGCCGGTCCAACACGCGGTCCGCGATGCTGCAGGCCCTGGCCTCGCACATCCTCGGGCACACCGAGCCGCAGGACTACGGCGACTTCCTGCGCCAGCGCGTCGAGGCGAACTACCTGGCCGCGGCACTGCTCGTGCCCGAGAAGACGGGCGTGAAGTTCCTGCGCGACGCGAAGGACACCAAGACCATCGCGATCGAGGACCTGCGGGACGCGTTCGCCGTCTCCTTCGAGACCGCCGCCCACCGCTTCACGAACCTCGCGACCAGGCACCTCGGCATCCCGGTGCACTTCATGAAGGTCCACGAGTCGGGGATCCTGCACAAGGCCTACGAGAACGACGGCGTGAGCTTCCCCGCCGACCCGCTCGGCGCGGTCGAGGGGCAGTACGTGTGCCGCAAGTGGACCGCGCGCGTGGTCTTCGGCGTGGAGGACAAGTTCAACCCGTACGCGCAGTACACGGACACGTCGTCGGGTACCTACTGGTGCACGTCCCGCGTGGAGAACACGCAGGACGGCGCGTTCTCGGTCTCGGTGGGAGTGCCGTTCGCGCACGTCAAGTGGTTCGCCGGGCGTGAGACCACGCACCGCGACCAGTCCCGCTGCCCCGACGAGTCCTGCTGCCGCAGGCCGCCGTCGGACCTGGCCGAGAAGTGGGAGGACTACGCGTGGCCCTCCGCGCGTCCCCACGCCTCGATGCTCGCGGCGATGCCGGCGGGCGCCTTCCCGGGCGTGGAGACCCGCGAGGTCTACTCCTTCCTGGACCGCCACGCCCCGGAATGACCCCCGCAGGGCCGGCGTCAGGCCGCGACCACGCCATTTCGCCTCGTGGTCGCGTTCCCACGAGGCGAAATGGCGTGGTCGCCGCCCGGTGGTCGCCGCCCGGTGGTGGGCGGGCGGTCAGCAGGAGGGGACGACGTCGAAGCGGTCCGGGGAAGTTTCCGACAGGGTCGTGACCGTCGTGTCGCCCTGGCCCATGTAGTCCAGGGAACCGTTCGCGTAGTACGGGTTGTAGGGGTTGACGCCGTATGACACCGCGCGGCCCGCGGCCTCGTGGGCCGCGTTCGTGGCGGAACCGCAGTACGCGCCGGGATCGGTCGGCTCGGGGCCGCTCGGCTCCGGGGACGGTTCCGTGGGCTCCGGCGTCGGCTCGCCCGACCGGTCGGCCCGGCGGTTGTTCTCGAAGAAGAACCCGGTCACGTAGGCCGGGTAGTTGATCGAGTTCGTCGAGATGTACGAGCCGCCCGGCCCGCCGCCGGCCGGCCAGTTGTGTCCCAGACCGGTGTTCTGGATCAGCGACACCCGCGGCCCGTCGGCGTCGGACCACAGCATGCCGGACCCGCTCGTGTTGCTGCCCTCCAGGGAGCCGAGGGAGAACGACGACTCGCTCGTCGCGCCGTAGATCCCGGCCATGACCTGCGCGTTCAGCGGGTTGTAGCCGGGTGCGACCGTGCTGTCGTCCGAGCCGTACACCACCGAGGTGAGCTGGGTGCCGAACGATCCCGAGGCCGTGCCCGCGAAGTCCTGGCAGACCGACGTCGCCTCCGCCTGCGTCGTGGCGACGTAGGAGATCTCGAGCGACGACGTGCCCACCGCCGGCCCCGCGTTGCTCCCGATCCCGGCGAACACGTCCGGGGCCAGGCAGCCCATCACGAGCGTCTCGCCGCCGCCCGACGAGAGCCCGGTGAGGTACACCTGGTCCGCGTCGATGCCGAGCGAGGTGTCCGCGAGCAGCTCGTCCACGAGGGCGAGCAGGTTGTCGTCGTGCCTGCCGGGCGACGTGCGCGAATGGTTCGTGTCGTAGTAGTCCCAGCAGCCGGCGATCACGCCGCCGTCGGGCGCCGCCGGCACCGCGACGACCATGCCGTAGGCGTCGGCCGTGGACTCCCAGTTGCCACCGCTGCGCAGGTCCGACGACGTCTGCACGCAACCGTGCAGGTTGATCGTCAGGGCCCGCCCTGCGGGGATCGCCGGGGCCGACGACGGCACGTACAGCTGGGTGGTCATCCCGCCGGCGGTCCGGCTGGACCAGCTCCCGGCCTCCGCGGATGTGCCGGCGTCCGCCGAGTCGCCGTCGGCCGGCTCGCAGCCGGGCAGGACGTCGAAGGGCGGCGGGCAGGCGATGCCGGCCGTCGCGGCAGGGGCGACGGCAACCGCGAGCGCGCCTCCCGCGAGGGCCAGGGCCAGCGCCGTAGCGGCGCTGATCAGGCGTTTCATGGCGTACCTCCTCGTTGAGGTGTGCCGGCCCGCACGTCGTCGGGCAGGGCCGGCCGGACGCGACGGGACAATATCTGTGACCTGAATCACCTGTCAACTTTTTGCGCCGCGGAGTTGACACGGGCCCTGCCGGGGCATCATGATTCCAAAACCTGAATCGCCTCTCAGTTTTCCGGTGTCCCCCCAGACCCGGCCAGGAGGCGAGCGAAACCCGAAGAAGGGCAGAGTCATGCGGACGAAGAAGTCCCTCCACGCGCTCGCCGCGGTCGTGGCGTGCGGCCTGGCGCTCGCGGCCTGCGCGCCGGGCGCGGCGGACGGTTCCGCCGGTTCCGGCGAGGACACCGCGCCGATCGACATCGGCATCATCTACTCCGAGTCCGGCGCCCTGGCAGCCTACGGCGCGGCCTACAAACAGGGCTTCGAGGCCGGGCTGGACCACGCGACCGGTGGCACCGGCGAGGTCGGCGGCCGCGAGCTGAACGTCACCTACGTCGACGACGCGGGCGACCCCGAGAAGGGCGTGTCGGCCGCGAAGGACCTGATCGGCAAGGGCTACCAGATCCTGGGCGGCACCGTCGTGTCCGGCGTCGCGCTGGCGATCGCCGAGCAGGCCGAGCAGAACGAGGTGCTGTACGTCTCGGGCCCGGCGGCGGTCGACGCGCTGACCGGCATCAACGACTACACGTTCCGCAGCGGCCGCCAGTCCCTGCAGGACGTGGCGGCCGCGGGCACCTTCGTCGACCCGGACGGGGCGGAGGTCGTGGTGTACGCGCAGGACAACGCCTTCGGCCAGGGCAACCTCGCCGCCGTCGAGGCCGTGCTCGGCGCGCAGGGCGCCGAGGTCTCCGCCGTGCTCGTGCCGGAGGACGCCACGGAGTTCACGCCTTTCTCGAAGAAGGTGCTCGACGCGGAGGCCGACATGGTGTTCGTCGCCTGGGCGGGCGGGACGTCCGGGGCGATGTGGGAAGGTCTCGACCAGCAGGGCGTGCTCGATACGACCACGGTGGTGACAGGCCTCGGAGACGTCTCCACCTACGGCGCGTACGGCGACGCCGCGGAGAAGGTCTCCTTCCTCGGCCACTACTTCGCCGGTGCCGCGGGCACCGACACCGAGCAGGTCATGATCGACGCCGTCCAGGCGGCCGGCGGCACGCCGGACCTGTTCACCCCGGACGGCTTCGCCGCGGCCCAGATGATCGTGCACGCCGTCGCCGAGGGCGGCGGTGAGGTCGACGGGATGGTCTCCGCGCTCGAGGGCTACGAGTTCGAGGGTCCCAAGGGCGCCACCACCGTGCGCGCTTCGGACCACGCCCTCATCCAGCCGATGTACCAGGCGGGCCTCGTCGCCGACGGCGACGAGTGGGTGCCGGAGCTCGTCGAGACCGTGGACGCCGAGGCCGTCGCCCCGGCCGAGGCGGGCTGAGGCCGTGGGAGGCGAGCCGGGCACCACGACGCGGCAGGTGCGAGACGGCTCGGCGGCCACGGCCGCCGGAACGTGGCCGGCGCCCGACGGCGGAGGTGGGGGCGCCCCGGGTACCCCGGCCCTGGAGGTGCGGGGACTGGGCCTGACCATCGGCGGCGCCCGCATCCTGATCGGCGTCGACCTGCGGGTCGCGCCAGGGGAGCTCGTCGGCGTCATCGGGCCGAACGGCGCCGGCAAGACCACGCTGTTCAACCTGATCAGCGGCATCCACCGGCCCACGGCCGGACAGGTGCTGCTGGACGGTGCCGACGTCACCCGGGCTGCCGTCGCCGCCCGGTCGCGCGCCGGACTGGGCCGGACGTTCCAGACGTCGAGCCTGTTCCCGCGCCTGACAGTGGTGGAGAACGTCCGGCTCGCCACCCAGCGCCGCCGTGGCGGCTCGCTCTCGGTCCTCTCCTTCCCGCGGCGGGACGACGCCGCCTCCGCGGAGGCGGCCGAACACCTCGCCACCGTCGGCCTGGCACACCGGTCCGGCGCCGCAGCGGGCGACCTGTCCCACGGCGACAAGCGCAAGCTCGAGATCGCGGTGCTGCTGGCGATGGGCTCGTCGGTGGTGCTGCTCGACGAGCCGATGGCCGGGCTCGGCACGGCGGACGTCCCGGACCTCGTCCAGGTGATCCGCGACATCAAGGCCACCGGACGCACCGTGATGATGGTCGAGCACCACATGGACGTGGTGCTCGGCCTGGCCGACCGCGTCGCCGTCATGCACCACGGCGAGCTGCTGATCTGCGACACGCCCGAGAGGGTCATGGCGGACGAGACCGTGCAGACCGCGTACCTGGGAGACCTGGCATGAGTGCGACACCGGCGAACGACGCGGCCGAGGGCGCGGACCGAACGAGCGCGACCGTCCTGGAGGTGAGCGGCCTGTCCGCGCGGATCGCCGGGCAGGAGGTGGTGCACGACGTCAGCTTCACGGTGCCGGCCACCGGCGTCACGGCACTGCTCGGCCGCAACGGCGTGGGCAAGACCTCCACGCTCCGGGCGATCCTCGGGCTGATCGAGCGCACCGGCGAGGTGCTGCTCGACGGCGACCGCGTGGACGGCGACCGCACCGAGCGGATCGTGCGCCGCGGCGTCGGCTACGTGCCGGAGGACCGCGAGGTGTTCGCCGGGCTGACGGTCGCCGAGAACCTGCGGCTCGCGGAGCGACCCGGTCCCCACGGGACGACGCCGGAGGGCCGGAGCCTCGTCGAGGCGCTGTTCCCGGACCTGGTCCGGCGTGCCCAGCAGCGCGCCGGGACGTTGTCCGGAGGGCAGCAGCAGATGCTGTCGCTCGCCCGCGCGCTGCTCAACGACAACCGGCTCCTCCTGGTCGACGAGCCCACCAAGGGGCTCGCACCGCGGATCGTCGACGACGTCGCCGGGGCGCTCGCCACCGCCGCCCGCACCGTCCCGATCCTGCTCGTCGAGCAGAACCTCAAGGTCATCGAGCGGCTCGCGGAGCGCGTCGTCGTGATCGACGCCGGCCGCGTGGTGCACACCGGGCCCGCACCCGAGCTGCTCGGCGACCCCGACCTGATCCAGCGCCTGCTCGGCGTGCACGCCGACGGCGTCGAGACGCCGCAGACCGACCCGGCCGCGACCGCCGTCGGACACGAGAAGGAGGGCGCACGATGAGCACTCTCGTTCTCCTGCTCGTCACGGGCATCGGCCTGGGCGGCCTGTACTTCCTCGTGGCATCGGGCCTGTCGCTGATCTACGGGCTGATGGGCATCCTCAACTTCGCGCACGGCTCGTTCCTCACGCTCGGGGCGTTCGCCGGGCTGGCCGCGGCCGGCGCCGTCGGGCAGGACACCTGGGGCGGGCTGGCGCTCGGGCTTCTCGTCGGCGCGTTCACCGGAGCCGCCGCGGCGGCCGCCACCGAGCTGGGCCTCATCCGGCCGCTGTACGAGCGGCACATCGAACAGGTTCTCGTCACGGTCGGTCTCGCGCTCGCCACGGTGGCCCTGTTCGAGGGGATCTGGGGACCGAACCCGCGCACCGTCCGGCGGACCGAGTGGCTCACGCGGACCACGGAGGTTCTCGGCGCGCGCATCCCGAACACCGCGTTCCTCAACATCCTCGCCGCGGCGCTGGTGCTGGGCGCGATCGTCGCGTTCCTCAGGTACACGCGGTACGGCCTGATCATCCGCGCGGGCGTGGAGAACCGGGCCATGGTGACCGCGCTCGGCATCGACGTCCGCACGGCGTTCACGGTGGTCTTCGCCGTCGGCGGCGCGGCCGCCGGACTGGGCGGCGTGCTCGCCACGCAGTCACTGAACTACGTGTCCCCGCACATGGGGGCGAGTCTGCTGATCTTCGCGTTCATCGTCACCGTGATCGGCGGCATGGGCTCGTTGCCGGGCGCGGCGGTCGCGTCCGTCGTCGTCGCCGTGCTGCAGCAGCTGGCCAACTACTACTGGGCCAACACGGGCGACTTCATCGTCGTGCTGCTCCTGGCGCTCGTGCTGCTCGTGCGACCGTCCGGCCTGATGGGAAGGAGAACCGCATGAACGCCGCGACCCCCACCCCCGGCCTCCCGACGGCGTCTCCCGTCGGCACCGCGCTGACCCGCGTGGCGGGCCCGGTGGCCGTCGTCGCCCTCCTGGCCTGCCTGCCGCTGCTCGCCCTCACCGTCCCCGGGATCCTGCCCGGCTACACGTACGAGCCCGGCACGCTGCAGCTGCTCGGCCTGTGTTGGCTCACCGCCGCGCTCGCCCTGACCTACCACCTGCTGATCGGTTTGGTCGGGTTGCTCAGCTTCGGCCACGCCCTCTACTTCGCGGCCGGGGTGTACGGGCTCGCCGTGGTGCTGGAGTACACCGACATCCCGCTGCTCCCGGCGGCCGCCGTCGTGCTCGCGGGCGGCGTGCTGCTGGCCGGAACCATCGGCGCGATCTCGCTGCGGGTCACCGGGATCTCGTTCGCCATGGTCACGCTCGCGTTCGCGCAGGCCGGCAACGTACTGGTGCGGCGCGACCCGGGCGACGTCACCGGCGGAGAGGAAGGGCTCGCGCTCGCCACCGCCGGCGTACCCGCCGCCCTCGTCGGCGTCGCCGACACCCGCAACCTGTACTGGGTCGCCCTCGGGATGCTGATCGTCACGTACCTGGTGACGCTGTGGATCGAGCGGTCCCGTACGGGGCACATGGCCGCGGCCGTGCGCGAGAACGAGGTGCGGGTACGGATCATCGGCGGACAGCCCTACGTGGTCAAGCTCGTGGTGTTCGTCCTGGCCGCCACGCTCGCCACGGCGGTCGGGATGGCCTACCTCCTGCTCCAGTCGGGGGCGTCGCCGACCGTGTCCACCGCCGACTTCACGCTGACCATCCTGGTCATGGTCGTCCTCGGCGGCGTGGGATCGCGCTGGGGTGCGATCGTGGGAGCCGTGCTCTACACGGTGCTGGACCAGCGGCTGAGCGAGCTCGCGGGCTCCGAGGCGGTGGCGGGACTGCCCGCCGTGCTGCGCGTCCCGCTGTCCGAACCGATGTTCCTGCTGGGCACGTGCTTCATCCTGGTCGTCATGTTCCTCCCTGGTGGCATCGCGGGTGCGGCGGATCGTGTCCGACGACGAGGCTCCCGCAGTCCGCGGGATCGCGCGGACTCTGCCGGTCCGGACGCACGGCCCACGGCCGAGGCGGTGCCCTCGTGACGCCGTCCGAGGCGGGAGCGCTGCCGGCGGTGGTGGAGGACGACGGCCTGCACACGCTCGGCCGCTGGACCTGCGACCGTGCCCGCACCACCCCGCACCGGGTCGCGGTCGACGACCGCGGCGTCACCCTCACCTACCGCGACCTGCACGAACGTGCCACCGCCCTGGCGGGACGGTTCCGGGCCGCCGGGTACGGAGCGGGCGCGCGGATCGCCACGATCACCGGGAACAGCGCCGATCACGTGGTGCTGTTCTTCGCCTGCGCGCACGCAGGACTCGTGCTCGCGCCGCTCTCGTGGCGGCTGGCGCCGCGCGAGCTGGCCGACCAGCTCGCACTGACCGACCCGGCGCTCGTCGTCGTCGAGCAGGAGTTCGCCGTGCTGGCCGACGCTGCCCTGGAACGGCTTCCCCTCCCGCCGGGACGGGCGGAGCCAGGTGTCGGCGGGGTGGAGCGGCACGTCCCGCCCCCAGCCCTCGGGACCGCGGCGCCGCCGCCCGCGGCCGACCCGAGGCGGCCGGCCGCGGGCCACGGACCGCCCCCGGGAGAGGAACCCCGGCCGCCGTCGGGCAGGGCCGTGCTCGCCGACGAGACGAGGGTGCCGGGCAGACGGCCGGCGGACGACGAGCCGCCGTCGGGCAGGGCCGTCCGCGACGACGACCCGCTGCTGCTCGTCTTCACCTCCGGGACCGGCGGACAGCCGAGGGGTGCGCTGCTCACCCACGCCAACTGCTTCTGGAACAACCTCTCGCTCTCCCGCACGGTCGAGCTGACCAGCCGCGACGTGGTGCTGTCCGTGCTGCCGCAGTTCCACGTGGGCGGATGGAACATCCAGCCGCTCCTCGCCTGGTGGAGCGGGGCGACCGTCGTCCTGGAGCGCACCTTCGAACCGGGCCGGGTGCTCCAGCTCATCGCCGATCGGCGGGTGACCACGATGATGGGCGTCCCCACCAACTACCTCATGCTCGCCGAACATCCCGGGTTCGCGGACGCCGACCTGTCGTCGCTGGAGCACGCCGTCGTCGGCGGGGCGCCCATGCCGGACGCCCTGCTGCGCGCATGGCACCGCCGCGGCGTCGCGCTGACCCAGGGCTACGGCCTCACCGAGGCCGGGCCGAACGTGCTGTGCCTGCCGGACGACGTCGCCCGCGACCGGGTGGGCTGGGCCGGGATGCCCTACCCGCACGTCGAGGTGGCGCTCGCGGACCCGGCTACCGGGGAGCACCTCCATGGCGCCGCGACGGGTGAGCTGCTCGTGCGCGGACCGGGCGTGTTCGCCGGGTACTTCCGGGACGCCGACGCGACCGCGGAGGTGTTCGCGGGGGACTGGTTGCGCACCGGCGACCTGGTGAAGCGCGACGACGAGGGGTGCTACCGCGTCCTGGACCGGCTCAAGGACGTGTTCATCACCGGCGGGGAGAACGTGACACCCGCGGAGGTGGAGACCGTGCTCCGGCAGCATCCGGGCGTGGCGGACGCCGCCGTGGTCGGGGTGCCGGACGAGCGCTGGGGCGAGGTCGGTGCGGCGTTCGTCGTGCCGCGCGCCGGAGTGCTCACCGACGCCGAGGAGCTGACCGCGTTCTGCCGCGGCAGGCTGGCGCACTTCAAGGTGCCGAAATCCGTCGAGATGGTGTCCGGCCTGCCACGATCCGGCTTGGGCAAGGTGATGAGGTCGGCGCTGGGGCCAGGCGTGACACCGCCCGCGACCGGCACGGGCACGCGCAGGGGCACGACGGCGGTGGGCCGGGCGGCCGGCGACACGACGAGGGAGGCGTGATGAACGAGGAGAAGGTCACCAAGGGGCAGCGCACGCGTGCTCGCATCCTGGAGGCGGCAGAGCAGGTGTTCGCCGAGATCGGTTACCACGACGCCTCGATCGTGAAGATCACTCAGGCGGCCGGCGTCGGGCAGGGCACGTTCTACCTGTACTTCTCGTCGAAGATCCAGGTGTTCGACGAGGTCGTGGACGATCTCAACCGGAGGGTGCGGCACGCCATGATCGAGGCGTCCTCGGCCGCGGAGGGGCGGATCGCGGCCGAGCGGGCAGGCTTCGCGGCGTTCTTCCGGTTCACCGCCGACCATCCGGCGCTCTACCGGATCGTCCGGCAGGCCGAGTTCGTCTCGCCGGGCGCTCTGAAGCGTCACTACACCCGGATCGTCGAGGGCTACCAGACGGGTCTCGCCAAGGCGCGCGCGGACGGGCAGATCGGGGACATCGATCCCGAGGTCGCCGCGTGGGCGCTCATGGGGATCGGCGAGATCGTCGGGATGCGCTGGGTCCTGTGGGGGCCCGACGTCGATCCCGACGGTCCGCCGTCCAAGGTTCCGCCCGAGGTGTTCGAGCAGGCCATGACCTTCATCGAGCGTGCGCTGGCGCCTACCGCGGCCACGCCCCACCCGCTCGACGAGCCAGGGGAGTCCGCATGACCGCGCAGGAAGACACGGCGACGCAGCCGGCGTCCGCGAACCAGGCGTCCACCCACACGTACGAGACCGCCGATGTCCCGGTCGACGGAGGCATGCTCCGCGTCGGCGTCTGGGACCCGATCCGCCAGGATCCCGTCGCGGTCCCGACCGTGCTCGCGATCCACGGGATCACCGCCTCCCACCGCGCGTGGGCTGCCGTGGCCGAGGCGCTGCCCGGGGTGCGGGTGGTCGCGCCGGACCTGCGCGGACGCGGGCGGTCGAACGGCCTTCCCGGGCCGTTCGGGATGGCGCGGCACGCGGACGACGTCGCCGCCGTCGTACGGGCGCTCGGGGAGGCGCCGGCGAGTTCGGCGTCGGAGGCGGGCGCAGGCCCGGCGGATCGTGAAGCCGGGGGCCCGGTCACCGTCGTCGGGCACAGCATGGGCGGGTTCGTCGGCGTCGTGCTCGCGCACCGGCACCCGGACCTGGTGGACCGGCTGCTGCTGGTCGACGGCGGCCTGCCGCTGCAGCCCGTGCCGGGTCTTCCCGCAGACGCGACCGCGGACGAGGTGGTTGCCGCGCTGCTGGGCCCGGCGGTCGAGCGGCTGTCGCGGGTGTTCGAGTCGCGCGAGGCGTATCGCGACTTCTGGCGGGAGCATCCGGCGTTCGCCGAGTGGACACCCACGATCGAGCAGTACGTCGACTACGACCTCGACGAGATCGCGACGCCGCGCGGGACCGCCGACGGCGCCCCGGCCTTCCGCCCGGCGACCGCTCCGGAGGCCGTCGCGGGCGACTCCGCCGACATGTACACCGGCGACACGTTCCCGGCCGCCCTGGAGGCGCTCGTCACGGGCGAGCTCGGCGAGGTCACGATGCGCCGCGCGCCGCGCGGCCTGATGGACGAGCCGGGGGGCATGTACCCGGAACCCTTCGCGGCTGAATGGTCGACGAGGGCGCCGACCCTGACGATCGAGACGGTGGCGGACGTCAACCACTACACGATCCTCATGGCGCCCACAGGCGTTGCCGCGATCCGACGTGATATCCTCCGTGATATCAATCTAGGGGGTTCCTGATGACTCACATTGCGCACACGTCCAAGACCTCGGTCGAGATCGACCTCGCAAAACTGGAACAAGTCAAGGCGATCACGGGTGCGAACAGTATCCGAGCCGCGATCGAACGCAGCTGGGACCGGATCATCGGCCTGGCGAACCAGCACGACGTGATCCGCGAGATCATCGACGACCCGGACCCTCTGCCCCTGGACCAGATCGACGGACCGCACATCCGCTTCCGTGACGACGCCGAACACTGATGGAGTTCATCGTCGACAACAGTCTCTGGCAGCGGCTCCCGCACGACGGCGTCATCGCCACCCGGATCGAGAACCTGGAGCAACGGTTCCTCATCAGCGCCTGTCCACCGCAGGTGCTCGAGTACTGTCGTTCCGCTCGGAACAGGGCGGAGTACGAGCGTAACCGGCGGCGCATGGACCGGCTCTACACCGCACCGCTGCACCCCACGGTCAGCGACGTCCTTGACGTGCAGGAGGCTATGCGGCGACGCGGCATCGACGTGCGCCAGGGCACCATCACCGACACGCTCATCGCTGCCTACGCAATGGTGAACGACATGACCGTCCTGGCTGCCGACCACGACTTCGAGTACATCAGCGACGCGCTCGGCGGGGCTCTCAGGCAGGAGTACATCGCCCCGAGCGTCTGACCGGCCGGGCCGGGGTGCGCTGGTGGCTACCGCGTTCCGAATCCGGTCTCACCCAGCTCGTCGTCGGCGCGTCCCGCCCAGCCGGGATCGCCACTGGAGAAGACCGGGAGATCTCTGGCCGGGCCGGCGTGCGCGTGCCCCAGGAGGGCCTCCCGCTGCCGGACGGCCTCCGCCCGCAGCCCATCCAGGACCGCCGCCACCGCCGGCCGGCGCCAGGACTCGGGGTGGACCACGGCGAAGTAGGGCAGCCGGTCGCGCACCTCGTGCGGCAGGAGGCGCACCAGGTCCGGGTGGCGGTCCGCCATGAAGCACGGCAGGAATCCCAGGCCCGCGCCCGCTCGGGTGGCCTCCACGTGCACGAAGACGTTCGTCGAGGTCAACGCGTCCTGGATGCCGGGCAGCAGGCGGCGCGGCACGTCCAGGTCGTCGACCTGGAGCATCGAGTCCACGAAGTAGACGAGATGGTGCCCGGACGCCTCGGCGGCCGACGACGGCGTGCCGTGCCGCGCGAGGTAGTCGCGCGCCCCGTAGAGCCCGAGCTCGTACTCGGCCAGCCGGACCGCGCGACCCCGGTTCACCTGGGGCGTGCCGACCACCACCTCGACGTCCACGCCCGACCGGTGCTGCGCCGCGCGCCGCGTGACGGTCACGATCTCGACCGACAGGTCCGGGTGCTCGTCCCGCAGCCGGGCCACGGCGGGGGAGGCGAGGTACGCGGCGAACCCGTCCGTCGTCGTCATCCGCACGACGCCGGTCACCCGGTCCGCCGCGGACTCGCCGTCGGCCAGCGTCGTCATCGCCTCGGCCACACCTTCGGCGGCCCGCGCCGCGCGTTCGCCGAGCGCTGTCAGCTCCCACCCGTCGGCGCCGCGCACCAGGACCCGCCCGCCCAGTGAGCGGTTCAGGGCCGCGATGTTCCTGGCGACCGTCGTGTGGGTGAGTCCCAGCGCCTGCGCGGCGCTCGTGTACCGGCCGGAGCGGGCGACCTCCAGGAGGACGAGCAGATGCTCGGGTGAGGGCTGCCGGGCGGTGCCCGGCCCGGTCGGGGACGTGTTCGACGGCGGCACGCCGGCCAGCCTACCCGTCGGTGTGCATTTGTGTTCACCAGATGTGCTGACATGCGCGTTGCGCGCACATCGTCCCCGCTGCGAGACTCCCGACGACGTCATGGCGCGGCAAAGTCCGCGTCGCAGGAAATCCGTCGTGGGTGCCGCCGGCCACCAGCGCGTCGCAGAGCGGCGAAGCGGTGGCACCCACGACGGACGCACGACTGTTCCCCGCGCCGGTGACGGAGCCGGCGCGGTGTCGACGAAGACAACCGGAGGAAACATGGCCACGAGCCAGATCCAGGGTGCCCCCGCACCCGACCCCGCTCCCGAGGCGTCACTGCTGCGCAGGGTCGTCGCCGCCTCCATGGCCGGCACGGTCGTCGAGTGGTACGACTTCTTTCTCTACTCCACGGCCTCGGCGCTGGTGTTCGCCAAGGTCCTGCTGCCGCAGATGGACAACGTGTACGACGGCATCATCGCCGCGTTCGCCACCTACGCCGTGGGCTTCGCCGCCCGGCCGCTCGGCGGGATCGTGTTCGGCCACATCGGCGACAGGCTCGGCCGCAAGTACACGCTCCAGCTCACGATCATGCTGATCGGCGCCGCGACGGTGCTCATGGGCTGCCTGCCCACCTACGGCCAGGTCGGCATCGCCGCGCCGATCCTGCTGGTGCTCCTGCGCTTCGTGCAGGGCCTGGCGCTCGGCGGCGAGTGGGGCGGTGCCGTGCTGCTGGTCGGCGAGCACGCGCCGAACGACCGCCGCGCCACCTGGACCGCGTGGCCGCAGGCCGCCGTCCCGGTCGGCAACCTGCTGGCCACGCTGGTGCTCACCGTGATGTCGGCCGTCCTGACCGAGGAGGCGTTCCTCTCCTGGGGCTGGCGCGTCGCGTTCTGGCTGTCCGCCCTGGTGGTGGTCGTGGGCTACTGGATCCGCAAGACCGTCTCGGAGGCGCCGATCTTCGAGGCCGCGCGGGCCGAGCAGTCGGAGGAGAAGCACGCGGGCTACGGCGTCGTCGAGGTGCTGCGCCGGTACCCGCGCGGCGTGATCACCGGCATGGGCCTGCGGTTCGCCGAGAACATCATGTACTACCTGGTGGTCGCCTTCTCGATCGTCTACCTCAACGAGGGCCTCGGCATGGACACCACGCAGGTGCTGAGCCTCATCGCGATCGCGCACGTCAGCCACTTCGTGGTGATCCTCGCCGTCGGCCGCGTCATGGACGGCCTCGGCCGCAAGCCCGTCTACCTGGCGGGGGCAATCCTCGGCGGCACGTGGGGCTTCTGGGCCTTCCCGCTCCTGGACACCCGGGACACGACGCTCATCCTCACCGCGATCATCGTGGGCCTCGTCTTCCACGCCATGATGTACGCCGGCCAGCCCGCGATCATGGCCGAGATGTTCCCGACCCGGACCCGGTACTCGGGCGTGTCCATCTCCTACCAGGTGACGTCGATCTTCGCGGGCTCCCTCGCGCCGATCCTCGCCACCACCTGGCTGAAGAACACGGGGCACTGGTGGCCCACCGCCGTGTACCTGCTGGTGGCAGGTCTGATCACGGCCGTGGCAGTGTTGTCCATGCGGGAGACCAAGGGCGCCTCCCTGCACGAGCTCGACGCCGCCGACGCCGCCGGGCGGAAGGAGGTCCCCGCGTGACCCAGCCGGAGACCCCGGGCCCCACCCTGACGGGCCGCAAGGCCCTCGTCACCGGGGGTGCGTCGGGCATCGGCAGGGCCGTGGCCCGCGAGCTCGCGGCGCGCGGCGCCCACGTCACGGTCGCCGACGTGTCGGCCGACGGCGCGAAGACCGTCGCCGACGAGATCGGCGGCGACGCGTGGGTGGTGGACCTCGCGGACACGCCGGGGCTCGACCACCTGACGCTCGACGTCGACGTCCTGGTCAACAACGCCGGCATCCAGCACGTGCGCCCGATCGAGGAGTTCGACCCGGACGTGTTCCGGACGATCCACTCGATCATGCTCGTCGCGCCGTTCCTGCTGATCCGCGCCGCCCTGCCCCACATGTACGACGGCGGCTGGGGCCGGGTGGTGAACGTGTCGTCCGTCCACGGCCTGGTGGCCTCGCCCTACAAGAGCGCGTACGTGTCGGCCAAGCACGGCCTCGAAGGGCTGAGCAAGGTGACGGCGCTGGAGGGCGGCCCGAAGGGCGTGACCAGCGTCTGCGTCAACCCCGGCTACGTGCGCACGCCGCTGGTGGAGCAGCAGATCGCCGACCAGGCGGCGGCGCACGGAATCGGCGAGGACGAGGTGCTCGAGCGGGTGCTGCTCAAGGAACAGGCGGTCAAGCGGCTCGTCGAACCGGCCGAGGTCGCCTCGCTGGTCGGCTGGCTCACGGGTCCCGGCGGCGCGATGGTCTCGGGCGCGTCCTGGACCCTCGACGGAGGGTGGTCCGCGAAGTGAGGCACCCGTGAGACGCCCGGTGAAAGGTCACGAGGCGGCGCCGGACCCCGGCACCGTCGTCGGGCAGGACCTTCTCACGGCGGCGATCCTGTGTGCAGGATGACTACCCCGGGGAGACCCGCCGGGAGGACAAGGAGAAGACGATGACCGGACTGGACAAACAGGTCGCCACAGCGACCGAGGCCGTGGCCGACATCCCCGACGGAGCGACGCTCGCGGTCGGCGGGTTCGGGCTGTGCGGCAACCCGATGGCACTGATCACCGCGCTCCTCGCGCAGGGCACCACCGACCTGTCGGTGGTGTCGAACAACTGCGGCGTGGACGACTGGGGGCTCGGGCTCCTGCTGGGTGCGAAGCGCATCCGGAAGATGACGTCCTCGTACGTGGGGGAGAACAAGGAGTTCGAGCGGCAGTTCCTCTCGGGCGAGCTGGAGGTGGAGCTCACCCCGCAGGGCACGCTCGCGGAGAAGCTGCGGGCCGGGGGCTCGGGGATCGCCGCCTTCTTCACGCGGACCGGCGTCGGGACACAGATCGCCGAGGGCGGCCTCCCGACGAGGTACGACGGCGCCGGCGGTGTCGCCGAGGCCGGCCCCGCCAAGGAGGTCCGCACCTTCGCCGGACCCGACGGGCCCGCCGAGTACGTGCTGGAGGAGGCCATCGCCACCGACTTCGCGCTCGTGCACGCCCTGCGCGGCGACCGGCACGGCAATCTCGTGTTCAACAAGTCCGCGCGCAACTTCTCCCCGCAGGCCGCGATGGCCGGGCGGGTGTGCATCGCGCAGGTGGAGGAGCTCGTCGAGCCCGGCGAGCTCGACCCGGACCAGATCCATCTGCCCGGGGTGTTCGTGCACCGCGTGGTCGAGGTGGGCAGTGACATCGAGAAGCGGATCGAGCGCCGGACCGTCACCGAGGCGCCGACGTCGGGCACGGCGACCGGCACGACCGGACAGGAGGGCTGACGCATGGCACTGACACGACAGCAGATGGCCGCGCGGGCAGCGCGCGAGCTCGAGGACGGCATGTACGTCAACCTGGGCATCGGACTGCCCACGCTCGTGCCGAACTACGTGCCCGCCGGCCGGGAACTGGTGCTCCAGTCCGAGAACGGCCTGCTCGGCGTCGGACCCTACCCGACCGAGGACGCCGTCGACCCCGACCTGATCAACGCGGGCAAGGAGACCGTGACGCTCCTGCCCGGCGCGTCCGTCTTCGACGCCGCCACGAGCTTCGGGATGATCCGCGGCGGCAAGATCGACGCCGCGATCCTCGGCGCCATGCAGGTCTCGGCCTCGGGCGACATCGCGAACTGGATGATCCCCGGCAAGATGGTCAAGGGGATGGGCGGCGGCATGGACCTCGTGCACGGCGCCCGGCGCGTCGTGGTGCTCATGGAGCACGTCGCCAAGAACGGTTCGGCGAAGGTCGTGAACGAGTGCACCCTGCCCCTGACCGGCAAGGGCGTCGTGGACCGGATCATCACGGACCTCGCCGTGCTGGACGTGACACCCGACGGCCTGGTACTCAGGGAATTGGCACCCGGAGTGAGCGCGGACGACGTGCGCGCCGCGACCGAGCCCGAGGTGCTCGTGCCCGACGACGTGGTCACCGCCACGGCCTGAGCACCCCGACCCGGCGCACCGGGCCGCTCACGAGGCGGCGCGGTGCCGTGACGAAGGAGAAATCATGAGCAGTGACGACGTGGTCGTCGTCTCGGCGGCGAGGACGCCGCAGGGACGACTGAAGGGTGCGCTGGCCTCGCTCAGCGCGGTGGAACTCGGCGCCGTCGCGGCGCGGAAGGCGCTCGCGGGCGCCGGCTCGCTGGCGGGTGACGTGGACCGGGTGATCTTCGGCCAGGTCGTGCAGGCCGGTGCCGGGCAGAACCCGGCGCGGCAGGTCGCCGTGGCGGCCGGGGTGCCGTGGGACGTGCAGTCCGTGACGATCAACAAGGTGTGCCTGTCCGGGCTGACGGCCATCATCGACGGGGCCCGGATGCTGCGCACCGGCGAGGCGGGCGTGGTGCTCGCGGGCGGCCAGGAGTCGATGACGAACGCTCCGCACCTGCTGGCCGGTTCGCGCGCCGGCTACGCGTACGGGCCGGTGACGATGCAGGACTCGGTGGCCCACGACGCCCTGACCGACTCGTTCGACCGGGTCTCGATGGGGGAGTCCACCGAGGAGCACAACACCGGCGACGTGGCCGTGTCACGGGAGGAGCAGGACGCCGTCGCGGCGGCCTCGCACCAGCGGGCGGCGGCCGCGTGGAAGGACGGCGTCTTCGAGGCCGAGATCGCGCCGGTGTCGGTGCCGCAGCGGCGGGGCGAGCCCGTCGAGGTGACGACCGACGAGGGCGTCCGGCCCGACACGACCGCCGAGGGCCTGGCGAAGCTGCGCCCGGCCTTCACGAAGGACGGGACGCTGACCGCCGGGAACTCCTCGCAGATCTCCGACGGCGCGGCGGCGCTGGTGCTGACCACGCGGGCGCGGGCCGAGGCGGCCGGTGTCCCGGTGCTGGCGACCCTGCGGTCCTGGGGGCAGGTGGCGGGGCCGGACAACTCGCTGCATTCCCAGCCGGCGCGCGCGATCGAGCAGGCGCTCGACCGCGAGGGCTGGTCCGTGGGTGACCTCGACGTGGTCGAGATCAACGAGGCGTTCGCGGTCGTCACCGTCGTCTCCGCGCGGCGCCTGGGCCTGTCGATGGACCAGGTCAACCAGCACGGCGGCGGGATCTCGGTGGGTCACCCGGTGGGCGCCTCGGGCGCCCGTATCGCGGTGCACGCGGCCCACGAGCTGGCCCGCCGGGGCGGCGGACGTGCCGCGGTTGCGCTCTGCGGGGGCGGCGGGCAGGGCGAGGCCCTGCTGCTGGAGGCGTGATCACCGCGGCGTAGATCCCGGTCGCGTGGTACGACGGCGGGGCGGTCGAGGTGGTATGACGGCGGGCTCCGGCCCGCTGCCGTACCACCTCGTGCGTGCCCGGCCGTCCTGCTGTCGAGTGCCTGGCCCCGGCATTCACCTGCCGTGGGCACCGCGCCGGCGCGGCCGCCGCACGACGCCGGGCCGCCCCGGCGTCGTGCGGCGCGAATCAGCCGTGTTCCTGCCTGTCCTTCTCGTCGCCGATGAAGTCGTGCACCTCGTCGGCCACGCCGTCGAGGTTCATGTCGGCGGCCCGGGCGCGGCGGGCGTCCCAGCGGAGCGTGAGCGCGCCGAGCAGGGCCGCGACGACCGATCCGATGAGGATCGCGATCTTCGCGCCGTCGGCATGCTCCGCGTCACCGAACGACAGCTCGCTGATCAGCAGCGACACTGTGAACCCGATTCCGGCCAGCAGCCCGACGGGGAGCAGGTCGCGCACGCCGATGCCGTCCGCGAGCCGTAGCGGCGTCAGGCGGATCAGGAGCCAGGTGGTCCCCAGCACGCCGATGATCTTGCCGAGCACGAGTCCGACCACGATGGCCGGGACGACGGGCTGGCTCAGCATGGCGGCGGGGCCGTCGCCCTCGATGAGCGACACACCCGCCGCGAAGAACGCGAAGACCGGTAGCGCGAATCCCGACGACCACGGCCGCACCTTGTACTCGTAGGCGTGCGTCCGGGTGTCGGCCTCGCCGTGCATCATCACCGCGGGGACCATGAAGCCGCACAGCACGCCGGCCACGGTGGCATGGACGCCCGACTCGTGCATGAAGGCCCAGGCCAGCACGGCCAGCGGCACCAGGACCCACCACTGCGGCTTCCTGGCCCGGACGTGCCAGCCGAACAGGGCCACGCAGGCCAGGGCGGCGAGCAGCGGCCACCAGTTGATGTCCTCCGTGTAGAAGATCGCGATGACGATGATCGCCAGGAGATCGTCCACGACGGCGAGCGTCAGCAGGAACGTGCGGATCGCGGTGGGCAGGCCCTTGCCGAAGACGGCGAGCACCGCCAGGGCGAACGCGATGTCCGTCGCCGTCGGGATGGCCCAGCCGTGGATCAGGTCGCCCGCACCGAGCGCGAAGATCATCCCCACGTACAGCAGCGCCGGCAGCGCCATGCCGCCAACGGCAGCGACCATGGGGACGCCGGCTTCCCGGGGACTGCGCAGGCTGCCCGCGACGAACTCGTGCTTGAGTTCGACGCCGACCACGAAGAAGAAGACCGCGAGCAGGCCGTCGGCCGCCCAGTCGGCGAGGGTGAGGTCGAGGTGGACCGGGAGGCCGAACAGCTCGGCGGGCCCGACGGGGGTCCCGGCGAATGCCTCGTAGGACTCCCACCACGGGGAGTTGGCCCACAGCAGGGCGATGACCGCCGCGCCGATGAGGAGCGCCCCGCCGATCGTCTCCCGGCTCACCCAACCGCGGAGCTTCTGGACGGGTCCTGGGGCCTCGAGAGTGGCGGAAGTGGTCACGCAGGCTCCTTCGGTCCACGGGGGTGCGATCCAGCGCTACAACCCTACCCGGAACCGGTCTTTGCCTTGCCGGCGGTTCGCTCTCGGGGGAGCGTGGCGCTCGTCACGAAAGATCCCGGAGCATCTCGCCGAGTCGTGTGATCGTGTTCCAGTTGCGGGCGGTCAGCGTGGTGCCGGCCGCCTTGTCGAGCGCGGCGGTGGTGAGCTTGGAGTGTCCGATCCCGTCGACGTAGTGCACGTAGACGACGCCCGCGGCCACGCCGATGTGCTCGCGCCCGGGGTGCTGGAGATCGAGCCGGGCGATCCCCACCTCGTCGACCTCCCCGAACGGCACGTGCACCTGCAGGTGCGACGGGTCCTCGCGGGCGGCGGCGGGGAACGGGTTCGCGGAGGCGATCGCGCGGAGCCGGTCGGCGGTCAGTGCGATGGCGGGGATCTCGGTGCCCACCCGTTCGGTCAGGCGGTCCGAGAGGAGGCGGGCGACGTCGTCGGGCCCCCCGGCGTCCGATGTGCCCGTGGTCAGGACCACGTTCCCGCTGTTGAGCAGGGTGCGAACGTCGGCGAAGCCGGCGTCGAGCGCGGCACCGCGCAGGTCGGTCGCGGGGACGCGGCGGTTGGGTCCGAGGTTCACTCCCCGGAGCAGGACGACGAAGGCAGCCATCCGGATATCTTGTCGGATCGATCCGACGGGCGCCATCACCGCGTCCGGGGGTCTGCGACCTCCCTCGAAAGCCCAAATCTTGACTACTTCTTGGCATTAAGGCCAAGAAGTTACCAAGATGTGAACAGTGTGTGACATCTCGCGACGCGGCCGAGTGAGGGGCTGGTCAGAACTTCCACGGCGGCGTACGTTCGCGACCAAGGACGGCACCCAGTCGTCCTCGGGAGGCCACCTATGGAGTTATCGCTCCGTGGAGAGGGTCGATCCCGACCCTGTGCCGCGGTGTCGTGCGCCAGGGGCGGGCCGACCGCTCATCCACCAGCTTCGTGAACGACGACGCGGCTGCGAAGGCGCTTCGGCGCCGGAGGGAGCAGATGCCATGACCCGAACCACAGCTGTCCCGAAGGCAGAGCTTTCAGATCTTCACAGCGGGGCTGCAGGCCCCAGGTCGGCTCACTCCCAGACCGACGAGGCCGGGAACGACTCCCCGGCCGAGGAAGGTCGCCGCACGTTCGTCGTCGACACCTCGGTGCTCCTCAGCGACCCGCGTGCCATGTTCCGGTTCGCCGAGCACGACGTCGTCCTGCCCGTCGTCGTCATCACCGAGCTCGAGGCCAAGCGTCACCACGCCGAGCTCGGCTACTTCGCCCGCAGCGCGCTGCGCATGCTCGACGGGCTGCGCATGGAGCACGGGCGCCTCGACGCCCCGGTCCCCGTGGGCGACGCGGGCGGCACGCTCCGCGTCGAGCTCAACCACATCGACCCGACCGTCCTGCCCGCCGGCTTCCGGCTCGGCGACAACGACACCCGCATCCTGTCCGTCGCCGCCAACCTCGCCGCCGAGGGCGCGGACGTGACCGTCGTGTCCAAGGACCTGCCGATGCGGGTCAAGGCGTCGGCGGTGGGCCTCACCGCCGAGGAGTACCGCGCGCAGCTCGCGGTCGAGTCCGGCTGGACCGGGATGCGCGAGCTCGACGTCAGCGACGAGCAGATGTCCGAGCTGTGGGATTCCGAGAGCCTCGACCTGACCGCCCTCGACCCCAGCACGGTCGAGGCGGCCGGGCCACTGGTGGTGCACACCGGCACCGTGGTCCACGCGCCCGGCGGCTCCGCGCTGGGGCGGGTCACCGCCGACAAGCGGCTGCGGCTCGTGCGCGGCGACCAGGAGGTGTTCGGCGTGCACGGGCGCTCCGCCGAGCAGCGGATCGCCATCGACCTCCTCCTCGACGAGGAGATCGGGATCGTCTCCCTCGGCGGGCGTGCCGGGACCGGGAAGTCGGCGCTCGCGCTGTGCGCGGGACTGGAGTCCGTGCTCGAGCGGCGCCGGCACCGCAAGGTCGTCGTGTTCCGGCCGGTCTACGCGGTGGGCGGGCAGGAGCTCGGCTTCCTGCCCGGCACGGAGGCCGAGAAGATGAACCCGTGGGGGCAGGCGGTCTACGACACCCTGGAGGCGCTCGTCTCCAAGGATGTCGTGGACGAGGTGATCAGCCGCGAGATGCTCGAGGTGCTGCCCCTCACCCACGTGCGCGGGCGGTCCTTGCACGACGCCTTCGTCATCGTCGACGAGGCGCAGTCCCTCGAGCGGAACGTCCTGCTCACGGTGCTGTCGCGGATCGGCCAGAACGCACGCGTGGTGCTCACGCACGACGTCGCGCAGCGCGACAACCTGCGGGTCGGCCGGCACGACGGCGTCGCCGCGGTGATCGAGGCGCTCAAGGGGCACCCGCTGTTCGCGCACGTGACGCTGACGCGTTCCGAGCGGTCGCCGGTGGCGGCGCTGGTGACGGACATGCTGGAGAAGCTCGAGGTGTGAGTGGGTGAGCTCGGCCCAGTGAGGTGAGCGCGGCGAAGAGGCGCACTCCCGGACGGAAGCCCCCCAGCCCCGCGTGTCCGGTAGTGCGCCTCTTCGGTGTGCGTCCTACGTGAGGGAGCGTAGCACCTTAGGTAAGGCTAACCAAAGGCCCTTGTCGTGGTGACGCCCGGCGTCGTCAGGCCTGCGGCGGGCGGGTCATCTTCAGGACGTCGAGGGCCTCGTCGAGCTCCGCCTCGGTGATCTCGCCGCGCTCGACGAAGCCGAGGTCGATGACTGCCTCGCGGACGGTGATCTTCCGGGCCACCGAGTGCTTGGCGATCTTCGCGGCGGCCTCGTAGCCGATCACGCGGTTCAGCGGCGTGACGATCGACGGCGACGACCCGGCCAGCGCGGCGGCGCGCTCGACGTTCGCCGTGATCCCCGAGACCGTCTTGTCCGCGAGCACGCGGGACGCGTTCGCGAGCAGGCGGATCGACTCCAGCACGCCCTGGGCGATGACCGGGATCTGCACGTTGAGCTCGAACGTGCCCGACGCCCCGGCCCACGCCACGGTCGCGTCGTTGCCGATCACGCGCGCGCCCACCATGAGCACGGCCTCCGGGATCACCGGGTTCACCTTGCCCGGCATGATCGACGAACCCGGCTGCAGGTCCGGCAGCGCGATCTCGCCGAGGCCGGTGTTCGGGCCCGAGCCCATCCAGCGCAGGTCGTTGCAGATCTTCGTGAGCGACACGGCGATGGTGCGCAGCGCGCCGCTCAGCTCCACGAGCCCGTCCCGCGCGGACTGCGCCTCGAAGTGGTCGCGCGCCTCGGTGATCGGCAGGCCCGTGTCCTGTGCGAGCAGCTCGATGACCCGCTGCGGGAACCCGGCCGGCGTGTTGATGCCGGTCCCGACGGCAGTGCCGCCCTGCGGGACCTCGGCCGCCCGGGGGAGTGCGGCCTCGACGCGCTCGATGCCGTACCGGATCGCGGCCGCGTAGCCGCCGAACTCCTGGCCGAGCGTCACGGGCGTGGCGTCCATGAGGTGCGTGCGGCCGGACTTGACCACCTCCGCGAACTCCCCGGACTTCGCGGCCAGCGCGTCCGAAAGGTGCCTCAGGGCGGGGACCAGGTCGTTCACGATGCCCGACGTCGCCGCCACGTGCACCGACGTGGGGAACACGTCGTTCGACGACTGGGACGCGTTGACATGGTCGTTCGGGTGCACGTCATTGCCCAGCGCCTGCGTGGCGAGGGTGGCCAGCACCTCGTTCGTGTTCATGTTCGACGACGTGCCCGACCCGGTCTGGTACACATCCACCGGGAAGTGGGCGTCGAACTCTCCAGAGGCCACCCGGTCCGCGGCGGCGACGATCGCGTCGGCCACGTCCTGGTCGAGGACGCCCAGCTCGGCGTTGGCCTGGGCGGCGGCCTTCTTGACCCGGGCGAGCGCCTCGATGTGGGACCGCTCCAGCGGCGTGCCGGAGATCGGGAAGTTCTCCACGGCGCGCTGCGTCTGGGCGCGATACAGGGCGGTCTTCGGGACGCGGACCTCCCCCATCGTGTCGTGCTCGATGCGGTACTCGGTCTCCACGGCGGCGCCGGACGGCGCGGGGACGGCGGTGTCGGAACTCATGGCTCCTATCGTGCCGCACCCGCACGCCCGGCTCGTGGTGAGCCGGGTCACGAACCCGGCTCCTCCCCGACATCACCGAGCACCTGGATCAGCTGGGCGGCGCCGTCGGACAGGTCGTACTCCACGCCGACGACGGCGCACCGGCCCTCCGCCACCGCCGAGGCCAGCCCCGCCGAGTACCCGTGCAACATCCCCACCGTGTGCTTCACGTGCTCCCGGCGCAGGACGTCCGGGTCGGACAGGGCGCCCATGTCGGTCCCCGGAGCGCCCGACGTGATGCTCACGATCGACGGGATCACCCGGTCCACGACGGCCCGCACGAAACCGCCCTGCTGCTCCCCGGTGGCCAGGGTGTGCGCCGCCGCCGCCACGGCACCGCACGAGTCGTGGCCCAGCACGACCACGAGCGACGCCCCCAGCACGTTCACCCCGTACTCGATCGAGCCGATCACCGTCGTGTCGAGCACGTGCCCCGCGGTCCGGACCACGAACACATCGCCCAGCCCCTGGTCGAAGATGATCTCCGCGGCCACCCGCGAGTCCGAGCAGCCGAAGATCACCGTGTGCGGATACTGGGCCGCCGTCAGCTCCGCCCGCCGGATGGCGTCCTGCGACGGATGCGCGGGAGCGCCGCCGACGAACCTGTCGTTGCCCGTGCGCAGGCGCTTCCAGGCTGCCTCCGGGGTCGGCCGTCGGATCTCGGTCATGCGGACAACTCCTCCCTCGTACTCGCTGCTTCGTCGCTCATCCGTCCAGCTCCGCCCGTCGTGGCGGGTTGGCGCCCGCGCGCGACACCGTGATCGCCGCGACCGCCACGCACTGCTCCAGGATCGCGGTCACCACGTCCGGCCCGATGGCGCGCAACGCATCCCGGCGCCCGGCACCCAGCAGATCGTGGCCCCACAAGCCGTCGATCAGGGCACCCATGAACGAGTCCCCGGCCCCGACCGTGTCCACCACCTGGGCGGACGGCGCCTTCACCTCGACCTCGCCGGCCGCAGAGAGCGCAACGGCCCCCTCGCCGCCCCTGGTCACCACGACGAGAGCGGGCCCCACGTGCCCCGCCGCCCTGGCGGTGTCGCCGGACTCCGCGTCGCCGGACGCCGTGGCCCGCCACGCGCGGGCCGCCTCGACCGGGTCCTGACCCGGGTACAGCCACGCGAGATCCTCGTCGCTGACCTTCACCACATCGGCCAGCGCGACCAGCGCCTCGATCCGCTCGCGCGCCGCATCGGCCGAACCCATGATCACCGGCCGCGCGTTCGGGTCGTACGTGATGGTCGACGTCGCCCGCGCGGCCTCGACCAGCGCACGCACCTGACCGCCGCCCGGCTCCAGCACCGCCGCGATCGAACCCGTGTGCACCGCCAGGGTGTCCGCACCGGCCGCCGCCCGCTCCGGCACCCGCCAGGTCAGGTCGAACTCGTAGCTGGCCGACCCGCCGTCGTCCAGCGTCGCGATCGCCACGCTCGTGCGGTCCGCCTCGTCGCTGCCCTCGGCGAGCGCGACGTCCGACTCCGCGAGCCACGTACGCACCGCGTCACCACGCTCGTCCCGACCCAGCCAGGTCGCGAGCCGGACATCCCGGCCCAGACGCCCCAGCGTCAGGGCGACGTTGGCGATGCTGCCGCCCGGATGCTCGGCCGCGGAACCGTCCGGGCGGCGGACCTCGTCGACCAGGGCCTCGCCCACGGCGAGAACGTGGCTGCTCATTCGGTGACCTCACTGTCGTTCGTCGATGCGCCGGCGCCGTCACCCGACGCCGCCTGAGCGGCCGCGAGACGCTCACGGGCGCCGTCCAGCCACTCCTGGCATCGCGTGGCCAGGGCCTCGCCACGTTCCCACAGCGCGAGCGAGTCCTCCAGCGGCTCCCCGCCGGCCTCCAGGCGCTGGACCACGCGGACGAGCTCGTCACGCGCCTGCTCGTACGACAGGCTGGCGACATCGGATGCGTCGGTGTTCTTGGCGTCGGTGTTCACGGGGAACAGTCAACAACACGTCACCGACATCCGAGGGGCGTTGTCCACAGGGCAGGAGCCGTCGCAGGTGCCCGCAGCACGCCCGCCGCGCCGTCGGACCGTCGAATTGCCCTTGGCCTCACGGGCGCGAACGGCGACCATGTGCCCATGGGTCACCTCGAAGCCGCACATCTCGAGTACTACCTTCCCGACGGGAGGGCGCTGCTCGGCGACGTGTCGTTCCGGGTGGGCGAGGGGAGCGCCACCGCGCTGGTCGGCCCCAACGGCGCGGGCAAGACCACGCTGCTCCGGCTCCTCACCGGCGAGCTGAGCCCGGACGGCGGCACCGTCACCGTCACCGGCGGCCTCGGCGTGATGCGGCAGTTCGTCGGGTCCGTCCGGGACGAGAGCACCGTACGCGACCTGCTCGCCTCGGTCTCCGCGCCGCGCATCCGCGACGCCGCCCGCGCCGTCGACGACGCCGAGCACGCCATGATGGCGGCGGACGACGGCACCGACCAGACCCGCGTGCAGATGGCCTACGCGCAGGCGCTCGCGGACTGGGGCGAGGCCGGCGGCTACGAGGCAGAGACGCTGTGGGACAAGTGCACGACGGCGGCGCTCGGCGTGCCTTACGAGCGCGCGCAGTTCCGCGAGGTGCGCACGTTGTCCGGCGGCGAGCAGAAGCGGCTCGTGCTGGAGGCGCTGCTGCGCGGCACGGACGAGGTGCTCCTGCTCGACGAGCCGGACAACTACCTCGACGTGCCCGGCAAACGCTGGCTCGAGGAGCGGCTGCGCGAGACGCGCAAGACCGTGCTGTTCGTGTCGCACGACCGCGAGCTGCTCGCGCGGGTCGCGGACCGGATCGTGTCCCTGGAGCCGGGCCCCGCCGGGGCGGACGCGTGGGTGCACGGCGGGTCGTTCGAGACGTTCCACGACGCGCGTCGCGAGCGGTTCGCGCGCTTCGAGGAGCTGCGGCGGCGCTGGGACGAGAAGCACGCGCAGCTCAAGAAGCTGGTGCTGACCCTGCGGCAGCAGGCGGCGAACAGCCCCGACATGGCGTCCCGGTACCGGGCGGCCCAGACGCGCCTGCGGAAGTTCGAGGAGGTGGGCCCGCCTCCCGAGCCGCCGCGGGAGCAGGACATCAGGATGCGCCTGCACGGCGGGCGCACGGGACTGCGGGCGGTGACGTGCGCCCGGCTCGAGCTCACCGGGCTGATGAAGCCGTTCGACCTCGAGGTGTTCTTCGGGGAACGCGTCGCCGTGCTCGGCTCCAACGGATCGGGTAAGTCGCACTTCCTGCGGTTGCTCGCGGGCGGCGAGGTGGCGCACGAGGGCTCCTGGAAGCTCGGTGCGCGCGTGGTGGCGGGGCACTTCGCGCAGACGCACGCGCATCCGGAGCTGTTCGGGCGCACCCTGCTCGACATCCTGTGGACCGAGCATGCGCAGGACCGGGGCAAGGCCATGTCCCGGCTGCGCCGCTACGAGCTGACCGTCGCCGCGGAGCGGCCCTTCGACCGGCTGTCCGGCGGCCAGCAAGCCCGGTTCCAGATCCTGCTCCTGGAGCTCGCCGGATGCACGGCGCTGCTCCTCGACGAGCCGACCGACAACCTGGACCTCGAGTCTGCCGAGGCGCTCCAGGAAGGGCTGGAGGCGTTCGAGGGCACGGTCCTCGCGGTCACGCACGACCGGTGGTTCGCCCGGTCCTTCGACCGCTACCTCGTGTTCGGGTCCGACGGCGTCGTGCGCGAGACGCCCGAGCCCGTGTGGGACGAGCGGCGGGTGGAGCGGGCGCGGTAGCCCGCACGCCGGGGTGCTCTGTTCCGGTGGCGTCGGAGCTGATCGTGGGGCATTCTGAAGAGTTTGCCGAAATGCTGTGACATCCGGGACCTTCGCGCGTCTGAGGGACATGCGGAACACAGGTCAGGCCATCGGCTGCCCGGAGACGCGCGCCTCGATGCGGAAGTACCTCAAGCATCAGATGCTGCCCGGCCGCCGTCGTCGTCTCGAGGACCACCTCGTCGGGTGCTCCGGCTGCATCCGGGAGTTCGTCGAGCTCCGCGAGTCCCACTGGATGGCCGACGCCGGCCGTCGTGCGGGCCTCGCGGTGGCGGCGTAGGGCCCCACCGTGGCCCGGGCCGGCCCCGAGGCGGGCGCGGCCCTCGGCGTGCCCGGCGGGCCGGCCCTGGGAAGAGCACGACCTGCCGGGGGCCGAGAGCGACGCCGCCCGCGAAACGGTCAGGAAAGGTCGCGGAAGAACGCGCGGATGTCATCCGCGAGCAGCTGAGGCTCCTCCATCGCGGGGAAGTGCCCGCCCTCGGCGAACTCGCTCCAGTGGCCGATCGCGTTCCCCGGATCCATCGTGCGGCGCATCAGCGGGTGGGTGTCGAACACCGCCCACCCGGTCGGCACGCTGGAAGGCGTGAGCCAGTTGAGTCCCGAGTGCTCGGCCTCGTAGTAGAACTGCGCGCTCGACGCGCCGCTGCGGGTGAACCAGTACAGGCTGATGTTCGTGAGGAGCTGGTCGCGGTCGACCGACTCGTCCGGCGTCCGGTACGCGCTGCTGGTCCAGGTCTTGAACTTCTCGGCGACCCACGCGAGCTGACCGACGGGCGAGTCCACGAGCGCCGCGCCGATCGTGTCGGGGCGGTGGTTCTGCATCTCGTAGTACCCGCGATCGGCGGCGCCCCGGGCACGGACCGCTTCGATCTCGGCGATCTCGTCGTCGGACAGGCCGTCGGGGTAGGGGAACTTCTCGCCGACCAGCCCGAGCGTCTGCCCGTCGCTGCCGATGTGCGTGCCGATGACTCGCTCCGGATAGATCGATGCGAGACGTCCGGTGGTCCCCGCGCCGATGTCGGTGCCGTGCGCCGCGAACCGCTCGTACCCGAGCCGCGTCATGATCTCGGCGTAGGCGTCCGTCGTCCGCGCCAGTTCCCAGCCGGTCCCGGACAGCGGGGTCGAGAACCCGAAGCCCGGCAGCGACGGGATCACGATGTGGAAGTCGTCGGTGAGCAGCGGGATCAGGTGCTGGTACTCGACGAAGGATCCGGGCCAGCCGTGGTTCAGCACGAGCGGGGTGGCCTCCGGGTTCGCCGAGCGCACGTGCACGACGTGGAATGTCTGCCCGTCCACCACGGTCGTGAACTGCTCGTACTTGTTGAGTGCCGCCTCCTGGGCGCGCCAGTCGAACCCGTCGCGCCAGTGATCCGCGAGTTCCTTGAGGTACGCCACCGGGGTGCCGCGGCTGAAGTCGGTGCGGTCGTCCCGGCCGGGGACGGGGTGCGGCCAGCGGGTGTTGGCGAGCCGCTGGCGCAGGTCGTCGATGTCGGCCTGCGGGATGTCGATGCGGAAGGGGATGAGTGCGGTGTTCTCGGTCATGACAAGCACGATTCCAGCTATTGCGGCAGGTTAGCTTCCGCAATAGCTGGAATGATCGAGAACATGTTGGAGACCTCGGCCCGCCTGCTCGAACTGCTGTCGCTGCTCCAGCTCAAGCGCGACTGGACGAGTTCCGAACTCGCCGATCGGCTGGGCGTGAGTACGCGGACGGTACGCGCGGACGTCGGCAAGCTGCGGTCGCTCGGCTACCCCGTGGATGCGCGTCCTGGTGTCGCGGGTGGGTATCGGTTGGCGGCCGGGACGGCGATGCCTCCGCTGTTGCTGGACGACGACGAGGCGGTCGCCGTCGCGGTCGGGCTGAGCACGGTTGCGACCCGGAGGCTCGGTGTCGAGGAGACCTCGCTGACGGCGCTCGCGAAGCTGGAGCAGGTGCTGCCCTCGCGGCTGCGCCGGCGCGTCGAGGCGGTGCGCGAGGCGACGAGCATCGTTCCCGGTGCGGAGGCGGTGCTCGATCTCTCGGTGCTCGGCGTGGTGGCGGGCGCGATCCGTGCCCACGAGCGGCTCCGGTTCGGGTACACGAAGCACGGGGGTACCGAATCGGTGCGCCTCACCGAGCCGCAGCGGCTGGTGAGCTGGGGGGCGCGCTGGTATCTGCTCGCGTGGGACCTCGACCGCGACGACTGGCGTGTCTTCCGCGTCGACCGCGTGGTTCCGCGCGCGCCGACGGGCGCGCGGTTCCGGCCGCGCGTGATCCCGGAGGACAAGGTCGTCGACTACGTCGTCGGCCGGGTTACGAAGGCGGCCTGGAAGTATCGCGCCCGGCTGCTCGTGCACGCTCCCGCCGCCCACGTCGCCGCGAGGATCCCTGCCCCGCTCGAGATCGAGGTGGTCGGCGAGTCCGCGTGCCGCGTCGAGCTGGGGTCGGACGATCCGGATCAGCTCGCGCTGTGGCTGACACAGCTCGGCGTGGACATCGAGGTCATCGAGGGCGACGAACTCGCGGCGGCCTTCGACCGGCTCGCCGACAGGCTCCACCGCGCGGCAGGCGGTGCGTTCAGACCCGGCCACGGTGCCTGAGCGGCATCAAGCAGCATATCGACCAGCCGCTCGGCGGCGCGTCTGCAGTGGTGGATCACTGGCGGAGTGGTGGCCAGTTGGCGCGAGGGAATTCAGGGACCGAGGAGCGCGAGGGGGATGGCAGCGATGCCGTCGCGGCGCCGGTAGGCGTGCTCGCCGGCGTAGATGACCGCGGCGTCGAGCAGGTCGTCGCCGATGCGGTCGGCGAGCCAGGTGAGGTGTTTCACGTCGGAGTCCTCGACCCGGTCGGCCAGTTTGACCTCGACGGCCAGGACGCGGCCGTCGGGGCGGACGACGACGAGATCGACCTCGTGGTCTCCGTTGCGGGTACGCAGGTGGTGCACGCGGGCTTCGGCGGCTTCGGCGTAGGTGTGCAGGCTCAGGGTGGTCAGGTGCTCGAACAGGGCGCCGAGGATTGTGCCTTCCGTGAGCTGGGTTCTGCCTTGTTCGGCGCGGAGCAGCGCGGGTGCGTCGAGCCCGAGCAGCCGCGCGGCGAGGGCAGGGTCGGCGAGTTGGTGCTTGGGGGACTGGGCGAGGCGGTCGAGGTGGTTGCGGCTCGGGATCCATGGCGGGACGGGGTCCAGAAGCCAGAGGGAGGACAGAGCATCGCGGTAGGCGATCGTGGTCTCCTTGGCAGGCTTGCTGTCAAGGCCGGGCGTGGCGGCGTCCAGGATCTTGGAGTAGGCGGTCGTACTGGAAGTTGCCGCGGCGTAGGCAGCGAGCCAGCCGCGGAGCACCTCTGGCTTGCGCACGGGGTAGCCCTGCTCGGGGAACTCGCGCTGGGCGACGTTCGTCAGGTAGGCGTCGAGCTCGGTCCGGCGAACCCGGGCGGGCATCGGGCGGATGGCCGGAAACCCGGACGCGGTGATTTCCTCGACGTAGTCGGCCAGGCGGATCTTCGTTGATCCCTGAACGCCGTCTGAACCCTGCAAGAGCTCGGCGAGGCTGACGGTGGGTGTCTCGATGGCGCGCTCGGCAAGACTCAGGGGTCGCATGCGCATGGGCACGATCCGGCCGGCCCCGGAGTGCACGATGGCGCCGCGTGGTGCTGAGCTGCCTGCGATGATGAAATACCCGGGTGGTGACCCGGCGTCGACGGCGTGGCGGACGTGATCCCAGACCTCGGGCAGTCGCTGCCACTCGTCGACCAGGACCGGGCCCGGCAGGCTGGTCAGGATGCTCGGGTCCGCTGTGACGAGCTCGCGTTGGCGCGGCAGGCTCAGGTCGATCACCGAGTTGGCGCGCTGGGCGGCGGTCGCGGTCTTGCCGACGCCCTTGGGCCCATGGATCGACAGGGCACGCAGGTGCGGTTGGAGCTCGTCAAGGGTGGCGTCGAGAATGCGACGACGGTACTCGGGCATGTGCCCTACTCTACCGATCGCAGGGATTTTAGTCTTCCGATCGCATGCCAGATACTCTACCGATCGCCCAGGGTGTCGACGCGGCATCGCGATGACCACGGGCGGGCAGCGTCGGCCGACCAGGCGTGACCGTCTCAGCCTCCGACGGACGTGACTTCCGCGTCCAGCGCGCCGTCGGCCAGGCGGACGCGGACGTCGTCGCCGATGGCGACATCGCCGGGCGTCCGGACCACGTGACCGTCCGCACGCTGCACGACGGCGTAGCCGCGTTCCAGGGTCGACGCCGGTGACAGTGCGCGCACCTGTGCCTCGAGCCGGCCGATCTCGCCCGACGCGCGCAGCAGCAGCGCGTTCAGCGTGTGCCGCGCATGCCCGATCGCCTGGGAGACCTCCCGCTCGCGGGACTCCAGCATGGTGTGCGGCGCGGCGAGCACGGGACGCGAGCGGACGCCGTCGAGTCCGTGCTGCTCGCGGCTCAGCAGCGACGCCATCGCGCCGCGGATGCGCTGCCGGGCCTGCGTCAGGCGCTGCCGCTCCTCCGAGACATCGGGGACGATGCACTTGGCCGCGTCCGTCGGAGTGGAGGCGCGCAGGTCGGCGACCAGGTCCAGCAGCGGCGAGTCCGTCTCATGGCCGATGGCGCTCACCAGCGGGGTACGGCAGGCGGCGGCCGCCCGCACGAGTGCCTCGTTGGAGAAGGGGAGCAGGTCCTCGACGGAGCCCCCGCCGCGCGCCACGACGATCACCTCGACGTCGTCCCGCTCGTCGAGCTCCTGGATCGCCCGGCTCACCTCGGGGACCGCGCCCACACCCTGCACCGCGACCTCGCGGATCTCGAACCGCACCTGCGGCCAGCGCGCCCGGGCGTTGACGACGACGTCATGCTCCGCCTTGGACTCCCGCCCGCACACCAGCCCGATCACGCCCGGCAGGAACGGCAGCGGGCGCTTGCGGTCGAGGTCGAACAGCCCCTCGGCCCCCAGGACCCGCTTGAGCTCCTCGATGCGCGCCAGGAGTTCCCCGACGCCCACAGCGCGGATGTCGTTGGCCTGCATCTGCAAGGTGCCGCGCTTGGTCCAGAACGTGGGCTTCGCGTGCACGACGACGTGATCGCCCTCGGCCGGGGCCTTCGCCAGGCGTGCCATCGCACTGGAGAAGATCGTGACGGGCAGGGAGACGTCGCGATCGGCGTCGCGCAGCGTGAGGAACTGCACGCCCGAACCGGGGCGCGGGTTGAACTGGACGACCTGTCCCTCGACCCACACCGGCGGCATCCGGTCGATGTAGCCCTTGATCTTGTCCGACAGCACCCGGACCGGCCACGGGCGGCTCGCACTCGTGTCGAGAGCCTTCTCGGGAAGCGGCAGCGGGGCGGCGGTCTGATCGGTCACGGGACCATCCTGCACGGAGTGGCTGACATGCGGCGTCTCCACGCGCTGGTTGTCCACAGGCGCCGGCCGGGCGGGTGATGGCGGCGACGTGGCGTGGCCGTGCGCATCCTGAGAAGGGTCGACGACGTCACAGGGATGCCCGGCCCGGACGTCGCCGGATGGCCCATAGACTGGCGGACGTGACTTCCGGAACGTCCACCCTGACCAAGCGCGTCCTCCTCGCCGCCCCCCGGGGGTACTGCGCGGGCGTCGATCGTGCCGTCGTCGCCGTCGAGAAGGCCCTGGAGACCTACGGGGCGCCGGTGTACGTGCGCAAGGAGATCGTGCACAACAAGTACGTGGTGGAGACCCTCAGCGAGCGCGGGGCGATCTTCGTCAACGAGACCGACGAGGTGCCCGAAGGAGCCCGCCTGGTGTTCTCCGCGCACGGCGTCTCCCCGGCGGTGCGCGAGTCCGCGGCGGCACGCAGCCTCGACACCATCGACGCGACCTGCCCCCTGGTCACGAAGGTGCACAAGGAAGCCGTCCGCTTCGCGAAGGACGACTACGACATCCTGCTGATCGGCCACACGGGGCACGAGGAGGTCGAGGGGACCGCGGGCGAGGCGCCCGACCACGTGCAGGTCGTGAACTCGCCCGAGGAGGTCGACCAGGTCGTCGTGCGTGACCCCGCGAAGGTCGTGTGGATCTCGCAGACCACGCTGTCGGTGGACGAGACGATGGAGACGGTCCGCCGGCTGCGGGAGAAGTTCCCGTCCCTGCAGGATCCGCCCAGCGACGACATCTGCTACGCCACGCAGAACCGTCAGGTCGCGGTGAAGAAGCTGGCGCCCGAGTGCGACGTCGTGATCGTCGTGGGCTCGGCGAACTCCTCGAACTCGGTGCGTCTCGTCGAGGTCGCGCTCCAGGCGGGCGCCCGGTCGGCCTACCGCGTGGACCGCTCGTCGGAGATCGACGAGGCCTGGCTGGACGGTGCGACGACGGTCGGTGTGACCTCGGGCGCCTCGGTCCCGGAGATCCTGGTGCGCGACGTCCTGACGCTCCTGGAGGGGCGCGGGTTCGACGATGTGCAGGAGGTGCGGACCGCGACGGAGGACCTCATGTTCTCCCTGCCCCGCGAGCTGCGTGCCGGCCTCAAGGCCGCAGGCGCGGACGACAAGCGGCCGCGCAAGGAGTCACGCAAGCAGCTTCCGCTCGCCTGACGACCCTCAGCCCCCGGATGCCTGGGACCGGTTCGTCCTCTCCGCCTCGGCCAGGGCGCGCTGGTCGCTCGTGGCGAGCTCCGTGACCTCGACCTGCTGGACCACCACCGTGTCCAGCGTGTCGGTGCCGGCGGAGCGGCCGGACGCGGTCCCGTCCGGATCGCCGGTGGTGCCCGGCTTCCGGCCGTCCTGGGCGTCACGCGCCGTCTCGATCGCCACGACGCCGCCCTCGTCGGCAGCGAGCAGCTCGGACCTGGTGATGGGGCGCGGGATCTCCTCGATCTCGCCCGGCACCTCGATCGCGTCCCGGGGATCGACGACCTCGAGCTCGACCATCTTGCGGGCCGAGCTGAGCACGTTGCGCTCCAGCGACCCGATGAGCTTGTTGTAGTTCTTGGTCGAGCTCTCCAGGGATCGGCCCATCCTCGTGACGTGGTCCGTCATCGTGACCAGCCGCGAGTGCAGCTCCTTGCCCACCTGGTGCACCTTCGCCGCGTTCTCGGCGAGGGCCTCCTGCCGCCATGCGAAGGCGACGGTGCGCAGCAGGGCGACCAGGGTCATCGGCGTGGCGAGGATGACGTTCTTCCGTGCGGCGTACTCCAGCAGGTCCGGCTGCTGCTCGACCGCTGCGGAAAGGAACGCCTCGGCCGGGACGAACATCACCACGAACTCCGGCGCCGCGTCGAACTGCGCCCAGTACTTCTTGCCCGCCAGCTCGTCGACGTGCTTGCGCATGTGCTTCACGTGCGCGTCGAGGAGCTGCTCCCGGCGGTGCACGTCGTCGGTCTGCTGCGCCTCGAGATAGCGGATGAACGCCACCTTCGAGTCGACGACGACGTTCTTGGCCCCGGCAAGATGGATGACCATGTCCGGGCGCTGCACCCCGGCGTCGGAGGTGAACTCGTCCTGCTCGGTGAAGTCGACCCGGTTGAGCATGCCCGCGGCCTCGACCGTGCGGCGGAGTTGCAGCTCGCCCCACGCACCGCGCACCTCCGACGTGCGCAGCGCGGCCACCAGGTCGCTCGTCCCGCTGCGTAGCTTCGCCGACTCCTCGGTGACCTGGCGCAGCTGCTCGGTCAGCTGACCGTGCCCCTGGGCCCGGGCCTTCTCGGCCTCCTCGACCTGGGTGCGGACCTTGTCCATCACCTTGGACAGCGGATCGACGAGATTCTTGACCGCCTGCTCGCGCTGGGCGAGCTGCTCCTCGTTCCGCACCGTCGCGGTGGACAGCCGCTGCTCCGCCAGCGTGAGGAACTGCTTGGTGTTGGCCTCCAGGGCCTCGCCGGCGAGCAGTTTGAACTGCTGGGCGGCCCGCTCCTGCTCGGTGCGTGCGGCGGCGACCTGCTCGGCGGCGCGCTCCCGTGCCGCCTGGACGTCGGCCTCGGCCCGCTCGCGCACCATGACCACCTCGCGCTCGGACGCCTCCGCGAGCGCATTGAGGCGGGCGGACTCCAGCTCCGCGTCGCGCACGGCGTTCGACGCCCGCACACTATGAATCAGCCAGCCGACGACCACGCCGACGGCGAGCGCAAGAAGGATCCAGCCGATGTCCATGCCGCCAAGGCTGCCACGAGTGACTGACACGACCGCTACCGACCCGCCCACCAGGTTCGATCTCGCGGAGGAGCGACGTCATCCCGATGGTGGATGCCCGGTGTCCGACTCTCCGTCTACGTTGTCGCTATGACCTACCAGACCGGTCCCGGAGGCGGCCCCCCTGTCGACGGCGCGGCCGCCGCGCCGTCGGACACCGTGATCCCCGCACCGAACACGGCCCCGCCGCCCGATCCCGGCGCCGCGCTCAGCCTGCGCGGCCTGTGGAAGCGGTTCGGCCAGAAGATCGCCGTGCAGGCGCTGGACCTCGATGTGCCCGTCGGATCCTTCTACGGGCTCGTCGGCCCCAACGGGGCGGGGAAGACCACCACGCTCTCCATGGCCACCGGTCTGCTCCGGCCCGACGGCGGAACCGTGCACGTGCGCGGCACCGACCTGTGGGCCCGCCCTGACGAGGCGAAGGCCACGCTCGGCATCCTGCCCGACGGCGTGCGCCTGTTCGACCGCCTCACCGGACTCCAGCTCGTCACGTACGCCGGCCTGCTGCGCGGCATGGACCGCGACACCGTGGCCGAACGTGCCCACAGCCTGCTCGTCGCGATGGACCTCGCCGCCGACGCCAACACGTACGTCGTCGACTACAGCGCCGGCATGACCAAGAAGATCGCCCTGGCCAGCGCCATGATCCATGCGCCGCGGACCCTCGTGCTCGACGAGCCGTTCGAGGCCGTCGACCCTGTGAGCGCCGCGAACATCCGCGACATCCTCGCCGACTACGTCACCGGTGGCGGCACCGTGGTCGTCTCCAGCCATGTCATGGATCTCGTGCAGCGCATGTGCGACCACGTCGCGATCGTCGGCGCCGGTCAGGTACTCGCGGCCGGCACCGTCGACGAGGTCCGGGGCGATCAGACGCTCGAAGACCGGTTCGTCGACCTCGTCGGAGGCCGTACCCGAGCTGAGGGGCTCGAATGGTTGCGCACTTCCTGAGGCTCAAGCTCACGCTCCTCGGCAACACGCTCCGGCGCAGCGTCTGGCAGACCATCGGCCTCTGCGTCGCGTTGCTCTACGCGCTCGTCGTGGTGGGATCGCTCGTGATCGCCGCGATCGCGGGCGGCGGGGCCGACCCGGTCCTCACCGGGCACGTGATCACGCTCGTCGGAGCGGTCACCGTCATGTGCTGGTGGATCGTGCCCATTTTCGTGTTCGGCGTCGATCAGACGCTCGACCCGCAACGGTTCACGACGTTCGCGATGCCCCACCGCACCCTCATCATCGGACTCGCCGTCGCCGGCGTGATCTCCGTACCCGGACTGGCCACGCTGCTCGCGGCGGGCGGGTCCGCCCTCGCGTGGTGGCGTGAGCCGTGGCTGATCCTCGTCGCCCTGCTCGGGGCGGCCATCGGCGTGGCGGCCTGCATCGTCGGGTCGCGTGCGGTGACCACGGCGCTCGCCCCGCTGCTGGAGTCGCGCCGGTACCGCGAGGTCGTGGCAGTGGCGGCGATCGTGCCGCTGGTGCTGATCGGGCCCGCGATCGGCTGGGCGAGCGAGGAGATCGGCGCCGTCTCGAGTGAGGCGAGCGACGGAGGCGTCACCGTGAGCGCGGACGGCTCGGTGCTCTCGGCCGTGCTCGTCAGGTTCGGCGAACTGGCGGCATGGACGCCGTTCGGCGCACCGTGGTCGCTCCCGGTCGCGGTGCACGACGGCGCGTGGGGTACCGCCGTTGCCCGGCTCGCCATCGCCGTGGCGACGGTCGCCGTGCTGTGGCTGATCTGGACGCGCTCGCTCGCGAAGGCCCTCGTCACTCCGACGGTCGGGGGAGGAAAGGGCGCAAGGAGCAAGGGGCTCGGCTGGTTCGATCGGTTCCCGGCCACCCCGATCGGTGCCGTTGCCGCACGCTGCACCACCTACTGGATCCGCGACCCGCGCTACGCGGCGGGCATCGGCGTCATCTTCCTGATGCCGGTGATCCTGTGGCTGCCGACGCGCTCCTCGGGCAACTTGGAACTGCTCCTCCTGGCAGGGCCCGTCGTCGCGTGGGTGCTCGCGTTCAGCGTGTCGAACGACGTCGGCTACGACTACACGGCCTTCGCCCTGCATGTCGCGACCGGGACCTCGGGGCGTGCCGATCGATGGGGGCGGGCGCTGCCCGTCCTGGTCTTCGGCACCCTGGTGGTCGTGCTCGTCACCCTGCTGACGCTGGCGTTGTCCGGCCGCTGGGACCTGACCGTGCCGCTGCTGGGCATCAGTCTCGGGACTCTCGGGCTCGTACTCGGCGTGTCCAGTGTCGCGTCGGCGGCACTGGTCTACCCGGTCCCCAAGCCGGGGGAGAGCCCGCTCAAGTCGCCGCAGGGCGCGGCGATGGCGACGATGCTCGCGCAGCTCCTGACGATGCTCATCGTGATGCTCCTGTCAGTGCCGCTGATCGGGCTGGGCATCTGGGCGATGGCCTCCGGGAATCTCCTGGTCGGCTGGGCGACGCTGGCGTTCGGCCTGGCGGAGGGAGCGGCACTGCTCGTGGTCGGTATCCGGATGGGCGCGCGCGTGTTCGACCGCCGCGCCCCGGAACTGCTCCAGCAGGTCCAGGCGTTCCCGTGATCGGCTCGAGGGTCGAGATGGTGACCGGGGCCGTGGTCGGCCACTCGTGCGAGTGGCGGTTGACAGCGATCAGCCACGTGCTCGTGCTGCGATCCGGACTCCAAGATCCTCCAGTTCGTCGAGCAACGCGCCGGCACCCCAGATCTGCGCTGCGATAGACGCGGCAGCGGTGAATCCCTTGGGACGGGAACCTCTGGGATCGACGTCGCCGTGGCACCTCTCCAACTCGAACCAGCCAGCTCGCTATTTCGACTTAGGCATGTTAAATCGGAATAGCGAGGTCACTGGTTCGAGTTGTGGCCGGGCGAGGTCTCGTGTGGGTGGCAGGTGCGTGGGCCTCGGCCGGTCGGTGCCCCGTCGGTGGGCTCGGCACGTAGAATCACCCGACGTGGCTCTCACTATCGGAATCGTCGGCCTGCCCAACGTCGGCAAGTCCACCATCTTCAACGCACTGACCCGCAACCAGGTGCTTGCGGCGAACTACCCCTTCGCGACCATCGAGCCCAACATCGGTGTGGTCCCGCTGCCGGACGAGCGGCTGGGCAAGCTGGCCGAGATCTTCGGGAGCCAGCGCGAGCTGCCGGCCACCGTGTCGTTCGTCGATATCGCCGGCATCGTGAAGGGTGCGTCCGAGGGTGAGGGCCTGGGCAACAAGTTCCTCGCGAACATTCGTGAGGCCGACGCCATCTGCCAGGTCACGCGCGTGTTCGACGACCCGGACGTCGTCCGCGTCGACGGGTCGGCCGATGCTCCCGGCGACATCGAGACCATTTCCACCGAGCTGATCCTGGCCGACCTCCAGACCCTCGAGAAGGCACTCCCGAGGATGGAGAAGGAGGTCAAGATCAAGAGGGGTGACCCCGTCCTCTTCGCCGCCGCGAACAAGGCGCAGGAGATCCTCGAGGCCGGCACCACGCTCTACCAGGGAGCGGCCGCGGCCGGCCTCGACCTGGCCGAGATCTCCTCGCTCCAACTCCTCACGGCCAAGCCGTTCATCTACGTCTTCAACACCGACGACGCCGGGCTCGCCGACACTGCCTCGCAGGAGGCGCTGCGCAAGCTGGTCGCGCCTGCGGACGCAATCTTCCTGGACGGGAAGTTCGAGGCGGAGCTCGCGGAACTGGAACCGGACGAGGCCGCGGAGATGCTCGCCGAGACCGGCCAGACCGAGTCCGGCCTGGCCCAGCTCGCGCACGTCGGATTCCACACGCTCGGCCTCCAGACGTACCTGACGGCCGGTCCCAAGGAAGCGCGTGCCTGGACCATCCGCAAGGGCTGGACCGCGCCGCAGGCGGCGGGCGTCATCCACACGGACTTCGAGCGTGGCTTCATCAAGGCCGAGGTCATCTCCTTCGAGGACCTCGTCGAGACCGGCTCCGCGCAGGCGGCCAAGGCGGCAGGCAAGGCCCGCATCGAAGGCAAGGACTACGTCATGGCCGACGGCGATGTGGTGGAGTTCCGGCACGGAATAACCTCTGCGGCTCAGGGCAAGAAATAGGACTCGCGAGGGACTGAGGCGCGGCGGAAGGTGAGGGTCTGAAGATGCCAGATCCGGCGGACTCCTCTCATCGAGCGTCCGTCCGCGACGAGTGTCCCGTATCCACGAGAGGTGCTGACGATGGTCTCCGTCGTACACCGCAGATTTTCGCCGCGTCGAACCGAGCCATGAGCTGGGCGGTCGACGGAAGCTGAGCCCCGGGAGCCAGATCGCCGCTGAGGATCTGCTCGCGCAGCTCAGCGGCGACCTGCTCGTGGCGAGGCCGCTGATCAGTTCCGCGGGGCATGGCCTACTCCGGCACGTATCCGATGGTTCACGGAGTGATCTCGTAGCGCAGTCTGCGGGCATCGGCCGGCGAGAGCATCACGCTGGCCTCAACCGGTCGGTCGTCATCGGAGAAGATCACTCGGACAAGCTCGACCACGGCTGCCGGGAGCTCCAGGCCGAACTCCTCGGCCTCCACCGGGGTTGCGAGCCGCGCGGTGACGTCCTCGACGACGCGTCGAGGCGGGTAGCCCAGAGATGCCAGGTGCGCGACGGCGCCGCCGGGAATCTTGCTCATCTCCGCCAGGCGAGTGTCGCGGGCGATCGAGGCCGGGTAGTAGGAGTCGACCAGCTCGACCGGTCGATCGTCCAGGAGCATCACGCGGGAGCGGAGCCGATCGCTGCCTATCGCGACCGTTATGGCATCACCAGTAGCGCACCGCTCGGGACCGATCCAGTCAGCACTGACATCCAGGCAGTCGACGCCGCGCGCGCTGCCAGTGCGTTGCGCGCGACCGGCGAGATGCAGATATCGCCGACCATTCGGTTGGATCGACGCGAGCTTGGCCCGGGCATCAGTCTCTGAGCCCACCCATACCGCACGTTCACGCTCGCTCCGTAGAACTTCAGACGCTCAGTTCATCGACCGTAGCGGCACGCGCAATGCGACGCGCCAGCCACCTTCGGCGGTCGGGGCTCCTTCGAAGGCCCCACCGAGTAGTTCAGCGCGCTGTTTGAGGCCGATCAAGCCGTGTTTCGCACTCGGCAGCGGCACCACCGGTCGTTTGGGTGCGGCGTTGACGACCTCTGCCAATATGGCGCCGTCCTCTTGCGCGACTTTGACGCGGACTGCGGCGCCGGGGGCGTGCTTGCGGGCGTTCGTCAGCGCTTCCTGCACGGTGCGGTAGATCGCCCGCTGCAGCGGGGGGTTGAGCTCCGGCAGCGGTCCAGTCTCCAGGCGGACGTCCATGCCGGCGTTGTCGACGAGCTCGCCCAACTGGTCGAGTGTGGGCTGCGGGGCGAGGCCGGTGTCCGCGCCGCCTCCGGCGCGCAGCACGCTCACCATGTACCGCAACTCGTCAAGCGTGCGCGCCGCCAGCGTCCGGATCGTTTCGGCGGCGTCCTTCGAGATCGATTCCTCAGTGCTCACCTGGAGCGCTCCGGCTCGTACCGCGATCAGGCTCACCTGGTGCGAGACGACGTCATGCATCTCCCGCGCCAGGTGAGCGCGCTCCTGCGACAGCACCTTCTGCATCGCCAGCGCCTGCTCGTGCTCGCGGACCTCGCTGATCTCCTCCAGCCGCCGCGAGAGTTCCTGCTTGGTCTGCAGCAACTGTCCCAGGAAGACCGCCGCGCCCGCGGGCGCCAGCGAGTACACGCCCCACACCGGCCAGGCCGATTCGGCCAGAATGCTGCTGCCGCCCCACCACGGGGCGATCGTCAAGCCCGCGTACACCAGCGCGCATCCGCTCAGCAGCCACCGGTTGCGGGTGGCGCACGCGACGGTGAACAGCGCGATGAGCGACGCCGCGGACTGGCCCATGAGCAGCGGCATCGGGAGTGTGGCGATGAAGACGGCCAAGGGGAACCGTCGGCGCACTGCCAGCGCGAGCACTCCGGCCACGAGCACAGCGTCGTCCGACCAGCTTCCGGGCATGTGGTTGAACGCCAGGTCGGCACCGGCCACGGTGATGAGGGCGACGTCGAGGAGGACAGCGGGCCACCGTGAGCCTGTGTGCCACCAGGCCGTGATGCGGGCCGCGACCACGCTCATCGCCACTCGCCGTTGTCGAGCATGCCCGCGCGTTCGGCCAGGAGCGCGGCTTGGACCCGGTTGGAGACCTGGAGCTTGGCGAGGATCGCCGAGACGTGGTCTTTGACGGTGCCGATACCAAGGTAGAGGCGGGCGGCGATGTCGGCGTTGGAGAGCCCGTCGGCGAGGTGCAGGAGGACGGCTCGTTCCCGGTCGGTCAAGGTTTCGATGAGGACGGTGTCGGCGGGCTGTCTGCGGGTCGAGGCGAGGTAGCCGTCGACGACGCTTGAGGTGACTTTCGGGGAGAGGACCACGCCGTGGGCGGCGAGGGTGCGCACCTGCACGGCCAGGTGGTCGGGGGCGGTGTCCTTGAGCAGGAACCCGGCCGCGCCCCGGCGGAGGGCGGCGGCCACGTACTCGTCGTTGTCGAAGGTGGTGAGCATGGCTACCACTGGCGGCGACGGCTCCGAAAGCATGCGGTCGAGCACGGTCAGGCCGTCCACATCAGGCATGCGGATGTCGAGCAGCACAATGTCGGGACGCAGCCGTTCGGCCTCGGTGACCGCGCGGGCGCCGGTGACCGCGCCGACGACCTCGATGTCCGGGGCGGCGTTGAGGATGAGTTCGATGCCGCTGCGGAACAGCGCCTCGTCGTCGACGATCAGAACCCGGATCACGGCCGCTCCTCCACTGTCGTTTCCACGGATCGATTCGTAGCACAGCCGGACCTCGTCACGCTTCCGCCGCGGCCGTTCTGCGATGATTCACGCCGGTCGGCGGGGGTCCTTCGGTCGGTCGGCTGGCGAGGAGCCCCCCGCTAGGAGCGCGCGGTCCCCGCCGTCTGCGGCGGCGCGGCAGCCCATCGCCGGATGGGAAGAGCGCCCGCGCCGCAGCAACCTGGGTTCATGACTGATACCGACACTGTGCAGAGCGAACGCACGCCGCGGCGGGTCCGTACCGACCGCGAGACGCCATCGGAACCGAAACCCCAGCGAGGCGGCGCGCTCGGTCGCGTGCTCGGCCTGGACCTGGCCCGCGCGCTGGCGGTCCTCGGCATGTTCTACGCGCACGTGGGACCGATGCAGGAGTTCAAGGACTCTGTGGTCAACACGATCATGCAGATCCCGCACGGCCGCTCGTCAGCCCTGTTCGCGACCCTCGCGGGACTGTCGCTGGTCCTGCTCGCGGGCGGACGCCGAACGCTGCCCACACTCGAACGACGGCAGCGGATCGTGAAGATCGTCATCCGGGCGGTCCTGCTGATCGCCCTGGGGACGGCGCTGACCCTGTGGCTGCACACCGACATCGTCATCCTGGCGTTCTACGGCCTGTTCTTCCTGCTCGCGCTGCCGTTCGTGCGGTGCGGCGTCAAGAAGCTGGCGGTCCTCTCGGCCTCGTTCGCGGTCGTCGGCTCCGTGGTCTACTACTGGATCGGCATGGCGCAGCCGGCATTCGTCACCGCGCTCGACGCGCACGACCCGATCACCCGCATGGGCGCCGACGGCCTCGGCCGGCTGCTGTTTACGGGCCTCTACCCGGCCGTCCCGTGGCTCGCGTACATCTTCGCGGGCATGGCGATCGCCAAGCTCGACCTGTCCGCCAAGCGGGTGCGCATCGGCATGGCGTCGGTCGGCGCCGGACTGGCGCTGGCCGGTTACGGACTCTCGTGGGTGCTGCAGAAGGTCCTGTTCCCCGGGGGCGGCATGGGCGGCGGTTCTATGAGCGGCTCCGGCTCCTCCGGTTCGGGGGTGGCGTCCTCTTCGATGGGCTCGGGCTCGTCCGGGATGAGCGGTTCGGGTGCGTCCGGCACGTGGTCCGATTCGCTGAGCGGATTCGATCCGTGGTCATCCGACATGCTGCAGTTCCTGCTCTCGGCCTCACCGCACTCGGGCACCGCGTTCGAGCTGCTGGGCAACATCGGCATCGCGATGCTGGTCATCGTCGGCTCGGTCGCCCTGCTCGACAGGTCAGCACTGGCCCGCAAGCTCCTCACGCCGATCACGGCGGCCGGTGCGATGTCCCTGACCCTGTACGTCGCCCACCTGTGGGCCCTCAACCACGTCCCCTCGAACAGCGAGGGCGGCGCGGTCGTCGCGGCACTGGCGGTGTGGGGCTGGTTCTGCGTGGTGGGCATCGTGTTCGCGTTCGTGTGGTCGCGGTTCTTCAAGCGCGGGCCGCTCGAATACGCGATGCAGTGGGCCACGAGCCCCGCCAAACTGGTGCGCTGATCGATTGCAGCGCTGTTGCAACGGAGGCCGCTGGGCCGGAGCGATTGCTCCGGCCCAGCGGCTGCTCTCCGCTTGAGAGAAGGAGAAGGACATGACCCTCACGACGTCACGCTCGCGCGTGCGGACGCCGGAGATATCGCTGTAGCGGAAGTAGGTCCCGACGTCAGTTGGCTCTGCGGACGTCGAAGAGTCTCGCTTCACCGGGAGAAGGTCGGGGTTCGGATCGAAGCAGCACTCGACCCCCGACATAGACCCGACAGATTCAGCCGATATTGACCGTCACTACTGGACCACAATCGCGTCAACGAGGGTGATTTACCGCCCCGCACTACCGTGGCGAATCCACGAACTGGGTAGTGCGAATCCACGAGCACGATGTGGCGGATCCACGAGTACCGGGTGGCCGCGTTGTGGGCATCGAGGTCAAGGCTGCAGCGTCGGTGGGCCTGCGCGATGCCAAGTGGCTGCTCAAGCTCCGGGACAAGCTCGGCGACCGCTTCACCGCCGGGATCATTCTCCACACCGGCACGACCAGCGGTCCGTTCGGCCAACGGATCAGCGCGGTACCGCTCGATGTGCTCTGGACCGTCTGATCGGAGCGGCATGGATGACCTACCAGATGGCACGTCGAAGCTCCGTCATGCACGGACTCGAGTTCCACTTCAACCTTTAATTGCACCCTTTGTCCCGGTTTCTTGACCGAAACGCAGACGGTGGAGTTCCGCTTCAACGTATGATGGCATGCTTTCATGCCAGATGGGCTGATATTGGACGGTTCCCGGTCTGGCAGAGAGTCCGCCCGTGATCCCGATCGCTCAGCATGCCTGTAGGTGTGATCTGCTGCGTGGACCTGAGGTCAAGGTATGTTGACATCGCCTGGATGTCAGGATACCCCAACATCGGCATGATGTTGGGGTATCCTGACATCGTGGGTGCGCAAGATCGTCCTCTGCTCAATGCTCGATCGCTGCCTCGTCTGGCACGGTCGGTCAGGAAGCTGCGCCTCGATCGTGGTCTCACCCAGGCGGAACTTGCCCGCCGGGCCGACGTGTCGCGTGTCTGGATCATCAACCTGGAACGCGGCGAGACCGAGGGGATCGAAGTCGGACGCCTCATGAGAGTCCTCGATGAGCTCGATGCCAACCTGATGATCCAGGACCTGCAGGGGGCGGAGTGACGTGGCCGCTGTCAATAACCTTGCGGTGCTTCTGAGCGGGCGCCACATCGCGGACCTGGAGCGACGAGGTGCCGGGCTCCGGCTGACCTACGACCGGTCCTACAGTCAGGACGGCAGTACTCCGTTGTCGTTGTCCCTCCCGCTGGAGGAACAGGTCCACACGGGCGTCGTCGTCGAGCGATTTCTCAAGGGCCTCCTCCCGGAGAACGACGGCGCGTTACGAGCCATCGCGCGCCGCTATCGGATCGACACGACCGACACCTTGGATCTGCTGTCCGCCATCGGAAAGGACTGCGCCGGGGCGCTGCAGTTCTGTGTTGTCGGCGAACTCGAAGCGACCTTGAACCGTGAGGGCGGCCTTGAGGAATGCAGCGTTGGTGACATCGAGATCCGCCTCGACGAGATGGACACCGACGAGAATGCCTCCTGGTTGATGCCGGGCGAGCACTGGTCTCTCGGTGGAACGCAGCAGAAGTTCGCTCTGCGGCGCCAGGACGAACGCTGGTACATCGCCCATGGTTCCGAGGCGACGACACACATCATCAAGCCGGGCATTCGCAAGATGCGTGCCCAGGCCCTCGATGAGCACGCGACGATGCGGGCGGCCGCATCGATGGGTCTGGACGTCGCGCACACCGAGTACACGGAGTTCAAGTCCCAGGACGCGATCGTGATCACTCGCTTTGACCGAAAGCTCGCCGACGACGGACGAGTGGTCAGACTGCACCAGGAAGACCTGTGCCAGGCACTCGGAAAGCCCGAGAAGTACGAGGAGTCAGGAGGCCCGTCAGCTGCGGACATCATCCGGTTCCTGCGCGCCCAAGCTGAATCGCCCCGGCAGGCTCGGGCAAGCGTGGAGCGATTCGTTGACGGTCTGATCTTCAACACGGTGGTCGGCGCCCCCGACGCACACGCCCGCAACTACGCCGTCATGCTGTCGGGTCCGCAGGTCTCGCTGGCGCCCCTCTATGACATGGCGACCGGATTCGCCTACGACCCGCCCCATGGCGGTGGCCGGGTGCTGTCCATGAGTATCGGCGGCACGTTCGTCCTGGACGAGGTAGACGGCGATGCATGGCGGCGCTTCGCGGAATCGGCACGCCTGGACGAGTCCCACGTCCTCGAGCGAGTGGCAGAAATGACAGATCGCGCCCCGGGTGCATTCGCCCACGCGTTGTCTGAGGTCGACGACTACGAAGGACATGCCGCCGCGATGTTGGATCGAATCCAGAACGAGTTCACCCTCCGAAGAACTGCGAGCGTGTCATAGGTTGCCCGGTGCCGGAAATTGGTGGAGTTCCGCTTCAACGTCTGACCCCGCGGCGCCTCGGGGCCCTCAGGTCGGGTAGATCGCCGGGCGCAGGAAGGTGTCGTCGTACTCCAGCTGGGCTCGTTTCGTTCGGATCGCGCGGATCTTCCGTTGGCCCTCGGTCTGGCCGGCAGGGTCGTCGACGGTCATGAAGCCGGTGTCGTACTCGTTCCTTCCATCAGGGAAGTCTCCCCGCCGCAGTCGATCGACCAGCGTGGTCGCGTAGGTGACGACCCGCTCGAACTCCTCCGGTTCGTGCGTCATCTCGGTACTGAAGCTCTCCCGGAGGGCATCGGCTTCGTCGGAGAGATGGATGCGAGCTGTGTCATCGAGTTCCCAGAACAGTCGCAGAGCGAGCGCGCGGTCGCAGCGAGGATGCTGGGCGACGGCGAGCGGGACGGCGAAACCGTCGTCCCAGTTGTAGTGGCTCATGAGGTTCCACAGGTCGACCTCGTCCGCGTCGGGCGGCACGACGGCGTCATCGGTGGTCATGGGTGCTCCTCCCATCGGCGGCGTGTCCGGCAGGAGCTGCGGCCCGCCGATGCCGTTCTGCCAGGTGATGTAGCCTTACATCATGAGCCACCGTACGCAGATCACGCTGGAGGACGCTCAGTACGAGCGGCTCCTTGCCGAGTCTCGGGCGTCGGGCGTCGGTCTTGCCGAGCTCATCCGTCGCGCAGTGGACCGAACCTACGGTCGCGCCGATGCCGACCACTTCACGAGAGCGCTTGATGAGAGCTTCGGCGCCTGGGCGCAGGAGACTCTCGACGGTGAACAGTACGTCGAGTCGATCCGCCCCGCCCGTGCCGATCGGTTCGCGGAGTGGTGAGCGGCGCGCCGATCGTCGTCGACACCTCGGTCTTCATTGATCACCTGCGTGGCGTGGAGGAGGCGCGTGATGCGCTGGTCGGGGCTCGGCGGTTCGGCCGCAACGTCCTCGGGTCGGTACTGACCCGGACAGAGCTCCTCGGTGGCATGCGCGCGGCCGAGGAGTCCCGGACGGGTGCTCTGCTGTCCGTGATCGAGTGGGTCGGGGTCTCCGAGGAGATCGCCGACGCCGCCGGAGCGCTGGCGCGCCAGTATCGACGATCCCACTCGGGTGTCGATATCGCCGATTACGTGATCGCGGCCACGACCACGACGTGTGGGGCGGAACTGTGGACGCGTAACATCAAGCGCTTCCCGATGTTCCCGGGCCTCGCGCCACCCTACTGAGGCCCGCGGCCACTTGCCCGGGCCAGGAAACTGCGGGAGTTCATGCGGTACCGCGGCGCCTCGCCGCATGCGCCCGGTAGATCTTCACGGCCGAGCGAACGCGCGGATGCGTGTCGTCGTCGAGCAGCTCGGCGATGCGGAGTCCGTGTTCGACGTCGGCGTCGGTGCCCTTCTTGATGAACCAGAGCGGCGCGGTGATCGCCGACCGGCGCCGGAGCGGATCCGCGGAGCGCGCGAGCTCGTTGAGAACGCGGCCGTCGACGGCGCCGATGAGGATCGGCGTGCCGAGTACTCGCGGGGCGGCGCGATCGACCATGTCCCACGTGCTGATGGCGTCGTGCCGTTCGAGGTAGGTGTGCGCGAGAGCGGCGCGGTCGTCGTCGGAGAGCCGCCGCCGGGCGCGGAAGTCGAGCACGCAGAACGCCGCCAGGCGCGGCTCGTACGCCCGGTGCTCGAACAGCGCGTCGAGCTCGGTTGCGGGCAGGTCGGTCGCACCCTTCGCGATGTCGAACAGTGTGCCCATCCGTACGCCGATCACGGGTTCGTCGTCGGCGACCCGGCCGCGGATCTTGGCCTCCTCGCGCGGGTCGGCGACCTCCCGCAGCGCCCGCTCGACCTCGACGGCGGTGGAGAACGCGGACCTCATGGCCCCCATCGTAGGCATGCACGGCCCGCGGCCGCAGAGCCCTTCGCGACCGGAGTCGGGTCCTGTCACTCATCACGAAACGCCCGGCCGGACGGTAGCCGTTTCTCGTAGAGTCGCGCCGTCCCAGCGCAGCCCGACGACGAAGCTGTGAGATCCCGCAAGGAGCCCAACCGTCCATGACTACCGCACAGCCCGCACCCACCGGCCGGACCTTCCCCCTGGGAACCGTCAGGCTCGGTCCCGGACCGTTCGCCATGGCGCAGCAGCGGGCGCTGGAGGCGGTGCTCGACATCGACCTGGACCGGCTCCTCGCCCCGTTCCTCGCCGCGGCGGGGCTCGACAGCCCGGCCGAGCCGTACGGCGACTGGGAGAGCGGCGGGCTCGACGGCCACATCGGCGGTCACGTCCTGTCCGCGCACGCGAAACTGTGGGCGGTGACCGGCCAGGACGTGCTCCGCGACCGCATGGAGCACCTGCTCGACGTGCTGGAGCGCTGCCAGGACGCGGTCGGCACGGGCTACATCGGCGGGGTGCCGGACGGGCCGGCGCTGGGCGAGGAGCTCGCCGCCGGTCGCGTCGACGCCGGCCTGTTCTCCCTCAACGGCCGGTGGGTGCCGGTCTACAACCTGCACAAGACGCTCGCAGGCCTCATCGACGCGGCCACCCACGGGCGCTCCGAGCGCGCCCTGACCATGGCGACGCGCTGGGCCGACTGGTGGCTGACGGTCACGAGGACCCTCACCGACGAGCAGGTCGAGCAGGCCCTCACCGCCGAGTTCGGCGGGCTCAACGAGGCGTTCGTGGAGCTGGGCCAGCTGACCGGCCGCCAGGACCTCGTCGCCGAGGGGCGGCGGCTGGCCCACCGCAGGCTGCTCGACCCGCTGGCCGACGGCGGCGACCCTCTGGACGGCCTCCACGCCAACACCCAGATCCCCAAGGTGCTGGGCTACCAGCGCCTGGCCGGCCTGACGCCGGCCGGCGATCCCCGCCCGGCGCCGGACGCCGACGCAGCCGCCACGCGGTTCGCCGCCGCGGCCGACGCCTTCTGGTCCTCGGTGGTCACCCGCCGCACGCTGGCGATCGGCGGGAACAGCGTGCGCGAGCACTTCCATCCGTCGTCGGACTTCACCGAGGTGATGACGGACCCGGAGGGGCCGGAGACCTGCAACACCCACAACATGGTCGAGCTCGCGCGCCTGCGGCTCGACCGCGGGCACGACGGTGCCGCCGTCGAGTTCGCCGAGCGGGCGCTCTTCAACCACGTGGTCTCGTCCGTCCACCCCCGGCGCGGGGGCTTCGTGTATTTCACCCCGATGCGTCCGGCGCACTACCGGGTGTACTCCCGGCCCCACCTGTCCATGTGGTGCTGCGTCGGCTCCGGTCTCGAAGGTCACACGCGGTACAACGAGCTCGTCTACACCCACGACGGGCCCGACCTCAGGGTCGAGCTGTACACCCCCTCGGTCCTGGACTGGCCGGAGGAGGGCTTGCGGGTCGAGCTGTCGACCGAGCTGCCGTTCCGTGACGAGGCGCGCGTCGTCGTCACCTCCGCCTCGCCCCGGGAGCGCACGCTGCGTTTCCGCGTGCCGTCCTGGGCGGAGCTGGTGGGCCTGAGCGTCGACGACGAACCGGTCGACGCGGCCGTCGTCGACGGCTATGCCGAGGTCGCCCGCACCTGGAGCGGCACGACGGCGGTCACCGTCCGGCTCGCACCCCAGCTCGTCGCGGAGGCGCTGCCCGACGGATCCGGCTGGGTGGCGTTCCGTTACGGCCCCGTCGTGCTCGCGTCGCGCGACGGCGGCGAGGACCTCGAGGGGCTCGTCGCGGGACCGGACCGCATGGCGCACGTGGCCCGCGGCCGGAAGGTGCCGATGCGACGCGGCGGCATCGTGGCCGCCGAACCGCCGGAGTCGGCGGTGTCGGCCGTCGACGAGCGCACGCTGACCTTCGAGCTCGCGGTACTTCGCGAACGGTCCGGCGAACTCGTTCCCGCCACCGTGCTGCTCGAACCCTTCGCGGGAATCCACGACGAGCGCTACAGCATCTACTTCGCGGCCGACGCCGACCCGTCCCGCGCCCTGGCCGCGCTCCGGACCCTCGACGACGCCAACTCCGTGGCCGTCTTCGACAAGGTGACGGCCGGCGAGCAGCAGCCCGAGGTGGACCACGGGTTCACGGGGGAGCAGACCCGGGCGGGCGGGGCAGACGGGATCCACTGGCGCAGCGCGACAGGCTGGTTCGAGTACCGGCTCCGCTGCCCGGACGGCGCGGCCGTGGTGCGGACCCGCTTCGTCGACCGCGTCGCGAGCCGGCGTCGGATCCTTCTCGACGGCCTTGAGGTAGGCCCGTCACGGACACTGACGGAGCCGTCCGACGGCGAAGGCCTCGCCGAGCACGAGTACGACCTCACGGAGGCCGTGCGTGAGGCGGGCGTCCCGGGCGAGGTGATGTTCCGCGTCGAGGCGGTCGACGGCGTGGACACCGGCGATCTGCTGGTCGTCGAGGTGGTTCTGCGGGAGGACTGACGTGAGTTCGGCCCGGCGACCGATGAGGCGTTCACGCGGCTGGCAACGCTACCTGGCCATGAGGGTCGCAGTGCGGACGCGGGCGCGTCAGTATGGACCGCGCGGCCACGCGCGGGACGCCATGGCCGATACGCGCCAGAATCGTCGGCCGGTCGCGGGCAGCCTGGTGCCATGCACCGGACGATCGACCTCAAGGTCATGTACTTCGGCACGCCTGTCGTGCTCGTCTCGACACGCAACCCGGACGGGTCGGCGAACGTCGCACCGATGTCCTCCGCATGGTGGCTCAACGGCCACTGCGTGCTCGGCTTCGGGAACTCCGCCAGGACCGCGGAGAACCTCCGCCGCGAACGGGAGTGCGTGCTCAATCTCGTGCCGCCGTCGATGGTCGACGTCGTGGACCGGCTCGCACTCACGACCGGGAACCCTGCCATGTCCCCGCGGAAGGCCGAGATGGGATACGAGTTCGTCCCCGACAAGTTCGCCCACGCGGGCCTGTCGGAGCAGGCGTCCGAGCTGGTCGACGCCCCGCGTGTGGCCGAGTGCCCGATCCAGCTCGAGGGCGCCGTCGTGCAGGAGACGCCGGTCGGGACGCCGGACTCCGGCGCGACGGCCTTTCACGTGCGCGTGCTGCGCAGCCATGTCGCGGAAGAACTCGTGCTCCCCGGGACCCACTACGTCGATCCGCTGGGCTGGGACCCGCTGGTCATGAAGTTCTGCGAGTTCTTCGGCGAGGGCTCGCCGGTCCGGCCGTCGCGTCTCGCCGAGGCGTGGGAGATGCCGCACGCGGGAACGCTCGCACGCTGATCGATCGGCGCACACGCCCGCTTCCTGACCGACGTCCGGGCGGAAGATCCGGGGATCTTCAGTAGTGTCAGTCCTGCAGTCCTGATCCCCGGTGACACGACGGAGGAAGCGTGCTCGACATCAGCCTACTGACCTGGGCCGGAACCGTCGGTCTCATCGTCCTGCTGCTGGGGGTGGACCTGGTCCTGGCGGCGGCCCGCCCGCACCACGTCGGGTTCAAGGAGGCGACGGCGTGGTCGGTGTTCTACATCGCGGTGGCGATCGGGTTCGGCATCTGGTTCGGGCTGCAGTACGGGGGCACGGCGGGCACCGAGTACTTCGCCGGCTACATCATCGAGAAGAGCCTGTCGGTCGACAACCTGTTCGTGTTCGTGATCATCATGAGCACCTTCGCGGTCCCGGACAGGCACCAGCACAAGGTCCTCATCTTCGGCATCGCGCTCGCGCTCGTCATGCGCGCCGTGTTCATCGCCCTCGGCGCGTCTCTCATCAGCCTGTTCTCGTTCACGTTCCTGATGTTCGGCCTGCTGCTCATCTACACGGCGGTGCAGTTGTTCCGCCACCGGAACGAGGATCCCGACATCGAGAGCAACCTGATGGTGCGCGGCGCCCGCCGGCTCCTGCCCGTCAGCGCCGGCTACATCGGGGGCAAGCTCCTCGCCAAGGAGAACGGGCGCCGGGTCGTCACCCCGTTGTTCATCGTGCTCATCGCCATCGGCAGCGTCGACCTGCTGTTCGCGCTCGACTCGATCCCCGCCGTCTTCGGCGTCACGGAGGAGGCGTACATCGTCTTCACCGCCAACGCGTTCGCGTTGCTAGGCCTGCGGGCGCTGTTCTTCCTCGTCAGGGGCCTGCTCGACCGACTCGTGTACCTCTCGGCGGGCCTGGCGATCATCCTGGCGTTCATCGGCGTCAAGCTGATCCTGCACTGGGCGCACGTCGACATCGACGAGTCGGTCCCGGAGATCCCGACCCCGGTCAGCCTGGCCGTCGTCATCGGCGTCCTGGCCGTGGTGACCGTCGCGAGCCTCATCAAGACCCGCGGCGTGCCGAGCGTGAAGGCCCACGCCGGATCCCTCACGGCCACCGGCGTCAAGAAGGATGGCAAAGCGCCGCGGTAGCGGCGTGGTAAGCATGGTCTTCCCGGTCCCGCGGATCTAGGCTGGTGGTGTCCCCTCGTTCGACGACGACGTGGCGGTGGCAAGACATGCCTTGGACCTTCCTGGCGCGGACCGCGCGAGTGCCCGATCCGCTGGTCACACTGCGCCTGCAGATCCGGCTCGGGGAACTCGCGTCCGAGCTGCGCCACATCGAGGAGGACCCGGGCCTGTACGCGCGCGCCCATCACTGGTTCGCCGTGCAGGGCGCGTACGACGCCCTGCTCCGCGATGCGTGCCGCCTCGCGGGTGTCCCGACGAAGGCGGCCCCGTTGCGCGGGGACGAGCATTCGGCGGCTGACGAGCGCCTCCGGGAGGAGCTGGAGCTCAGCTCGCGCGGCTGGTCGTGGTGAGGATCTCGGCTCCGTCGTCGGTGATGGCGATCGTGTGCTCGCTGTGGGCCGTGCGGCAGCTTCGACGACACGGCCGCGCCGTCGCTCAGCCGCCGGCCTGGCGTGTGGTGGCGGCCTCCGAGATTCCGTCGGGACGGCGTGGACCGCGGGCGGCGACGTAGAGGAACAGCGCGGCCATGACGGCGACACCCGCCCACATGGCCTGCTGCCAGCCGTCGACGAACGATTCCTGTGCGGCTCGGATCAGTGCCTGGGCGTCGGGCCCGGCATGGTGCGCGGCGTCCACCGCGTTGGCGACGCCCTGCCGTGCGGCGTCGGCCTGCTCCGGGGGCAGGTCGGCGAGCCGGGCGTCGACGGCGTCTCGGTAGCCGGCGGAGAGGAGCGCGCCGAGCAGTGCGACGCCGAGCGCGGTGCCGAGCTCACGGGTGACGTCGTTGAGGGCGGACGCGACTCCTTGCCGGTGGCTCGGCAGGGCGCTGGTGATGGCCTCGGTGGAGGGCGTCATGGCCAGGCCCATGCCAATTCCCATGGCGAGCATCCCAGGAAGGATCGACAGGTAGCCGCCGTCGACGGAGACGATGGCCGCCATGAGGCCCAGGCCGGCGCCGGCCAGCAGGATCCCGGTGGCCATCGTCGCCCGGGGGCCGATGCGCGCGGCCAGTCGCGGCGCGAGTCCCGATGCCGCCATCATCAGGACGGCCATGGGCATCAGCGCCGCCGTGGACACCAGCCCCGACCAGCCGACGACGGCCTGGAGGAAGGGGAACAGGACGACGAAGATGCCCGCCTGGACCCCGAAGACCGCCAGGAGCGTGATCGAGCCACCGGCCAGTGCGCGCTCGCCGAACAGGCGGACGTCGAGCAGTGCGGCATCCCGCCGGTGCCGTTCCCACAGGACGAAGCCGACGGTGGCGCCGGCGCCCACCAGCAGGCTGAGCAGCGTCGCGGGGTCGGACCAGCCTCGCTCCGGTCCCTCGTGGAGTGTGATGATGAGCCCGGCCACCGCCACGGCGGACGTCAGGGCGCCCACGGTGTCGAAGCGGTGCGCGGAGGTCTCGCGGGAGTCGGGGACGGAACGCACGGCCATGACGGCCGAGACCACGACGAGCGCGACGGGCAGGGCGAACAGCCAGCGCCAGCTCACCAGGTCCACCAGGGCGGCCGACAGGAACATGCCCAGGATGCCGCCACCGCCGGCCACCCCGGTCCACACGCCGATGGCCTGTCCGCGCTCCTCGGCGGGAAAGGTCGAGGTGATGACGGCGAGGGTGATCGGCATGATCATCGCGGCACCGACACCGCTGAGCAGGCGCGCGGCGAACAGGACCTCGGCCGACGGGGCCAGGGCCGCCATCACGCCGGCGACGCCGAAGACGGTCAGGCCGGTCAGGAGCACGGGCTTGCGCCCGAGACGATCGCCGACCGCGCCGAGCGGCAGCAGGAGCGCGGCCAGGGTGAGCGTGTAGATGTTGATGATCCACAGAACCGCGCCCTGTGAAACCCCGAAGGCGACGGCGAGGTCGGGCTGGGCGACGTTGAGGCCGGACACCGAGGCGATGACGGCCATCAACGCGATGCAGACGGTGATCAGGATGGTGCGCCGCCGGCGCGCGTCGGGCACCTCCGGGGTGGGGGAGCCGTTCGGGTCGGCGGATTCCCGGAGAAGGTGGTTCGTGGTCATGGGGTCCTCTCGCAAGACGGGCGGGGATCGACGCCGGCGTTGCGGCGCTGATCGACGAAGAGGACGCTAGCCAGAGGATGCCGTATCGGCATACGATCTTGCCTATGACGCAAGAAGATGGCGAGCTGGACCGCCTGGTGCGCAAACGCATACGTGCCCTGCGCGTCGCTCAGGGCTGGTCCCTGGAAGATCTGGCCGCCCGCGCGCGGATGAGCCAGTCCACCCTCAGCCGTATCGAGAACGGCCGGCGGCGCCTCGCCCTGGATCAGCTCGTCACTCTGGCCCGGGCGCTGGACACCTCCCTCGACCAGCTCGTGGAGACGGACGTGGACGACGTCGTCAGCAACGCGACGAGCGATGGGTCGCACGGCGGGTTGCGCTGGCTGATCAAGGCCCAGCCGGGCATGGCCGTGGTGCGCCAGCGCATGACCGACCCGCCGCCCGACAACCCGTCACGCCTGCGCGCCCACCCGGGCCGCGAATGGCTGGTCGTCATCTCGGGCACCGCGACCCTGCTCCTGGGAGACCGGCGCCTGCGCATCGAGACCAACCAGGCGGCGGAGTTCCCCACGATGCTGCCGCACGCCATCGGAGCCGAGGGCGGGCCGTGCGAGGTCCTGGGCATCTTCGACCGCGACGCCCGCCGCGGCCATCAGCGCGAGGAAGCGGGCGGACGGGCGAACCGCCCGCGGCGGTGACCCCGGCGTCTCGGCGCGACGCTCACACCGGCGCGGCTGCCTGTTCCGTCTGATGTCCGACGGCGGACGTGGCGAGGTCGGTCGTTGACGGTGGCCGTGGTCAGGTGGTGATGCGGTGTCGTGTCCAGGTGCGGGCGGCGGTCATTCATCGTCCTCGGTGATGAGTTGGGCCGGGACCGAGGGGCGTCGGTCCCGGCCCCGTCTGGGGTGCCCGCCCGAGGGCGGGCTTGCGGCCGGGCGCTGTGCGGGAGGTGCAGGGAAGGAAGGGGCTTCCTCGGGGGTGCTCGCCCGGCTGCAAGATCAGGCGGTTCAGGTGGCCGGGGTCAGGGGGAGCTCGAAGCCTGGGGGCCGGTGGGAATGGCGCCCGACGACGGCGGCGGTGGTGGAGCGCCATTGTGCGCGGCGGCGTCCGATGCGGCTGCGGGGGAAGCTCAGGCCGGCGTCCAGGGCGGCTTGTTCGATGTCGCGCATACTGGTGGCGCGCGCAGCCGGGATTGGGGCGTGCCGAGTCCAGGCGGTCGTGGTGGGCTGTCGGGTCCAGATCTCGGCGCCGGCCAGGTCCGTGTCGGCGTCGTCGTCGGTGTCGTGCCAGATCCGCACCACCACCTCCACGCTGTCAACGGCCGCAGCGGCTCCCCGGGTGGTCACCGCAGTGGCCGCGCCGGGAGTGGCCGCGATGGTCGCGGCCGTGGTGTGGGCGGTGGTCACGGCAGCACTCAGTTGAGCGGCCAGGGGCGTGAGCCCCGGCCGCAACGCCACGGCTGGGACCAGGGACCGCAGCACGTCCACGACGCCGTTGACCTCGATCGATCCGGTGACCTCATCGGCTACCGCGCGCACGTGTGCGGGTGCGTGACGCATCGCGACCCCGCGGGCAGCCCACTCCAGCAACTCCACGTCGTTCGCGCCGTCCCCCACCGCGACCGTTGCAGTCCCCGGGATGCCGAGCAGCCGGCGGACCGCGTCCACGGCCGTGGCCTTCGAAACCGTCGAAGAGGTCGCGTCGCACCAGTCGTTCCCGGCCGGGGTGACCGTGAGCCGGGTCAGCGACGCCAGCGCGTCGGCGTGCTCCGCGATGCCGGGCGCGTGGATCGCGACCCGCGTGGTCGCTTCACCGGTCAGCTCGTTGTTGGTGACCACGGCTTGGGGTCCGTTCAACAGTCCGGGACCGAACTTGTGGTTGACGCGCCACCGGTCCCCGATGCTCTCCACCGCGACCAGCACGCCCGGCATCAGCGCCTGAACCTGCCGGATCAACGGGCCCGGGTCGAACATGGCCGCGTCGATGACCTCGTAGCCCGACGGCATGGCCGGGTCCAGGTGCACGGTCGCGGCCCCGTTCGAACACACCGCGTACCCATCGGTCAGTCCGCATTGCCGCGCGATCGGCAACAGCCCGACCAGACTCCGCCCGGTAGCGAGCACGACCTCGTGCCCGGCCGCGCGCACCAGCTCCAGCGCCTCGATGGTCTCGACCGGCACCTTCCGGCTCGATCCCACGATCGTGCCGTCTATGTCCAAGGCCGCGAACATCTTGGACCATACGGACTGACCAGCGGCCACCACCTCCGCCGTCGTCGGCGTGAGCGGGGTTGTCGTCGCTGTGCTGGTTGCGGGGTTCATCGGATGCCTCCCGTCAGGCCGCGCAGGACGGAGCGGACCTGAATCTCCAGGCCGCTGTGCATCCCGGTCCACAGCGTGTAGCCGGGCGTCAGGAGACGGTGGTCCAGCGCCTGGTCACAGCCGAGTAGGCGTGCTATCGCTTCGCCGTCGAGCAGGTTCCGCGGCTGCAGGCAGATGCGGTCCGGTGTCGCGGTCACGACCGCAATCCGGTTCGCACCGGCCTTATCGATGAGTGCGCCGACCATGTCGAGTGCCTGCAACAGCAGGTCGTCGTTGGTGTGCTGCTTGTCGCGCTTGCGTCTCATTTCTCTCCCCCTCGTGCTCAGTGCCTTCCCTCCCCGCCGGCGATGCGAGCTGAGAGGCCCTCGGAGTGAGAACTCCCGTGACGGTGTCGTCCAAGAGTTCAACCACTCCAGACCTTACTGCCTATCGCGAAAGGTAGCAATGGTGGCAGGATGAGGAACGGCAACGACCAGGGGCACGTAAAGTGTGTGCGTCCGCTCTTTACGCAGGCCGCAGCGGATGTGCGTGATGGAAGGAGCACTCTCGATGAGCAGCCACAGGCAGTGGACCAGCGTCTCGATGCCATATGTCACCGGTGCGCCTGGAGATGCCTGGGCGGCCGAAGCGGCGGCTCAGGGAGGCACGGGTGCCCAGCGGCTGCTGGAGGTTGTGGAGCGGCCGGCTCCTGAACCCGTTGCCGACGCCCTCGACCTCCAACCGGGGGACCCGGTCGTGCTGCGCTCGCGCCTCATGCTGCTGGACGGCCACCCGGTCGAACGGGTCGATTCCTACTACCCGGCATCGATCGCGAGCGGCACGAGACTTGCCGAGATGCGGAAGATACCCGGCGGCGCCGTGGCACACCTGACCACGTTGGGCTACCCGTCCCGGCGCGCTGTGGAAGACGTCACCGCGCGCCTCGCAAGCCCGGGCGAGGCGGACGAGTTCGGCCTGCACCCGCCGTCATGCATCGTCCAGATCTCCCGCGTGATCCTGTCCGACGACGACCTGCCGGTCGAAGCCAGTGTCATGATCGCCCCGGCCGCCAACCGCCGCCTCAGGTACGAGATCACCCCATGAACCCTCACACGACCACCGGTACGGACCATGCCCCGCACCGTTGACCAGCGCCCACGCCACGAACAGATCGCAGCCGAACTACGCGACCAGATCCTGCGCGGCGACCTCGCACCCGGCGTCCAGCTACCCTCGACCGCGCAACTGGTCGCCCGGTTCGACGCGGCCAACGCCACCATCCAACGAGCCCTGAAATCCCTCAAGGACGAAGGATTCCTCGACAGCTTCGTCGGCAAAGGCGTCTACGTCCACGACCGTCCGCCCCTGGTCATCGAGGCAGGCGCCTACCAGGCACCCGACGCCACGTTCCGCTACCGCCTGCTCGACGTGACCACCGCCCTCCCACCCGCCGACATCGCCGCCGCGCTGCACCTGAAGGACGAGGAAGAAGCCGTATGCCGGCGCCGGATCCTGCTCCACGACGACCAGCCCGTGGAGTTGTCCGCCTCCTACTACCCGGCCGGCCTCGCCGAGGGGACGGCACTCGCCGCGCGCGGCAAGATCCCCGGAGGCGCACCCAAGGCCCTCGCCGACATGGGACTCCCGCAGCGATCCTTCATCGACCGCGTCTCCGCTCGGCCACCCACCCAAGAAGAAGTCGAAGCCCTCGACCTGCCCAGCCGCACGCCCGTCATCCGCCAGCTCCGCGTCGTCCTGACCGACGACGACCAACCCGTCGAAGCCTCCGTCCTCATCAAGGGCGCCCACCTCTACGAACTCCAGTACCGGCAGGACATCCCCGAAGACGCATGACACGACGGCTCAGTGGGTCCGTGCCCTACCCGCGTACCCGCTATCGGGTCGCCGCGATCGTCCGGGAGGACGAGAGCTACCTGTGGCCCGAGGCGGTCAACGGGGCCTCCCTCGCCGGTGCGGAAGTCGTGGCGACCTACCCCCGCCGTAGCGATGTGCCAGGGCACTTGTGGACCGAACTGCTACGCAAGTCCGCCCGGGACATCGACCTGTTGGCATTCGCCGGCCTGTTCCTGACCGAGGAGCACCCCGACTGGCTGCCCACCCTGGCCGCGAAGTCCGAACAGGGCGCACGCGTGCGGATCCTCCTGGGGGATCCCGCGGGCGTGCAACTGGCCGCCCGCGACGCCGAGTACCGCATCGGGGGCGGGGTCGCAGGGCGGGTCGCCGCGGTCCGCGCCTACTACGAGCAGCAGATGCCCGACTCGGTCGAGATCCGGTTCCATGACACCCCCTTGTACAACTCGATCTACCGGTTCGATGACGAGATGATGGTCAACGTCCACGTGTACGGCGTACTCGCCGCCTACACGCCCACGCTGCACCTGCGTCGTATCGACGGCGCGTACTTCAACACCTATGTCGAGTCCTACGAACGGGTCTGGGCCTCGGCCCGGCCTGCGGAATCGTTGACGGAGGCTCGATGAGCAAGGCCACCCGGCGGATCGACTACTGGCAGGACCCGCAGGCGCCCAAGCCGACCAGCCGTAAGACCTCGGCGTCCGTGTTCGTCCGCGACCACGAGGGGCGCCTCCTGCTGCTGCGGCGCGTCGACAACGACCTGTGGACCATCCCCACCGGCGGGGTCAAGAAGGGCGAGACCGTCGGCCAGGCCGGTGTGCGCGAGTGCCGGGAAGAGACCGGACTCGACGTCGAGGTCACCGGCCTGGTGGGAGTGTTCTCCACCCCGGACCACGTGATCGTCTACCTGCACGGCGACACGATCGACGAGGTACGCCAGCCCATCAACATCTGCCTACGCGCCCGCATGATCGGCGGACAGATCACACCACAGCCCTCCGAGGCATCGGACGTCCGGTGGGTCGACCCGGCCGACCTCGACAACTACCCGATCCACCCCGCCCTGCGCGCCCGCATCGACCACGGACTCAACTCCAACCAGCCCTACATCATCTGACCGGAACCTGGGTTCCGCGTAATTCGGTGAGCGCCAAGGCCGTGGTGGCTCTGGCGACCCTCGACGCGGACGGACCGACGGGAACCTTCCGCGACGAGAACGGTGTGATGCCCTGGTAGCCGCTGAGGAAAGCCGCGACCTTCCACACCGCTCACCACGTCTGTCGCACCGTGGCCTTCGTCCCCGCGCGCAGCGCGTGGCGTCCAGACGGTGTTCACAACGACCGAAATGCTTTGGTAACGCGTTGTCTTCATCGATATAACGGCGCCTTCCTACTCTCCCGAATGCGACCGCCCGGTCGCGACAAGCACTGGAGGTCCCATGAAGGCGCTGAGAAACCCCGCCTTGCAGATCGGTATCGCAGCCGTGGCCGGAATTGTGTTCGGGCTCGTCGCCGGCGAGTGGGCGAGCAACCTGAAGTTCGTCGGCGACCTCTTCATCCGCCTCATCCAGATGTCGATCGTGCCGCTCGTCATGGCCTCGGTGATCGTCGCGACGGGCTCCATGAGCGGCAAGGGTGCGGGCCGGCTCGCGGCGCGCACGTTCGCCTGGATGATCTCGCTCTCCGTCGTCGCGGCGCTGCTCGCGTGGGTGCTGAGCGTCCTGATCCGGCCCGGGGCGGGGATGGTCTTCCAGGGTGAGCTCGACCCCGCGCTGCAGGACTCCGCGTCGGAGGCGTCGGGGTGGCAGGACACGGTGCTCGGCTTCGTGTCGACGAACGTCGTCGCGGCGATGTCGACGGCGGACATGGTGCCGATCATCGTCTTCTCGCTGCTGTTCGGCGCCGCGCTCAACGGCTACGTCGCGAAGACGGGCAACCGGCTCGTGCTCGGCTTCTTCGACCAGGTCCAGCAGGTCGTCCTGGCGATGATCCGGCTCGTGATGTACATCGCGCCCGTCGGCGTGTTCTGCCTGCTCGCGGCCCTCACGGGAGACGTCGGGTTCTCCGTGGTGACGACGGCGCTGAGCTACCTCGGCACGACACTCCTGGGCGTGGTCATCCTGATGGCGCTGTTCGTGGTGATCGTCGCCCTGCGCACCCGGCTGAGCCCGTGGAAGCTCCCGCGCAAGCTCGCCGAGCAGACGGCGATCGCCGTCACGACCACGAGCTCGGCCGTCACATTCCCGACGGTGCTGCGCAACGCGGTGGAGAAGGTCGGCATCAGCCAGCGCGTCGCGAACTTCACCCTGTCGGTCGGCCTGACGATGGGCTCCTACGGGGCCGTCCTCAACTACATGATCGTCGTGATGTTCCTCGCCCAGGCGGGCGCCGTGGAACTGACGGCCGGGCAGATCGTCATGGGGATGGCGCTCGCCGTGCTCCTCAACATGGGGACCATCACGGTGCCGGGCGGGTTCCCCGTCGTCGCGATGTTCCTCGCCACGTCGCTCGGGCTCCCGTTCGAGGCTGTGGGGCTGCTCATCGCGGTGGACTGGTTCACCGGCATCTTCCGGACGTTCCTCAACGTCAACGGCGACACGCTCGTCGCCATGCTGGTTGCGAATGCGAGCGACGAGATCGACCGGGACGTCTACGAGGACCGGAAGGTGGTCGCGGCGGCAAGCCTCGACACCCCCGAGCTCGACGAGCAGCTCGCGCGCGCGGACGACGCCGACTGACGCCGCGGCTCCGGCGGCCCGTGTGGTCGGGTGCTTTCCGTGTGGTCCGCCAAGTAAGAGATCGCGCGAGTAGGCGGTCGGTCCGATGTCGGGCGGTCGGTCCCATGTCAATGCGGTCGGCCCCCTAAGGAACCGACCGCATTGACATGGGACCGACCGCCCGACCTTCAGCCGACCGCATCGCCTACCCCCGCCGGCTCCTCCCCGCGAGTCGCCGTGTTCGCCGCTGCGGCCGATACTGGCCCGGTGAGCGACGAACAGCACGCCGGCACCGGAACGGTCACGACGGCGCGGTGGGTGTACGGGGCGATCGCGCTCGTCATTGCGATCTCGCTGGTGATCCAGCTGTGGCTCATCTTCACCGGTGGCGCCGACGCGAACTCCGGCGAGTCCGGCCGGGCCGAGAGCCTTCCGGTGCGGTTGTGGCACCTGTTCAGCTACTTCACGATCGACAGCAACATCGTCGTGCTCGTGGTGTCGATCCTCCTGGCACTCGACCCGGTACGCCGCGGACGCTGGTGGGAGGTGATCCGCCTGAACTCGTTGCTGGCCATCGCCATCACGGGCTTGGTGTTCGCGATCGTGCTCGCGCCTCTGGTGCATCTCACCGGCGCAGCCCTGGTCGCGACCATCGGCTTCCACTACGTCGCACCCTGGGCGACCGTGCTGGCGTGGCTGGTGTTCGGCCCGCGACCCCGATTCGGCTGGGCGACGGTTGCCGGCGCGTTCATCCTGCCGGTGGGCTGGCTGGTCTACATCTTCATGCAGGGCGCCTTCACGCACTGGTATCCCTATCCCTTCCTCGACGTGACCGAGCTCGGCCTCGCGGAGGCGATACGCAACGCGCTGATGGTGATCGGCGTCGGCCTCGTGCTCGCGCTGCTGGTCCGCGTCATCGACGCGAAGCTGCCGCCGCTCCTCCGCGACCGGGGAAGTGTCCGGCGTCGCGAGGTGAGGCGCTGACCGCGCGGGCGCGGGTGAGGCAGGCGACGCGAGCTGCCGGCCGGCCGGGTCGTCGGCCCAAGCACGCGGACGGCGCGGACCGGCGCGTCGATGAGAGGATCTCGCCATGACGCTCACTGCCCTCGTTCGACGTCCGAGCCCTCGCCTCGCGGACGGCCTGGTGACCCACATCGACCGGCAGCCGGTCGACGTCGACCTGGCGGGGCGGCAGTGGGAGGCGTACGTCGCGGCGTTGCGCGGCGCGGGCTGGGAGACCGTCGAGGTGCCGCGGGCCGACGACTGCCCCGACTCCGTGTTCGTCGAGGACACCGTGCTCGTGTACGGCGACCTCGCCGTGATCTCCAGGCCGGGCGCCGACGAGCGCAAGCCGGAGACCGCGGGCACCGAGCAGACGCTCCGCGACCTCGGCTATCGCCTCGCCCACATCGAGGCGCCCGGCACGCTGGACGGCGGGGACGTGCTCAAGCACGACGGCATGGTCTGGGTCGGTCTCGGCGGCCGGACGAACCAGGCGGGTGTCGACCAGCTCGCCGCACATCTCGAGCCGCTCGGCGCCACGGTGATCGGCGTGCCGCTCACGAAGGTGCTCCACCTCAAGTCCGCCGTGACGGCGCTGCCCGACGGCACCGTCGTCGGCTTCGAGTCGCTCGTCGACGACCCGTCCGTGTGGCCGACCTTCCTGGCGGTGCCGGAGGAGGCGGGGTCGCACGTCGTGATCCTCGACGGGACGACGGTGCTGATGTCGACGAGCGCGCCCCGCACCAAGGAGCTCTTCGAGGCGCGCGGCCTGCGGGTCGTCGCCGTCGACATGACCGAGTTCGAGAAGCTCGAGGGCTGCGTCACCTGCCTGTCGGTGCGATTGCGCGGCTGACGCGGTGGCCGGGCGGACCCCTGGGTCCGAGGGTTAGATTGAGGGGCCCGCCTCGCCGGTCGCCGCATTAGGCAAGGAGACGAATCACCTCATGACCGAAGTCGTCGAGACCGACTTGATCCCCGACACGACCGACGACGACGCCAACTGGTGGCGTCAGGCCGCCGTCTACCAGATCTATCCGCGGGCCTTCGCCGACTCGAACGCCGACGGCATGGGTGACCTGCCGGGCATCACGAGCCGGGTGCCCTACCTGCGTACTCTCGGCGTCGACGCCGTCTGGCTGAGCCCGTTCTACCCGTCCGCGCTGGCCGACGGCGGCTACGACGTCGACGACTACCGCGACGTGGACCCGCGCCTCGGCACGCTCGACGACTTCGACGCCCTCGTCGCGGCCCTGCACGACGCCGGCATCAAGCTGATCGTGGACCTCGTCCCCAACCACACGTCCGACCGGCACGTCTGGTTCCGGGAGGCGCTGGCCTCGCCCCCGGGTTCGCCCGCCCGCGACCGCTACATCTTCCGCGACGGCGTCGGCCCGGGCGGCTCCGAGCCGCCCGCCGACTGGACGTCGGTCTTCGGCGGCCCGGCCTGGGAACCGGTGGGGGACGGGCAGTGGTACATGCACCACTTCGCCGTCCAGCAGCCGGACCTGAACTGGAACAACCCCGAGGTGCGGGCGGACTTCCTGCACACGCTGCGCTTCTGGTCCGACCGCGGCGTCGACGGCTTCCGCGTGGACGTGGCGCACGGCCTCACCAAGGCGCTCGGCGACGAACTGCCCAGCCAGGCAGAACTGGACGCCATCCCGAAGGACGGCGACCACCCCCTGTGGGACCGCGACGACGTGCACGAGATCTACGCCGACTGGCGCAAGGTCTTCGACTCCTACACCCCGCCCCGCACCGGCGTCGCCGAGGCATGGGTTGCTGCCCACCGCCGCGCGCGCTACGCCAGCGCACACGGGCTCGGGCAGGCGTTCAACTTCGACCTCCTCGAGGCGGACTTCGACGCCGCGCAGTTCCGCGAGATCATCACGTTCAACCTCGAACTGGCCGAGGAGTCGGGCTCATCCACCACGTGGGTCTTCTCCAACCACGACGTCGTCCGGCACGCCACCCGCTACGGCCTGCCGCCGCGCGGGGTCCGCGCGGGCGGCGGGGACCACACGGCCGAGAAGCAGGGCAGGACGTGGCTGCTCTCCCGCGGGACCACGCCCGTGCTCGAACGTGACCTCGGGCTGCGCCGCGCGCGTGCCGCGACACTGCTCGAACTGGCGCTGCCGGGGTCGTCCTACCTCTACCAGGGGGAGGAGCTCGGGCTGCACGAGGTGCCCGACCTCCCCGACGACGCCCGCCAGGACCCGACGTTCTTCCGCAGCGGGGGGTTCGACGTCGGGCGCGACGGGTGCCGCGTACCGCTGCCCTGGACGCGCGACGGCGTGTCGTTCGGCTTCGGCGACGCTCCCGCCGACCTGCCGCAGCCCGCCTGGTTCGCGGACCACGCCGTGGAGGTCCAGGACGGCGACCCCGCCTCGACGCTCACCCTGTACCGCCGGGCGCTCGCCCTACGGCGCGAGCTGCAGACCGCGGAGACCCTGACCTGGCTCGACGTCGGGCGCGACGACGTGCTCGCCTTCGGCCGACCCGACGGATGGCTGAGCGTCACCAACTTCGGCGACGCCCCCGTGGACCTGCCCGCGGGCACGATCCTCCTCACCAGCGCGCCGCTGCACGACGACGGCCGCCTGCCCGGCGCGACGACGGCCTGGCTGCGCGCCTGACCGGCTGCTACACGGTGTCGTAGCTGCTCCACCGATCGCTGAGGTCCCGCATGAGCGCCGGGTACACGAACAGGTACCGGAACGGCTTGATCAGGGCCAGGTAGAAGCGGCCGAGCCGGCCGTTCGGCCGCACGAGCACCGCCATCCGCGTGACGTGGCCGCCCCCCTCGGGCGCGACGCCGAGGTGCAGGACACAGTGCACCGTGGCGTTGGCGAGCTCCGCCGCGTACTCGTCACCGGTGAGGTAGAGCGGGGTGAAGGGCGACGACGGACCGGCCTCGGGCGCCGTCCCCCGCAGCTCGGCCGGCACACGCTCGCCCAGGCTCGCGACACGCCCGTCGGTGCCGTGACCCTCGTCCCATCCCAGCAGTTCGCCGAGCCGCCACCGGAGGGCGAAGAGGAACCGCGAGATCGCCGACGAGGACTCGCCCGGGTCTCCGGCGGCCAGGTCCTGGACGGCGCGGGGGAAGGTCTCGGGGGTGAGGCCCTCGGGGATCTCCCAGACGTCCTCGACCTCGAACTCCGGGGCGATCTTGTGGATGAGCCAGTCGTGCTCGGTGTGGGCGCTCGTGGGTACACGCATCGTGGTCTCCATATCCATACGGTTCCGTATGGAAGTGACAGTAGACTTGTCCGACGTCGGGAGTCAACGAAGCGAGAGGCGGGAGAACGTGGCGAAGGCGCGGACGCCGCGGCGGCGATGGATCGAGGAGGGCTGGCGCCTGCTCGCGTCCGGCGGGCCGGACGCGGTGCGGGTGGAACCTCTCGCCGCGGCGCTGGGGGTGACGAAGGGCGGCTTCTACTGGCAGTTCGGGGATCGCCTGCGCTTCCTGGAGGCGCTGCTCGACACGTGGGAGCAGGCCGCCGCCGAGGAGGTCATCGCGCTGGTCGAACAGCACGGGGGCGATGCGGTGGAGCGGCTCACCGAGCTGTTCGACGTCGTGTCGCAGCGCGGCGGCCTGCAGCCGGTCGAACTCGCGATCCGGCTGTGGGCCCGGGAGGATCCGGACGTCGGGGCGCGCGTGCGCCGCGTCGACGAGCGCCGGCTCGACTATGTGCGCGGCCTGTTCCGCGACATCACCGCCGACCCCGACCAGGTCGAGGCGCGCAGTCGCACCCTGGTGGCGGCGTACGTCGCGGCGCCGCTCCTGCCGCGCGACCCGGACCCGGCCGTGGAGGCCGCGGTGTGGCGCGCTCACCTGGCACTGCTGCTGACGCCCTGAGGGCGTCAGGGCGCCCTATCGCAGGTCCGACCGGATCGCCGCGCGTACCCGCGCGGAGCGGGATCCCACGCGGTTCGTCGCGCCCGTGCGGTAGGCGCGCGCGTTCTGGTCGGCGTGCACTCCCGCCGCGCCCGACCGCGCGTGCTCGGCGCGCTCGCGCACCGCCTCGGCCGGCAGGGCGTGCCGGTGCCGGGACTTCTTGCGGCCCATGCTTCTCACCTCCTGTCCTGCTCGTCGCTGTCACGGCCGCCCGGACGCTACCTTCCGGGCGGGCTCCTGTCAGCGGATTTCTCCTGCCGGCGCGGCGGACGCCACGTCCCGGGCCGGACGGACCATGGCACGATGGCCGGCGTGAGATCCCAGGACCTGCTCAGGCCGAACCTTCGGCGCGTCGCCGAGCAGGACCTGGAGCACCTGACCGGCTTCCTGCGCGACGTCGACCTCACGCTGAGCGGGCTCGACTCCCCGACGGTGCGGCTCTGGATCGACCGGGACGACGACGGCGCCGTCACCGGCAGTACCGGTTTCGAGCTCAGCGAGGACGGCCGGCACGCCCTGGTCCGGAGCGTCGCGGTGCATCCGCGGGCCCGGCGCGCGGGCTACGGCACGTTCCTGGCGCGGTTCGCGCTGACGGCCGCCGCCGACGCCGGCGTGACGCGCGCCTGGCTGTTCAGCCGCCGGTCCGGCCCGTTCTGGCGCAAGCTCGGCTTCGAGCCGGCGGACCGCGACGAGCTCGCGACGGTCCTCGCCGGGGCGCACCAGGTCCGGCTGTTCGAGGAGTCGGGCCAGCTCGCGCGCGAGGTGGCCTGGTCCCGGCCGCTCAGCGGGACACGAGCCGCTCTTGAGCCACTCACCCGGTAGTCGTCGAAGCCACCCGGACGGTCGTCAGTCCTCCGGACGGTGGTGCTTCCGCCGGGCGTGCCGTTCCGCGGCGTTCTTGGTGAGCGCACCGGCCAGCGAGGTGGCGAGCGCGACGTACAGCCCGACGGACAGCAGGGCGTACATCATGGTGAAGACCTTCGAGACCGGCCCGGTCGGGACGAGGTCGCCGTAGCCGATGGTCAGCCCGGTGACGACCGAGAAGTAGAGGGCGTCGAGGAGAGGCCAGCCCTCGGCGAACCTGTAGAAGATGGTCGCGCTGACCAGCAGGATCAGGATCGCGCTCAACGCCCCGCGGAACGTGCCGTCCCGCCATGCGGTGCGGATCGCGGCGACGAAGCGCCGGATCATGATCACGAGCCCCAGCATGTCAGGACACTACGCCGCCTTCCTCCGGCCGGCCACCGTGCCGGCAGGTGACTCCGTCCGACGACGACTGTGCTCACACCTGCCGGAACACTGGCTCGGGTCAGGAGGCCCCGGACGGTGCCTCCCGCGCCACGTAGGCCACGATGCCGTCGATGATCCGGGCCAGTCCGAACTTCAGCTCCGCGGACGGGTCCGCCGACGCCTGGTAGGCCGTCCCGGCCGCGGTACCCACACGACCGGAGATCGGGTACTCGCGCCCGGCCATCAGCGTCCCGAGCTCCGCCGCGTTCGCCTCCCACCACTCGGCCTCGGACATGCCCGACGCGCGCTCGGCGCGCCGCATGCGCTCCTGCGAGCGGGCGACGTTCCCGGCGAAGCCCATGAGCACGGCGACCGTCTGATCCATCTCGAGGTCGTTCAGGCCGATGCCGTCGATCCCCGAGAGCTGCCACTCGTACAGGTCCGACAGCCCCGGCCCCACGCCGTTCTGCAGCACCATCACGTCGAGGATCCAGGGGTGGTCACGGCAGACCTCGTAGTGGGTGCGCGCGATGAGCGCGAGGCGCTCGCGCAGGTCCTCGGGCATCGGGGGCAGGGTGCGACGCCGGAGCGCCTGGTCGGCCATCAGCGCCAGGAGTTCCTCACGGCCGGGGACATAGGTGTACAGGCTCATCGCGCCGATCCCGAGCTCGGTGGCCAGCAGGCGCATCGTCAGGGTGTCCAGGCCGTCACGGTCGGCGATCTTGATCGCGGCGTCGACGACGTCGTCCACGGTCAGGCTCTGTTTGCGGCCGCGCCGCGGCGCGGCCGGGTCGTCGAGACCGTGCCGCCACAGAAGACGCAGGACAGGGTCGGGCTGGTGTGCCATGGGCCCACGATAACTTTCTCGTACGGCGTACGGAATAGCTGCTAGGGTGGGCGCGTTGAAAGCCGTACGTCGTACGAGAAAAGGAGCCTCACCATGCCCGCACCACCACTGATCGCCCGCGGACTCCACAAGAGATACGGCGACACGATTGCCCTGAACGGCTTCGACCTCGAGGTCGCACCCGGAGAGGTCCACGCCCTGCTCGGCCCGAACGGGGCCGGCAAGAGCACCGCCGTGGGCACCTTCGCCACGCTCACCCGCTGCGACGAGGGCGAGGTGCGCGTCGCCGGCCACGACGTTCGGCGCGACGCCGCGGCCGTGCGCGCCACCATCGGCCTGGTCGGGCAAGGTGCGGCGCTCGACGAGGTCCTCTTCGGGCGCGAGAACCTCGTGATGTTCGGACGCCTCCACGGCCTGCCGGCCCGCACGGCCCGCGAGCGCGCCGACGAACTGCTCGAGGCGTTCGGCCTCGCCGACGCGGCCGACCGGAAGGTGTCCACCTACTCCGGTGGCATGCGCCGACGCCTCGACATCGCCGCCGGCCTGATCCGCCGTCCGGCAGTGCTGTTCCTCGACGAGCCCACCACGGGTCTCGACCCGCGCGCCCGGAACGAGGTCTGGCAGGCGGTACGGCAGATCGTCGCCGCGGGCACGACCGTGCTGCTGACCACCCAGTACCTCGACGAGGCCGACCAGCTCGCCGACCGCGTCACGGTGATGAACCACGGCCGGGCCGTCGCCGAGGGATCGCCGGCCGCCCTGAAGCGCCGCATGGGCGGCGACCGGGTACTCGTCACCGCGCCGCTCGGCGTCGACCCGGAGGCGCTCGCGGCGACGCTCGGCGGGGTCGCCGATCCCGAGCTGCGGCAGGTGGTGGTCGAGGCCGGGCCGGAGGGCGGGGCCGCCGCGGTCACCGCCGTCGTGCGTGCGCTCGACGCCGAGGGCGTCGTCGTCGACGACATCCTGCTGCGGCGCCCGACCCTGGACGAGGTGTTCCTGAGCCTCACCGAGTCAGGGACGACGACGGAGGCGGGCGCGTCGGCGCCGGCCGCCGCGACCACGACCGAGCCGGGTCCGACGACTGAGCGGGAACCGACGACAGAGCCAGGACCGACGACCGAAGGGGTGCGCCGATGACCGCCGTCGCCGCGACCGTCCGCCAGAGCTGGATCATCACCCTGCGCGACCTCAAGCACTGGCAGCGTGAGCCGTGGACGCCGATCTTCTCCGTCCTGTTCTCCGTGATGCTCGTGCTGATGTTCGGGTACCTCCTGGGCGGGGCGATCACGATCCCCGGCGGAGGTGACTACCTGCCGTACCTGCTGCCCGGCATCTTCGCGCTGTCGATGATGTTCGGCATCGAGGCGACGATGACCGCCGTCGCGAACGACTCGAAGAAGGGCGTCACGGATCGGTTCCGCTCCCTGCCGATCAGCGGGGCGGCGGTGCCGCTCGGCAGGGCGGGGGCGGATCTCCTCAACTCCGCCGTCGAGCTCGCGGTGCTCCTGGCGGGCGGCCTGCTGATCGGGTGGCGTGCCACGGGCGGCGCCGGGGGAGCGCTGCTGGCCGTCGGCCTGCTGCTGTGGTTCCGGTTCGCGATGCTGGTGGTCGGCGTGTTCCTGGGGCTCACGATCCGTGGCGAGGGCGGCGTGACGGCCGTCCAGGTGCTGGTGTGGCCGGCCGGGTTCCTGTCCAACGCGTTCGTGGCGCCCGAGTCGATGCCGGCGTGGCTCGGGTTCGTGGCGGAGTGGAGCCCGCTGTCGGCGACGGCGGCCGCGTGCCGGGAGCTCTTCGGCAACCCGACGGGAGCCTCGGGCGGCTTCCTCGCCGAGAACGCCGTGCTGTTGGCGGCGTTGTGGCCCACGGTGATCGTCGCGGTGTTCGCGCCGCTCGCGGCACGGGCCTACCGGAGGCTGTCGGGGTGAGCGGCGCCGCAACCACCTCCTACGGGAGCCACCGGCTCAGGTAGGTGTCGATGCGCTCGTGGCTCCAGCCGTGCGACTCCGTCAGTCCGGCCCGCATCATCGCGAGGTACGGCTCCGACGGATCCGCGTGCGGGCTGGTGTCCGCACGGTGCGGCGACGTGAACGTGTACATCGGCAGGCCGTCGAGCGTCCCGGCGTTGACCAGCGTCTCGTAGCGGCCCGGGCCGGCGCGGTAGGAGCCGTCGAACCCCTGCGTGAGGACGGCCTCCAGGCCGCTGCCCGCCCGCGGCTCGCGGTGCATCTCCTGCGCCGCGATGTCGGTCAGCTGCGCGACGGTGACCCGATAGGCGCGGGCCGCCGTCGGGCCGGGGGAGTGGTGGTCGTAGAACGCCGTCGCGCCCTCCCACGTGGTCGACGCGCCCCAGAAGTACAGCCGTCCGGACAGCTCGACCGGCCGGTCCTCCACCGGTGGCCGCGGGTCGCGGGCCCCCGGCTGGGCGCGCAACGCGCCCGCCGGGTGGCCGCCGGCCAGGTAGCAGTGCAGGCGCTCCCAGGCCAGGTTCGATCCGTAGCTGACATACCAGACCTCGCGCGAACTCATCGGCACGATTGTGCCGGACGACGGCCGGTGTCGGTCGCCACCGGCCCGTGTGTGGTCGGTCCATCGGTGAGTGATCGGCAGTTCGACGTGCCGATCATTCGCCGACGTACCGATCACGTGGCTGGTGTGGCTGCAGTGCTACGCGGGGTCCCTCACGCGGTCTGTGCGCGGTGCGTCGGCTCGGCCAGGGGCTTGAGGCCGCATGCCGCCGCGAAACCGTCGGACTCGATGCCGAGTGCGACGTTCGACCGCGTCGTGAGGTTCGCGAAGCCGATCACCGACGTCAGCTCGACGAGCGCGGCGGGCCCGAGCCGCTTCATGAGGGAGTCCACCATCTCGTCGGTGACCGTCGGCTCGGTCTGGCTCATCGCCTCCGCGTACGCCATCACGTCGCGCTCGAGCTGCGTGAAGACGTCCGACTCGCGCCAGCGCGGCACGTCGCGCGCCTTGTCCATGTCGAGGTTCTTGTTGTGCGCCTCGAAGTAGTTGAAGTCGAGGCACCAGCTGCAGCCGACCTGCGACGCGACCGCCATGTGGGCGAACGTCTTCAGGCTCTCGTCGCAGGCGTCCCACTTCTGGATCTTGCCGCCGAGGCCCATGCTCGACCTGAGCACGCGCTGGTTGTGCCACATGACGCCGAGGCTCGCCGGCACCGTGCCCAGCCTCTTCTTGGCGGCCCACTTGACGATCGTGCCGGTGAAGCCGGTGATCTCGGCTGCGGGAACGCGGGTGGTGGTCATGGTTCTCTCCTTCTTGTCGCTCCTACCCACCACGACACGGGCCGGGCGCGGGGTGTGACGGGAGCGAGAAGAAGGTGACCGGTGTCACTCGCGTGGCGGCGGGATGGTGCGGCGCGGCGCGGCGCGGCGCCGGCCCGCCTGGCGCGAACCTTGTCCGCTGGTCATAGACTCGCAGTCGAAGTGTTGTCCAGAGGTTGAAGGTGATGAGAGTGGTCCAGGGTCGGGTGATCCGATATGACGAGGTGCGCGGATACGGATTCGTCGCGCCGGACGAGGGCGGGGACGATGTGTTCCTGCACGTGAACGATCTCGAGTTCGACAAGCGAAAGCTCGTGGTGGGTGCCGTGGTGGAGTTCGACACCGAGGAGGGTGACCGGGGGCCGAAGGCGTCGCAGGTGACGCTCGTGTCGACGCCGGTGGCGCAGCCGCAGGCTGTTCCCGCCGCCGCCCCGGCCAACGGGACGACGACGGTCCTGGGCGGCCTTCCGGGTCCGGCGCCGACGATCGTGCTGCCCGACACCGGTGCCGAGGACGGCGACTCCGTCACGGGCCGCCAGCTCACCGCCGAGGTCACCGAGATGCTGCTCGCCGGTGTGCCGTCCCTGACCGGGGAGCAGGTGGTGCTCACCCGGCAGGCCGTCGTCGCGCTGGCGGCGGCGCACGGATGGGTGAGCGATCCGGCCTGATCAGACGGTGGCGGGATGCCGTCAGATGTGGCGGCATCCCGCCACCCCTATGCGGCAAGCGCTTGGCGTGTTTCCGCAATGTTTCGTCGCGAGGCACTTGTGAACAGAGGTGCTACCAGGCAATATCGAGTCGGTAACGATCGGTTGGCGTGAGGAACCAGGTGGGCGACGGCCGGGTCCGGGCTGAGTAACGTGAGCGGAAACCATGACGTGGGCCACTTCATGCGAGGGAGCGTGATGAGCCCTCGCCGTGGGCCGGACGGCCCGCGGCCCGCGTCATTTTCCTTGAGGAGGAACATTGAAGATCAGGCGACTGAGCGCCGCGATCGCGGCGGTGGCCAGCGGTGCGCTGCTCTTCTCGGCGTGCTCGAGCCCGCTGGGCGGCGACGAGGGCGATGGGGCGTCGAACGACGGCTCGGTGGAGGCCGATGGCCCCTGCAAGGCGGACCTCGGCGACGTCACCACGGCTGAGGGCGACATCAAGGTGGCGAACGAGCAGGAGTTCTTCGCCTACAACGCGCGCACGGGCGACACGAACTCGACGTACAACAGCGCGATCATGGACAGGCTCGTCAGCAGCTTCTACTACTTCGGCACCGACGGCACGATCTGCCACGACGACAATTTCGGCGCGTACGAGGCACTGTCGGACACCGAGGTCCAGTACACCATCAGCGACGACGCGGTCTGGTCGGACGGCACGCCCATCACCTACGCGGACTACCTGCTGGACTGGGCGGCGCAGGCGATCACCGCGGACGGCGAGGTCTCCGACGACGCCACCGAGGATCCGCTGTTCACCCACGTGGGCGGCCTGACGTTGGGAGACTACGTCCCTGAGGGCCCGGAGGCGGACGCCGCGGACGCCAAGCAGTTCACCTACAACTACGAGCGGGTGAACGCCGACTGGGAGATCCTCATCGACCAGGCGTACCCGGCCCACGTCGTGGCCGACCAGGTCGGCGTGACGAACGAGGAACTCGTGGACGCCATTCACGCCCTCGACATGGATGTTCTCGGGGACGCGGCCGAGTTCTGGAACGAGGGCTGGCTTCTTGAGAAGCCGGGCGAGCTGCCGGACCCGGCGCTCACCCCGTCGAGCGGCCCGTACATGTTCGCCGAGGGCGGCTGGTCCGCCGGTCAGTCCGTGACGATCACCGCCAACCCCGACTACTGGGGCCCGGCGCCGGCGTCCGAGACCCTGACCTTCCGGCAGATCTCCTCCGATGCTCAGATCCAGGCGCTGCAGAACGGCGACCTCGACGTGATCCAGCCGAACGGCCCGGTCGTCGACACGATCACGCAGCTCGAGGCCCTGGGTGACGCTGTCAACCTGGAGACGGGTCAGACGCTGATCTGGGAGCACCTGGACTTCAACTTCGGCGAGACCAGCGCCTTCGCCGAAGGCAATGGCGGCCTGGCTGCCCGCGAGGCGTTCGCGCTGTGCGTGCCGCGCCAGAAGATCGTGGACGACCTGATCAAGCCGGTCGACTCCACCGCCGTGGTGATGAACGCCCGCGAGGTGTTCCCGTTCCAGGAGGACTACGAGGAGGTCGTCTCCGAGTCCTACGACGGCCGGTACGACGAGCCCGACATCGAGGCCGCGCAGGCCAAGTACGCCGAGTCGGGCCTCGAGGAGGGTACGGAGATCCGGATCGGTTACCTGGACGGTAACCCGCGCCGTACCGACACGGTCGCCGCGATCAAGGCCTCGTGTGACGAGGCGGGCTTCGAGATCGTCGACGGGGGCTCCCCGACGTTCTTCGACGAGGAACTCGGCAACGGTGACTACGAGGTCGCGCTGTTCGCCTGGGCCGGCTCCGGTCAGATCACCTCGGGCGAGAACATCTACTCGACGCCGGGCGGCCAGAACTACGGCGGCTACTCGAACGAGACGGTCGACGAGGCGTGGGGCACGCTCTCGAGCACTACCGATGCGGCCGTGCACACGGAGCAGACGAAGATCATCGAGAAGGAGCTGTGGGACTCCCTGTTCGGTATCCCGCTGTACGCCCACCCGGGCGTCGTCGCCTCCAGCTCGTCGGTGAACAACGTCCGCGCGACGGCCACGCAGGGTGGCGTCTCGTGGAACGCCGAGCAGTGGGTGCGCGCGGAGTGATCCGCCGCTGATCCCACCACCTGCGGGGAAGGGAGCGTGTGCTCCCTTCCCCGCAGGCATGTCTCTCCGCTCTCAACCCCCCACGCCGCCCATCGGCGGCCGCCTGTGAAGGGCCACGAACCCGTGTTCATATTCATTGTGAGACGCACACTCGCGTCCGTCGTCGTCCTGCTGCTCTCATCAGTGTTGATGTTCTGGCTGACGGTGAACTCCGGAGACCCGCTCTCGGACCTGCGCGGATCCAACGCCGACAACATCCAGCAGCAGATCGACGCTCGTATCGCGACCATGAACCTCGACCTGGACTGGTACGAGCGGTACTGGATGTGGTTCCAGGGCGTGGCCGGGTGCTTCACGGGCTCGTGCGACTTCGGGGTCAACCGCAGCGGTCAGGACGTCCTCTTCCTGACCGGCCTCGCCGCGCAGTCCACGCTGCGCCTGGTGACGGCGGCCACGCTGATCGCGATCGTCGTGGGTGTAGCCCTCGGCATCCTCACCGCGATCCGGCAGTACTCCGGGTTCGACTACGGCGTGACCTTCGCGGCCTTCCTCTTCTTCTCGCTGCCGGTGTTCTGGGCCGCGGTGCTGCTCAAGGAGTTCGGCGCGATCCGGTTCAACGACTGGATCGCGACGGGCCAGCTCGGGCCGTTGACGATGATCCTCATAGCGGCGGTACTGGCGATCGTCATACCGTCCACGCTCGGCGGTACCACCCGGCGCAAACTGGTCACCGGCGGGGTGACGTTCGCGTTCGTGGTCGTGGTGCTGTTCGTGCTCAACCTGCTGGACTGGTACCGGAACCCGATCTCCGGCCCCTTCATGGCGCTGATCGCCGCGTGCGGCGCCGCCGTGCTGGTCACCGCGATCGTGTCGGGCATCCGCAATCGGACGGCGCTGTACGCGGCGCTGACCACGGCCGTCGTCGGTATCGTCGCCTACGCCGTCCTCGCCTTCACGCCTCTGCTGGCGGACCCGTCGTGGCTGGGCCTGTTCGGGCTGTTCGTGCTGGCGATCGCGGTCTCGCTGCTGATCGGCCGGCTCTGGGGCGGGTACAACAAGAAGCAGGTCATGCTGATCACCGGCGTGACGGGCGTGCTCACGTCCGTCATCGTGGTGGCCGACATCCTGGTGGGCTACTGGGCCTCCTTCCTCGGACTGAAGTCCCGGCCGATCTCCACGATCGGATCGCAGACGCCGAACTTCACCGGGGACTTCTGGCAGCGCCTCATCGACTACGGCACCCAGCTCATCCTCCCGACCGCCCTGCTGGCCCTGGTCTCCATCGCGGCCCACTCGCGCTTCACCCGGTCGTCGATGCTCGAGGTGCTCAACCAGGACTACGTGCGCACCGCCCGGGCCAAGGGCCTCTCGGAGCGCGAGGTGGTCGTCAAGCACGCCTTCCGGAACTCGCTCATCCCGATCACCACGATCGTCGCCTTCGACTTCGCGGCCCTGATCGGCGGCGCCGTGATCACCGAGACGGTGTTCGGCTGGCAGGGCATGGGGCAACTGTTCATCACGGGACTGAGGCAGGTCGACCCGGCTCCGGTCATGGCGTTCTTCCTCGTCACCGGAACGGCTGTGGTCGTGATGAACCTGCTCGCCGACCTGGCCTACGCATCCCTCGACCCGCGGATCCGGCGCTGACCCGCCGATCGGGAGGAGAACTTTCATGAGCGAAACACCGAAGAGCGGCGGCGACCCCGTCCTCGCCCCGGACGAGGAACTCGTTCCGGAGGCCAAGTCATACAGTGCCAACCAGATCGTGCTGCGGCGCTTCCTCCGGCACCGGGGCGCCATCGTCGCCATGGTGGTGATGGCCGTCGTCATGGTCGTGGCGTTCACGTCGATCGGGATCGGCTCGATCCCGGGCTGGTGGGACAAGGACATCTCGACCGCGTACGACAAGATCGGCGACGGCTCCCCGACGTGGGAGCACCCGTTCGGCCAGGACACCATCGGCAAGGACTACTTCGCGCTGACCATGCGCGGGACGCAGATCTCCCTGTACATCGCGTTCGGCGTCGGGATCATCTCCACGCTGATCGGTACCTTCATCGGTGCGGTCGCCGGATACTTCCGCGGAGTCGTCGACTCGCTGCTGATGCGGCTGACGGACGTCGTCATCATCATCCCGCTGCTCGCGATCGCGGCGGTGCTGGCGCGGATGTCGGAGGGAGAACTCAATCTGCTGATCCTCGCGCTGGGGGTGCTCGTCTGGACCAGCCTGGCGCGCCTTGTGCGTGGTGAGGTGCTGTCGCTGCGCGAGCGGGACTTCGTCATGGCGGCTCGTGCCGTCGGCACGAGCCCGGGCCGGATCATCGTCAGGCACATCCTGCCCAACACCGTGGGCGTCATCACCGTGTCGGCGACCCTGACCATCGCCGTGGCGATCCTGCTGGAGACGAGCCTGAGCTTCCTCGGGTTCGGCGTGCAGCCGCCGGACGTCTCGCTCGGCTCGCTGATCTCCGACTACCAGGGAGCGTTCCTCACCCGGCCGTGGCTCTTCTGGTGGCCCGGCCTGATGATCCTCGCGATCGCCTTGTCCGTGAACTTCATCGGGGACGGTCTGCGCGACGCGTTCGACCCCCGGCAGACCAGCACCAAGGAGTGACACCGTGACCACACTCGACATCTCCACCACCGGTGCTGCAGAGACCTCCGGGGACGCCGTCCTCTCGTTCGAGGGCCTGAGCGTCACGTTCCGGACGCAGTTCGGCGAGGTCGACGCCGTCAAGGGCATCGACCTCGACGTCCGGCCCGGCGAGGTCGTCGCCCTCGTGGGCGAGTCCGGCTCCGGGAAGTCGGTGACCTCGACGACCGCGCTCGGGCTGCTGCCCGGCAACGCCCGGATCAGCGGCACGGTCCGCGTCGGCGGCAAGGTCGTCGGATCGCTGGACAGGGACGGCCTGCGCAAGCTGCGCGGGAACGACGTCGCCATGGTGTTCCAGGAGCCCATGACGGCGCTGAACCCGGTGCTCACCATCGGTGACCAGCTCACCGAGGGCCTGCAGCTGCACGGCATCGCTTTTGGCACGGAGGCCTGGGCACGCGCGGCCGAGCTGCTGCGCATGGTCGGCATTCCCGAGCCGGAGCGCCGGCTCAAGCAGTACCCGCACGAGCTGTCCGGCGGGCAGCGGCAGCGTGTCGTCATCGCGATGGCGATCTCCTGCGACCCCGCGGTGATCGTCGCCGACGAGCCCACCACGGCTCTCGACGTCACCGTGCAGGCCGAGATCCTCGACCTGCTGCGCTCGCTCACCGAGAAGCTCGACACGGCGATCCTGCTGATCACCCACAACATGGGCGTCGTGGCCGACATGGCCGACCGCGTCGCCGTCATGCTCAAGGGCGACCTCGTGGAGACCGGCACCGTGGACCAGGTGCTCAACCACCCGCGGCACGAGTACACCAAGCGCCTGCTCGCCGCGGTACCGCACCTCGGCGAGGGGCCGGGCCAGTTCGGCGAGGTCACGCAGCCCGCGGCGCCCGTGGCGGGTGAGGCCACCGCACTGGACCTGCGGAACCTGGTCATCGAGTACCACCGGATCGGCAAGCCGGCCTTCCGCGCGGTCGACGACGTGACCTTCCATGTCGATCCGGGCGAGATCGTCGGGCTGGTGGGCGAGTCGGGCTCCGGCAAGTCGACGATCGCCAAGTGCGCCCTCGGGCTGATCCCGTCGAGGTCCGGCTCGGTGTCGATCCTCGGGCAGGACTTCCGGACCACGCGGGGCCGGAAGCTCAAGGAACTGCGCAAGCGCATCGGCGTGGTCTTCCAGGACCCGGCGGCATCGCTCAACCCCCGGTTCCCGATCGGCGACCTCATCGCCGAGCCCCTCGTGGTGCACCGGGTGGGCGACGCCCGCTCGCGCCGCGAGAAGGTCCTGGAGCTGCTCGACGCCGTCGAGCTCCCGTCCGCGGTCTACAACCGCTATCCGCACGAGCTGTCGGGCGGGCAGCGGCAGCGCATCAGCATCGCCCGCGCGCTGACCCTGGAGCCCGAACTTCTCGTGGCCGACGAGCCGACGTCGGCCCTCGACGTGTCCGTGCAGGCCAACGTGCTGAAGATGTTCACGTCGCTGCAGGAGCGGTACCGGTTCGCGTGCCTCTTCGTGAGCCACGACCTGGCCGTCATCGACCTGCTGGCGCACCGCGTCGTCGTCATGCAGGACGGCGAGATCGTGGAGCAGGGCATGCGGGAGGACGTGCTGCGGAACCCGCGCGAGGACTACACGAAGCGCCTCCTGGCCGCGGCGCCGGTCCCGGAGCCGGGGGAGCAGCGCCGCCGGCGCGAGGCGCGTCACGCCCTCCTGACGTCGCTGGGCGAGGAGTCGGCGGAACTCCACCTCTGACATGTAGGGCTGTTCGTCGAGGGTCTGGCGGGAGCCGCCGGCCGGGCTGGTGCTCGGTCGGCGGCTCCCTTCTCGTTGCCGGGGACCTGTTCGTCCCGTGGGCGACGCCGCCTACCGGCGGACCTCCTGCTCGGCCACCGCCGGGAAGATCTGGACCTGGCCCGCCGGGAGAGCTTCGGCGGCCTCCGTCCATTCCGCGGTCTCGCGGGTCCAGACCCGGTCCGCCACCCGCACCTCGACGACGTTCGTCTCCGCGGCCGTGGCGACGGCCCAGTGCGCCACGGCCCAGCCGCCGCGCGTGGCGTCGTCGGCCGTCAGCGGCGTGGCGTCGACCTCGACCGCCGCGCCGGACGACGTCGTCCCCGACGGTCCCAGCCCCAGGTCCCGTCCGAGTCGCCCGGCCACCACGTCCAGCGCGGGAGCGGCCGCCAGCGCGGACTCCTCCTCGACGGGAGCGATCTCGCAGGTCAGGGAGGCAGGCGAGTGGCCCGTCAGGCTCGACGCCCAGGCACGGGAGCGCACCTCGTGCCGGGCGTACGCGTCGGGGTACGCCGATCGCTGCACCTCCTGCGCGGCCGCCGTGATCTCCATGTCCTCGTAACCCTCGACCTGGACCAGGCCGTCGTAGAAGGCGTTGGTGGAGTACACCGGGTCGAGGATCTCCTCCTCGGTGCCCCAGCCCTGCGACGGGCGCTGCTGGAAGAGTCCCAGCGAGTCGCGGTCGCCGTAGGTGATGTTGACGAGCTTGGACTCCTGGAGCGCCGTGGCGAGCCCGATCGTCGCGGCCCGGGCGGGCAGGCCGCGGCGGACCGCCGTCTCCACGATGAGCGCGGCGTTGTCGGCCTGGACGGGGGACAGGTACCAGTCGGTGCCGTCGAGCTCGGCGGCACACCGCTCGTTCAGCGGCGCCGTGCCCGACAGGTGGTTCAGGAGCAGGACCACCCCGGCGGTCGCCGTCGTGCCCACGATCGCCGTCGCGATCAGGTACTTCAGGGCACGCCGTAGCGGACGGCGGCGCCGTGCCGTGGTGCCGCCGGCGGCATCGCCGGACGAGCGGGTGAGCAGGGCCATGCGAACCTTCCGGGTGGCCTCGAACGAGACGGCCCAGTTTAGAACGCGGAGCCTGCGATTCTCCGCGGGCGATGGTCAGGTCTTGTGATGACGTTCCTCGTGCTCCGCTACGGGCAGGTGCCACGTTCCTCGGCCCCTACCCTGCGCTGCGCCCTTCGTCGCGTCAGTTCTTGTGGAGGGCTTCGTTCAGTTCGACACCCGTGCCGACGCGGTCGATCACCTCGACCGCACCCGTGGTCGAGTTGCGGCGGAACAGCAGGTTGGACTGCCCGGCCAGCTCGACCGCCTTGACGGTCATGCCGCCGCGCAGCATCACCTTGGTGCCCGCCGTGACGTACAGGCCGGCCTCGATCACGCAGTCGTCGCCGAGCGGGATGCCGAGGCCGGAGTTCGCGCCGAGCAGGCAGCGCTCGCCGAGCGAGATGACCTCCTTGCCTCCGCCCGACAGCGTGCCCATGATCGAGGCGCCACCGCCGACGTCGGACCCGTTGCCCACCGTCACGCCCGCCGAGATGCGGCCCTCCACCATGGAGGAGCCGAGGGTGCCCGCGTTGAAGTTCACGAAGCCCTCGTGCATCACGGTGGTGCCCTCGGCCAGGTGGGCGCCGAGGCGGACGCGGTCGGCGTCGGCGATGCGCACGCCGGTCGGGAGAACGTAGTCCGTCATGCGCGGGAACTTGTCCACGCCGTACACCGCGACGGGGCCCCGCGCCCGCAGCCGCAGGCGCGTGGCCTCGAAGTCCTCGACCGCGCACGGCCCGGCACTCGTCCACACCACGTTGGCGAGCGCGCCGAACAGGCCGTCGAGGTTCATGCCGTGCGGCCGGACGAGCCGGTGGGAGAGCAGGTGGAGGCGCAGGTAGCCGTCGGAGGCGTCCTTCGGGCCCGTGGTCAGGTCGGCCACGACGGTCACGACCCGGGTGGTGACGCCGCGGGCGTCGTCGTCCCCCTGGAGGGCGACCAGGTCGGCGGGCGGCACCGCGCCGGCGGATCCCTCGGCCGGCGGCGACCCGAGGGCGGGGGCCGGGAACCAGGTGTCCAGGACGCTGCCGTCGGCGGCGAACGTGGCGAGGCCGTGACCCCAGGCGGTGGTGGGCTCGGTAGCGGTCGAACTCATGCCCGCAAGCGTAGGCGAAGCGGGTCAGGGCCTCCGCCGCTGCCCACCTGCCGGTCGCGGCTCCGTGGGCGGGCTAGCCTCTGGGGGTGATCCCATTTGACGACGTTTTGCTGGCGGCTGGTTCCGATCTCGTGGACCTCACCGCCGCGATCTGCGACATCCCCTCCGTCTCCGGCGCCGAGGCAGCCCTCGCCGACGCGATCGAGGCGACGCTGCGCGCCCGCCCGCACCTCGAGGTGCACCGGGACGGTGACGCCGTCGTCGCCCGGACGCGGTTCGGGAGGGACCGCCGCGTCGTCGTCGCCGGGCACATCGACACCGTGCCGGTCGCGGCCAACCTGCCGACGCGGCTGGTGGAGGCCGTCATCGAGGACGGCGGTCCGGACGACGGGGGCGTTGCGGCCGTGGCCACGGCGACCGGCACCGCCGTTCCCCCGGCCGCCGACCGTCGCGTCCTCTGGGGACGCGGCACGGTGGACATGAAGGGCGGCGTCGCCGTCGCCCTCGCCCTCGCGTGCGAGCTCGGGACGCCGGGCAAGGAGCCCGCCGTTGACGTCACCTGGGTGTTCTACGACCACGAGGAGGTCGAGGCGGCGCGCAACGGCCTCGGCCGGCTCGCGCGCAACGACCCCGGACTGCTGGACGCCGACTTCGCCATCCTCGGCGAGCCGAGCAGCGCCGGGATCGAGGGCGGCTGCAACGGGACGATGCGCGTCGAGGTCCGCACCCGCGGCGTCGCCGCGCACTCCGCGCGGTCCTGGACCGGCGTGAACGCCATCCACGGTGCCGCGGACGTGCTCGGCCGCCTCGCCCGGTACGAGCCGCGCACCGTCCCGGTCGAGGGGCTCGACTACCGCGAGGGGCTCAACGCCGTGGGAATCCGCGGCGGGATCGCGGGGAACGTCGTCCCCGACGAGTGCGTGGTCGAGGTGAACTACCGCTTCGCGCCGTCGCGCAGCGAGGCGGAGGCGGAGCGGCACCTCCGCGAGGTCTTCGACGGGTTCGACGTGACCGTCACCGACTCCTCGCCCGGCGCCCGCCCCGGGCTCGACGCCCCGATGGCGAAGGACTTCGCGACGGCGGTGCTCGCGGTCACCGGCGGTGAGCCACGGCCGAAGTACGGCTGGACCGACGTCGCCCGCTTCGCCGGCCTGGGCATCCCGGCCGTCAACTTCGGGCCGGGCGACGCCCTCCTGGCCCACAAGGACGACGAACGCCTCCCGGTGGCGGAACTGGCGGCCTGCCGGGACGCCCTGCGCACCTGGCTCCTCGGCTGACCATCAGCGGTGTCAATACCGCTGCCGCGCTCCGTCGTTGGCGGCCAGGCGGGATAGGTTTGCCGTATGAGTGACGACGGAGTTCCGCAGCAGGGACGCGGGTACCGGAAGGGTCCCGTGCTGCTGCGCGGGAACCAGATTCCGCTGGAGACCACCGACCAGCGCCTGCTCGCCAAGGGGGCGCAGGCGGACTGGGTCCACTCCGACCCGTGGCGCGTGATGCGGATCCAGTCGGAATTCGTGGAGGGCTTCGGCGCGCTGGCCGAGATCGGCCCCGCCGTCTCCGTCTTCGGCAGCGCTCGCACCGACCCCGCGCACCCCGACTACGCGCGGGCCGAGGAGATCGGCCGCCTGCTCGTCGAGGCCGGCTACGCCGTCATCACCGGCGGCGGCCCCGGCATCATGGAGGCCGCGAACAAGGGCGCCCACGAGGCCGGCGGCGTCTCGGTGGGCCTCGGCATCGAGCTGCCGTTCGAGCAGGGCGTGAACGAGCACGTCAACCTCGGCATCAACTTCCGCTACTTCTTCGCCCGCAAGACCATGTTCGTCAAGTACGCCCAGGGCTTCATCGTCCTGCCCGGGGGGTTCGGCACGTTCGACGAGCTCTTCGAGGCCGTCACCCTCGTGCAGACCCGCAAGGTCACGAGCTTCCCGCTCGTCCTGTTCGGGTCCGACTACTGGGGCGGCCTCCTCGACTGGGTCCGCACCGCCGTCCTCGACCGCGGCATGATCTCCACGCACGACCTCGACCTCCTGCACATCACCGACGACCCCGTCGAGGCGGTCGAGCACGTCATCGAGAAGGGCGTCGCTCTCGTCGACGAGCACCGGGCGCAGGCGGCGCTGGCGGCCGAGGAACGGTCCGCCGCGGACCTCGCGTGAGCGGAACGGGGAGGCGTCCGACGGCGTCCGCGGGGGCACCAGGCACCGTCCCGCCGGGATCGGCCCCGCTCGTGCTCCGCGGGCGCGAGCTCGGGCGGGACGGGGTCGCCGTGCGGCCCGTCGTCATGGCGGTGGTCAACCGCACCACCGACTCGTTCTTCGCCCCCGCGAGGCTGCCCGACGACGACGCCGCGCTCCGGGCCGCCGAACAGGCCCTGGCGCACGGCGCGGAGATCCTCGACGTCGGCGGGGTGCGCGCCGGGGTCGGCCCCGCGGTGGACGAGGCCGAGGAGATCCGGCGCGTGGTGCCGCTCGTCGCGCGGGTCCGCACCGAGCTGCCGGAGCTCCTGGTCTCGGTGGACACGTGGCGTGCCGGCGTCGCGCGCGCCGCCGTCGACGCCGGCGCCGACCTGATCAACGACACCTGGGCGGGCCACGACCCGGCACTCGTCGAGGTGGCGGGCGCGGCCGGGGTGGGCGTCGTGTGCTCGCACACAGGCGGGGCGGCCCCGAGGACGGATCCCTACCGCGTGGAGTACCCGTCGCCCCCGGCCGCCGGGCCCGCGGAGGCCGGCGCGCCGGGCGGCCCGCCCGTCCCCGATGCGCGGGACGGCGTCGTCGACGACGTGCTGGCCACGCTGCGAGCGGCCGCCGAACGTGCCGTGGCTGCCGGGGTACCGCCGTCGTCGGTGATCGTGGACCCGACGCACGACTTCGGGAAGAACACCTGGCACTCCCTGCACCTGCTGCGCCGCACTGCGGCGCTGGCCGAGCTTCCCTACCCGCTCCTGATGGCGCTGAGCCGGAAGGACTTCGTGGGCGAGACGCTCGACCTGCCGCCGGCCGAGCGGCTGGAGGGCACGCTCGCGGCGACGACGGTGGCGGCCTGGCTCGGCGCACGGGTCTTCCGCGCGCACGACGTCCGTGCCACGCGACGAGTCCTCGACATGGTGGCCGCGCTGCGCGACGAGGCTCCGCCCGCGGCCGCCCTCCGGGGCCTCGGCTGACCGCGACGAGCACGCCCGACGTGCACGGCGGGGCGGTTCCGGGAGGAAACGGAAGTGTGAAGAACGTGGCTCGAATTCGACTAGAATGGGCCGGTGCCCTCTGTCACACGGCGACGCTGGCGGAGGACGAAGCACACAGTAACGGACAACGGAATGGGAGAGCCACACATGGCTGCGATGAAGCCGCGTACGGGTGACGGGCCGATGGAGGTCACCAAGGAGGGGCGCGGCATCGTCATGCGTGTTCCGCTCGAGGGCGGCGGACGGCTGGTCGTCGAGCTCAACGCGACCGAGGCGACAGAGCTCGGCGAGGCTCTCAAGGGCGTTGTCGGCTGAGCGGTCGCCGACGGGGAATCAGCGCCTGACCGCCAGCAACAGGCCGTCGCCGCTGGGAACCATGGCAGGCATGACGCGGTCGTCGTAGCGGAGTGCGCGGCCCACCTCCCGCACGATCGTCGTGATCTCGTCGCGGCGGGTCGGGTCCGCGACGCGGTCGCGGTGCAGGGCGTCGTCGACGGCGAGCAGCCCGCCCGGGCGCAGGAGCCGCAGCGCCTGCTCCACGTACTCCGGGTAGGCGTACGGCTCGGCACCCACCAGCACCAGGTCGTAGTGGCCGTCGGTGAGCCGGGGCAGCACCTCGTCGGCGCGTCCCGGGATGATGCGCGTGCGCCGCGGGTCCACGCCGTCCTCGGCGAAGGACTCGCGGGCCGCCCGCTGATGTTCCACCTCGCGGTCGATGGTCGTGAGCTGACCGTCCTCGGGCATACCGCGCAGCAGCCACAGGGCCGCGACGCCGGCCCCCGTGCCGACCTCGACCACCGCCCGCGCGCGCATCGACGCGGCCAGCACCCGCAGCAGGGCCCCCGTCCCGGGCAGCACCGACGGGCAACCCAGATCGGCGGCGCGTTCGCGGGCACGCAGCAGCACGTCGTCCTCGGGCACGAACGACTCGCTGTACATCCACGCCGCGGCCTTCGCGTTGCGGCCGCCCGTGTGCTCCGTGGCTGCGCTGATGACATCCTCCAGGTGAGTTCGGGGGCCAGGCTACCGGTGTCACGGGAACGACTGGAGACGTTTCGGCGTTGTGAGGGACGATGAGTCTTGTGAGTACGTCGCAGCCGGAACATCGGAGCCAGGTCCCCGCGGAGCCCTGGCAACCTCCCACGTGGGAGGAGATCGTGCGCGACCATTCCGCGCGCGTCTACCGGCTCGCCTACCGCCTGACCGGTAACCAGCAGGACGCCGAGGACCTGACGCAGGAGACCTTCATCCGCGTCTTCCGGTCGCTGTCGAGCTACACGCCCGGCACGTTCGAGGGCTGGCTGCACCGCATCACGACCAACCTCTTCCTCGACATGGCCCGCCGCCGCAAGCGGATCCGCATGGAGGCCATGGGGGACGACGACGGCGCCGTGGCCGCCACGGGAGAACAAGGCCGCCCCGAGCGCGAGTTCGAGCACGCCAACCTCGGACACGACGTGCAGCACGCGCTCGACGAGCTGCGGCCCGAGTACCGGGCGGCCGTCGTGCTGTGCGACATCGAGGGGCTCAGCTACGAGGAGATCGCCAAGACCCTGAACGTGAAACTGGGCACGGTGCGCTCGCGGATCCACCGGGCGCGCGCCCAGCTCCGGGAGGCGCTGGAGCACCGGTCTCCCGAGGCGGTGCGAGCCGGCGATCCCGGGGGTGAGGCATGACCCCGCACCTCGGATCCTGGATCTCGGCGCTCGCCGACGGACAGCTCGACGCGAGCCGGACCGAGCAGGCCCTGGAGCACGTGGCGGTCTGCCGGGCGTGCGCGCGCGAGCTGGACGACGCGCGGCGCGCGCGTCGCCTGCTGTCGTCCGCGATGGACGACGTCCGGCCCGACCCCTCGCTGACCGCGCGGCTCATCGCGCTCCAGGCGTCGATCCCGGGCACGGACGACGACCCGCTGCGCAGCCCCCGCCGCCCCACGTTCGACACGGCGCAGACCCGGCCGGGATGGGGTGGTGTCCCACTGCCCGGACTGGTCGACAGCGTCCGCCTGAGCGGGCACGTCCCCACGGGTCGCCGCCGGACGGCGCGGTTGCTCGCGTTCGGCGCCGGCGGTGTGGGTGCGCTCGGCCTGGTGCTGTTCGGACTGGGCCAGAGCCCGCAGGTGACGCCGGGCGTCTCCGCCGCCGACGCGATGACGATGCTCGCGCGGACGGGACCCGACGAACGGGCGGCGGGCACGGACATCCTGGGCGGGATCGCCCCGGCCGGCGCGATCCCGGAGCAGCGCAGCGCCGCCGCGCTCGACTGGGTCGGCGCGGAGGGCTGGGCCGCGCCGTCCGAGCTGCCCGACGGTCTGGAGATCACCGCGGTGCGGCTGGTCGGCGACGAGGGACAGGTCCTCGAGATCGACCTGTCGGGCGAGGCGGGGCACGCCGTCGTGCGCGAGCAGCTGGGCAGGCTGGCCGGGGAGGAAGCGGTCCAGGTGCTGGCCCGCCAGCCCGTGCACCTGGCGTGGCAGTCGGACGACGTGGTGGTCGACGTCGTGGCTGATCTGCCCGAGGACATGCTCACCGAACTCGTGGCATCCTTCCCCGCCCGTGACTACGATGCCGGGGTCCTGTCCCGCATCGCACGCGGGTGGAGTACGGCTACGGGAGCGATCAGCAGTCCATGAGCGACGACAACCCCTTCGCACCACCGACGCCCGCGTCACGGCGGGAGACGGCGGCCCCGCACCTGGTCCCGCCGACGCCTCCGGCCACTGCTTCGGGGCCGGATGCCGGGCGGCCCGGCGCGGGCGGGCCGGCCTTGCACGAGGCAGGGACGCCGGCGAACCCACCGGTCCCGCTCACCACCGTGGCGCGGCCGGTTCCCGGCCCGGTGCCACCGCCCCCACCGCCGCCGCCTCCCGCGGACCGGCCACGTTCGCGTGGCGGCCTCGGGCCCGGGTCCGTCGCCCTCGTGGCATCACTCGCCCTGTTCGCCGGCCTCGTGGGCGGCATCGGAGGGTCGGCCCTGATGGACGCGCGGGAGGACGGCGCGCGTCCGGCCGACGCGAACCTTCCCGAGGCGGTCGGTGGCGCGCCCGTCGAGCGCCCGGAGGGCTCCGTCGCCGCGATCGCGGCCGAGGCACTGCCCAGCGTCGTCTCGATCGCGGTGCGAGGCACCGAAGGCGAGGCCACCGGATCGGGCATGGTCCTCAAGGAGGACGGCTACATCCTCACCAACAATCACGTCGTCGCGGAGGCGACGTCGTCCGATGCGCCGGTCTTCGTCACGTTCTCCGACGGGCACGAGAAGCGGGCGGAGGTCGTGGGGGCGACCCCGGACTACGACCTCGCGGTGCTCAAGGTCGAGGAAACGGGGCTGACGCCGCTGGTGCTGGGCGACTCGGACGCCGTTGTCGTGGGCGACGACGTCCTGGCGGCCGGATCGCCGCTCGGGCTGGACGCGACCGTGACCACCGGCATCGTGTCCGCCCTGCATCGTCCCGTCCAGGCCGGAGAGCAGTCCGCCACCGCGTTCATCGACGCGATCCAGACCGACGCCGCCATCAATCCCGGCAACTCGGGCGGCCCGCTGCTGAACTCGGCGGGCGAGGTGATCGGGATCAACTCGGCGATCGCGCAGGCGCCCGGCTCGCTCACCGCGACGGGCAACATCGGGCTCGGCTTCGCGATCCCGTCCAACCAGGCACGGCGGACCGCCGAACAGCTCATCGAGAGCGGCGCGGCCACGTTCCCCGTGATCGGCGTGCTGCTCGACCAGACCTACCAGGGCGAGGGCGTCAGGGTCACGAACTCGGCGCAGGGCGGCCAGCCGCCGGTCACGCCTGGTGGCCCCGCCGACCGGGCCGGGATCGCGCCCGGCGACGTGATCCTGGCGATCGACGGCCGGCCGGTGTCCCGGTCCGACGAGCTGATCGTCGCGATCCGGGCCCTGGCGCCGGGAGACGCCGTCACCCTCCGGGTCCGGTCCGGCAGCGAGGGCGAGGGCCGCGAGGTGCGGGTCGTCCTGGACGAGAAGACCAGTGGCTAGAAGTCGCGGGTCGCGCGGGTAGGCTGTGGCGCGTGTTCGGGATCAACGGCTGGGAGCTCGGTCTCATCGTGGTGCTGGCGGTCGTGCTCATCGGGCCGGAGCGCCTGCCAGGCTACGCCGAGCAGCTGGGGCGCGCCGTGCGGCGGGCTCGGGCGTACCTCACCGACGCGAGGAGCCGGGTCGACGAGGAGCTCGGGCCGGAGTTCCGGGACGTCGACTGGTCGAAGTTCGATCCGCGGCAGTACGACCCCCGCAAGATCGTGCGCGACGCCCTCCTGGACGACGGGCCGCTCGACGGCGAGTTCGGCAGGACCCCTCCCGCCGCGCCGGAGTCGCGCCAGGAGAGCGCGGCCGGGACGACCGCGCCCGGCGGGCGGCCCCCCTACGACGACGAGGCCACCTGACGTCCGCGGACGAGATTCGTCCGCTCGGGTCACGGCCTGCCAGAATGTTCTCCATGCCGTCTGAAACTCAGGTTGCGACGGGACACGCGGCCGTGGCCGACCGTCCCGTGAAGCAGCGCATCTTCTCCGGGATGCAGCCCACGCACGACTCGCTGACCATCGGGAACTACATCGGCGCGTTGCAGCAGTGGGTGGCGTTGCAGGACTCGTACGAGGCGCTCTACTGCGTGGTGGACTTGCACGCTCTCACGGTCCACCCGGACCCCGCCGTCCTGCGCGAGCGCACCCGGCGTACCGCCGCGCAGTACCTGGCCGGCGGGGTGGACCCGGAGCGCTCGATCCTGCTGGTGCAGTCGCACGTGCCCGAGCACACCGAGCTGGCCTGGCTGCTGTCCTGCCAGACGGGCTTCGGTGAGGCGAGCCGGATGACGCAGTTCAAGGACAAGGCGGCGAAGCAGGGGACCGAGGGCACCACGGTCGGCCTCTTCACGTACCCCGTGCTCATGGCGGCGGACATCCTGCTGTACGACGCCGCCCTCGTACCCGTCGGTGAGGACCAGCGGCAGCACCTGGAACTCTCTCGCGATCTGGCCGAGCGGCTGAACACGCGCTTCGGCGAGGGCACCGCCGTCGTGCCGGACGCCCACATCGTCAAGGACGTCGCCAAGATCTACGACCTGCAGGAACCCACCGCGAAGATGAGCAAGTCGGAGGCGGGCAAGGGCTCGCTCCTGCTGCTCGAGGACGTGAAGCGGGCCGCCAAGAAGATCAAGTCGGCGGTGACCGACGCGGACGAGACCTACGGCGTGCGGTACGACCCGGCCGGGAAGCCGGGCGTCTCCAACCTGCTGACCATCTTCTCTGCGGTCACCGGCCGCGACGTCGACGAGATCGCCGTCGAGTACGACGGGCGCGGGTACGGCCACCTCAAGGTGGACCTGGCCGACGCCGTCGTCGCCTTCCTGGAGCCGTTCCAGGAGCGTGCGAACGGCTACCTGCAGGACCCGGCCCAGCTCGACGCCGTCCTGGCCGACGGCGCCGACCGGGCCCGCGCGATCGCGCAGCCGGTGCTGGACCGGATCAAGGACCGGTTCGGCCTGCTCCCGGCGCGGGCCGGGGAACTCCGGTGAACATCCCGGATCGTGCGCCCGGGCAGGTGCGCATCGGGATCGCCGTGGCGGTCCCGGAGCCGCACGCGGCCCAGCTCGCCGCTGCCCGCTCGGCCGTGGGCGACCCGCTCGCGGACCTGATCCCGCCGCACATCACGTTGCTGGGGCCCACCGTCATCGATCAGGCGGACCTGGACAAGGTGCGGGAGCACCTGGACCAGGTCGCGGCGTCGGTCCGGCCGTTCGAGGTGCACCTGCGGGGGACGGCCACGTTCCGGCCCGTGTCGCCGGTCGTGTTCGTGGCGCTCGCGCAGGGGATCGCCGAGTGCGAGACGATCGAGTCGCGGGTGCGCACGGGCATGCTGGCCCAGGACCTGCGGTTCAACTACCACCCGCACGTGACGATCGCGCACGAGGTGCCGGACGACCGCCTCGACAAGGCCTACGAGGCGCTGCGCGACTTCGAGGCGCGGTTCGAGGTCGGCGGCTTCTGGCAGTACGAGCACGGGGACGACGGCGTGTGGCGTCCTCAGCGAGAGTTCGGCCTGGGGCGCTGACGCGGGCGTGCGCGGGGTCAAGAAGCTCTGGGGGCGGTGGCAGGAGTCACGGCCGGGGCGCACCCTCGCGCGGTACTCCGAGCGCGGGGGGAGCGTGCTGTGCGGCGGTATGGCCTACACCGCGCTCTTCTCCCTGTTCGCCGCCCTGACGATCGGTTACACCGCGTTCTCCGCCGTGCTGGGCGGTGACGAGGACCTGCAGGCCGAGGTGCTCGCCCAGGTGGACCAATGGGTCCCGGGGCTGATCGACACCGGATCGGGCGGGGTGATCGAGCCGGAGGACCTCCTGCTGACGAGCGCGTTCAGCCTGACGTCGGTGATCGCGGTGGTCGTGCTGCTGTGGTCCGCGACCGGGTTCATGGGGGCGCTGCGCGTCGCGGTGCGCTCCATGTTCGACCTGTCCGACGACGGGCCGAACGCCGTGGTGGCGCGCCTGCTGCAGCTGGGCGGCTTCCTCCTGCTGCTCGCGGGGGTGCTCGTGGCCGCGGCCGTCGGCGTCGCGGTGAGCACGGCGGCGCCTTGGCTCCTGGACCTGATCGGTCTCGGGGGCGCCAGCCGCGCCGTCGTGCAGGTGCTGGGGCTCGTCGCCGGGGTGGTCGTCGACGCCGCGGTCGTGGCGGGCGTCATCCGGTACGTCGCGGGCGTCCGCATCCCGAGGCGTGAACTGGTCACGGCGGCCCTCGCGGTGGGCGTCACGACGGGCCTGCTGCGCTGGGCGGGAAGCTCGGTCATCGTGGCGTCGGCCTCCCGCAACGCCCTCCTGGCGGGCTTCGCGGTCCTGGTCAGCGTGCTGATCCTGGTGAACCTGGTGGCGCGGGTGCTGCTGCTGGCGTGCGCGTGGGCGGCGGAGGCGAACGGGGATCGCGTGGACGGCGAGGTGGGGGCCGCCGCGGGCGGCTGACGTGACGGCGCGTGGTCGGCAGCTTCGCGAGTGACCGGCAGTTCAAACTGCCGATCACTCATCGACGGACCGATCAGCCGCTCGCCCTGCCGGGCATGAGAACGGCCGCCTCCCCGGGACGGGAAGGCGGCCGTTCTCACCGGCTCAGAACGCGCGGGTGATCATCGCGCGCTTGACCTCCTGGATCGCCTTCGTGACCTCGATGCCTCGCGGGCACGCCTCGGTGCAGTTGAAGGTGGTGCGGCAACGCCACACGCCTTCCTTGTCGTTCAGGATCTCCAGGCGCTGCTGGGCGCCCTCGTCGCGGCTGTCGAAGATGAACCGGTGCGCGTTCACGATCGCCGCCGGGCCGAAGTACTGGCCGTCGGTCCAGAACACCGGGCAGCTCGACGTGCACGCGGCACACAGGATGCACTTCGTCGTGTCGTCGAACCGCTCACGCTGCTCGGCGGACTGGATGCGCTCCTTGGTGGGCTCGTTCCCGGTGGTGATGAGGAACGGCATGATCTCGCGGTAGGACGCGAAGAACGGTTCCATGTCCACGACCAGGTCCTTCACCACGGGCAGGCCCTTGATGGGCTCCACGAGGATGGGCTTGTCGGGGTTGACGTCCTTCAGCAGCGTCTTGCACGCCAGGCGGTTGCGGCCGTTGATCCGCATCGCGTCCGACCCGCACACGCCGTGCGCGCAGGACCGGCGGAAGGTCAGCGAGCCGTCGTGCTCCCACTTGATCTTGTGCAGCGCGTCCAGCACGCGGTCCGTGCCGTACGCGGTGATGCGGAACTCGTCCCAGTGCGACTCGCCGGCGGCGTCACCCTCCGGGTTGAACCGGCGGACCTTGATCGTCACGTCGAAGCTCGGGATCTCGCCCGTCTTCGCGCTCGCGTCGGCCTTCTCCATCACAGCAGTCATCAGTACTTCCGCTCCATCGGCTCGTACCGGGTCTGGGTCACCGTCTTGGAGCCCAGTACCACCTTGTAGCCGTCGAACTCCTCGACGTGATCGAAGTAGCCCGCGATGTGCCCGTCGGCCTCGTCGGCCGCGGCGGTGGGCCGCCGGTACGCCATCGTGTGCTGCATGTAGTTCTTGTCGTCGCGGTCCGGGAAGTCCTCGCGGTAGTGCCCGCCGCGTGACTCCTTCCGGTTCAGCGCGGCGACCACGGTGACCTCCGCGATGTCGAGCAGGAAGCCCAGCTCGATCGCCTCCAGGAGGTCCGTGTTGAACATCTTGCCCTTGTCCTGCACGGACGCGTTCCGGTACCGCTTGGTCAGCTCGCGGATGTCCGACAGCGCCTGGTTCAGCGACTCCCCGGTCCGGAACACCTGGGCGTTCGCGTCCATAGTCTCCTGCAGGGCCCGGCGGATGTCCGCGATGCGTTCGCCGTCGGGCCGCTCGCGCAGCTCGGTCAGCTGCGCCTCGACGCGCCCGGTCGGGTTCTCCGGCAGCTCGTGGAACGACGCCGTCTTCGCGTACGCCGCCGCGGACCGCCCGGAGCGCTTGCCGAACACGTTGATGTCGAGCAGCGAGTTGGTGCCGAGACGGTTCGAGCCGTGCACCGAGACGCAGGCGACCTCGCCGGCCGCGTACAGGCCCTTGACGACGTCGTGTCCGTTGCGCAGCACCTCGCCGGCCACGTTCGTGGGCACGCCGCCCATCGCGTAGTGCGCCGTCGGGTACACCGGCACCGGCTCGGTGTAGGGCTCGATGCCGAGGTAGGTCCGCGCGAACTCGGTGATGTCCGGCAGCTTCGCGTCGATGTGCGCGGGCTCCAGGTGCGTCAGGTCGAGCAGGACGTAGTCCTTGTTCGGCCCCGCCCCGCGGCCCTCGCGCACCTCGTTGGCCATCGACCGGGCGACGATGTCGCGCGGCGCCAGGTCCTTGATCGTCGGGGCGTAGCGCTCCATGAACCGTTCGCCGTCGGCGTTGCGCAGGATGCCACCCTCGCCCCGGGCCGCCTCCGACAGGAGGATGCCGAGCCCGGCGAGGCCCGTCGGGTGGAACTGGAAGAACTCCATGTCCTCCAGGGGCAGGCCGCGGCGGTAGGCGAGCGCCATGCCGTCGCCGGTCAGGGTGTGCGCGTTCGACGTCGTCTTGAAGATCTTCCCGGCGCCGCCCGTGGCGAACACGACCGCCTTGGCCTGGAAGACGTGGATCTCGCCGGTCGCGAGATCGTAGGCGACGACGCCGGTCGCGTTGACCTCGGCGCCCTCCTCGACGTCCTCGATGGCGAGGTCGCGGTCCGTGATGAGGTCGAGCACGTAGAACTCGTTGAAGAACTCGACGTCCTGCTTCACGCAGTTCTGGTAGAGCGTCTGAAGGATCATGTGGCCGGTGCGGTCCGCGGCGTAGCAGGCGCGGCGCACCGCGGCCTCACCGTGGTTGCGGGTGTGCCCGCCGAACCGGCGCTGGTCGATCTTGCCCTCGGGGGTGCGGTTGAACGGCAGGCCCATGCGCTCCAGGTCGAAGACCGCCTCGATGGCCTCCTTGGCCATGATCTCGGCCGCGTCCTGGTCGACCAGGTAGTCGCCACCCTTGATGGTGTCGAACGTGTGCCACTCCCAGTTGTCCTCCTCGACATTGGCGAGCGAGGCACACATGCCGCCCTGGGCGGCACCGGTGTGGGAGCGGGTGGGGTACAGCTTGGAGATGACCGCGGTACGAGCCTCCGTGGAGGACTCGAGTGCGGCGCGCATGCCCGCGCCGCCCGCACCGACGATCACGACGTCGTACTGGTGGGTGATCAAGGCTTTTCTCCTAGGCGGTGCAGAACGAGGCGAGCAGCTCGGGGTCCGCGCCCACGGGGCACGGCTCGAACGTGAAGATGACGAGCGTGCCGAGCACCACCACGATCGTGAAGGCCAGGTACAGCAGCCCCTTCAGGACACCGCGCGTTACGTCGCGCTCCGCGTAGTCGTTGATGATCGTGCGCACGCCGTTGGTGCCGTGGATCATCGCCAGCCAGAGCATCAGCAGGTCCCAGATCTGCCAGAACGGGCTCGACCACTTGCCACCGACGAAGGCGAAGTCGATCGCCGACACGCCGTCGCCGACCATCAGGTTGACGAACAGGTGCCCGAACACCAGCACCACGAGCACTACGCCGGACGCCCGCATGAACACCCAGGAGTACAGCTCGTAGTTGCCGCGCGTGGTCTTCTTGCGCCGGTAGGGCGAGCGGGGCGCATCGAGCGTGCCCACCTTCTCGGCCACCGCCGGGGTTCCGTGTGTCGCGCTCATCAGTGGCCTCCGAAGACGTTCATGAGGTGACGCGGCAGGAAGCCCGCCATCGTCACGACGAAGAGACCGAGCACGATCCAGAGCATGACCCTCTGGTAGCGGGGCCCGTTGGCGAGGAAGTCCACGAGCACGATCCGGATGCCGTTGAACGCGTGGAAGACGATCGCGGCCACGAGGCCCACCTCGCCGAGTCCCATGATCGGTGTCTGGTAGGTGCCGATCACTGCGTTGTAGGCCTCGGGCGACACGCGTACCAGCGCTGTGTCCGTGACGTGGACGAGCAGGAAGAAGAAGATCGCGAATCCGGTCACGCGATGCGCGACCCAGGACCACATGCCTTCGCGGCCGCGATAGAGCGTGCCGCCTTGTGCGGTGGGCACTTCGGGAGCCTCCTATGGCTTTCCGGTGAACGTATGAGGCAGGCGCCTCCCACTGTAGTGACACCCGGTCGCATCAACCGTCCCGGAGATGTGGTTCCGGGGCGTGACATGGTCGATTTGTGATTGATCGCACAGGGGAGATGTCGCCCGCCGAATCCACGTCACTATGCTGCTTCCATGAGCAATCCTGCGGAGACCAGCAGACCCATCGAAGGATTCCACGCCGTGATCCCCGCGGGCGGGGCGGGGACCCGGCTCTGGCCTCTGTCCCGCAGGAAGTCGCCGAAGTTCCTGCACGACCTGACCGGCTCGGGCCGCACTCTCCTGCAGGCCACCGTGGACCGCCTGCGCCCCCTCACCGGCGACGACGGCGTCGTACTGGTCACCGGCACCCACCACGTGGCCGCCTGCCGGGCGCAGCTGCCCGGCCTGGGCGAGCAGGACGTGCTCGCCGAGCCCTCTCCCCGCGACTCGATGGCGGCCATCGGCCTCGCCGCCGCAGTCCTGGCCGAGCGGCACGGCGACGTCGTGATCGGCTCCTTCGCCGCCGACCACGTCATCTCCGGCCAGCCCTCCTTCGAGAACGCCGTGCGCGAGGCCGTCGCCGCCGCCCGGGCCGGCTACGTCACCACCATCGGCATCGCGGCCTCGCGGCCGTCCGTCGCGTTCGGCTACATCCGCTCGGACGGCACCCTCGGCGTCGACGGCGCGCCCAGCGCGCAGCACGTGCGCGGGTTCACCGAGAAGCCGGACGCCGCGACCGCCCGGGAGTACATCACCTCGGGCGAGTACCGGTGGAACGCCGGGATGTTCGTGGTGAAGACGTCCGTACTGCTGGGCCACCTCGCCGAGCAGCGCCCCGAGCTGCATGACGGGCTGCGCGCCATCGCGAAGGCCTGGGACGCCGGCGACCGTGACCGCGTGCTCGCCGACGTCTGGCCCGGCCTCGAGAAGATCGCCATCGACCACGCCATCGCCGAGCCGGTCGCGGACGCCGGCGGCGTCGCCGTCGTCCCCGGCACCTTCGGCTGGGACGACGTCGGCGACTTCAACTCCCTCGCCGCGCTCCTCCCGTCGGACGACGACCGGGGTTCCAAGGTACTCGGCGACGCCGCCGACGTGATCCGGATCGACAGCGCCGGGTCGGTGGTCGTCCCGGCGGGCGGCCGCCTGGTCAGCGTGCTGGGCCTGGACGACGTCGTCGTCGTGGACACACCCGACGCCCTGCTCGTCACGACCCGGGCGCGGGCCCAGCAGGTCAAGCAGATCGTCGACGGCGTGCGAGCGCGGGATCTGGACGACCTGCTGTAGACGTCATAGGCCGGGGCGGACGACACGGCGCGTCACGCCGGCCGCTGTCCAACGGCAAAGTCGTAGGATTGCCGCGTGAACCCGCCCACTCGTGACCGCCTCCGCGAATGGACCGCGAACCTCGAGCCCGACAGGCCGCTCGACGTCAGCAAGCCGGCCGACGAGAAGCTCTACGTCGAGCTCGACGAGGCGGGGCGGGGCACGGTCGACCGGATGCAGGAGCAGATCGAACTCTCGCTCGCGACGACGACACAACTGCTCACGGGCCCGTCCGGCTCGGGGAAGACGACGGAGCTGTACCGCCTCCGCCGCGACCTCGAGCAGAGGGGATACGAGGCTGCTGTCGTCCCGATCACCGACTACATCAGCCAGTCGTCCCCGCTCGACATCACCGAGTTCCTCATCGCGCTCGCCGTGGGAGCGCACGACGCGCTGCCCGAGGGACGGACCAAGGGGCCAGGGTTCACCGATCGGCTCACGGGGTTGCTCAAGCGCCTGCGCATCGACCTCGACATCGCCGGGTTCAAGGGCGCGGTGTCGACCGAAGGTGTGACAGCTCAGGCACTCGGCCAGTCGATCACGGTCAAGCTCGGTGACGAGATCCGGACGAGCCGGCCGTTCGTCAACGAGCTGCGCAGCAAGCTCGCGAACAACATCAAGCAGCTCTACGACGAGGTCGCCGACTTTCTCGTCGAACTGCAGCCGGACGAGCTCGGCGAGGGCACCGTCCTCATCGTGGACGGCCTGGAGAAACTGCGCGGGACGACCGACGACGACGGCGAGGTGCAGCGTTCGATCGAGGCGCTGTTCGTCAATCATGCCGACAAGCTCCGGTTCGGGTCCCACCACCTCGTCTATACGGTTCCGACCTATCTGCAGTTCATCTCGCCGGGGGCGCTTCCGTTCGACAACCGGCTGTTCGTTCCCGTGCCGCATGTGCGGACTCGCACGGGCGGCAGCGACCACATCACGGAGCGAAACCTCGCGGAGTTGCGTGACGTCGTCAGGAAGCGGATTCCGGTCGACGAGATCTTCGCCGATCCGACGGCCGTCGACGAGCTGCTGCTCGCCTCGGGGGGTCACCTCCGGGACATCTTCCGGATGCTCCAGCGCTGTGTGGGGCTCATTCTGCGGCTCCGCCTGGAGCTGCCACTGGGAACGGAACGCGTGCGGGAGGCGATCGATCTGGTCGCACCCGATTTCGCGACAATGACCAAGAAGCAGGCCGAGTTCCTGCACGACATCATGACGGACGTCGGCGCCGTGCAACCGGACGACGGCGACGTGCAGCTGATGGCGAGGCTGCTGCAGAGCCACATGCTGCTCGCCCACCGGAACGGCCAGAACTGGTACGAGGTGCACCCTCTCGCCCAGAGGGCACTCCGCCTGCCGTGACGTCCCAGCCACGCCTTGGCGCCGCGGACCTGCGTCCCGAGCTGGAGAGGGTATGGGACGAGATCCGTGCCGGCCTGACGCTGCACGGCGGCTTCTGGCTCGCCCTCGTCTTCGGCGCGCAGCGCCACGAGATCGCCGAGCTGGCCGAACGCTGCCGAGACCTGGGACGCTCCCGGGCCGAACCGGTCGACGTCATCGACCTCGCCGACGGCGGCGATCCCGTGCATACCGCGCTCGCGGCACTGACGACGCCCCGTGAACCGCTGTTCGCGACGTGGGTCGACGCCACCGACGACGCCGTGCTGGTGCCCTTCCTGCAGCGGCTCAACGAGCGGCGGGACGTGGTGCGTGGCGCCAGGCGCGCGGCCGTGCTGATCGCGTGCCCACCGGGCTCGTCCGGCACCGTCAGGGACGCGGCTCCGGACCTGTGGTCGATCCGCACACTGACGGTCGACGTAGAGCTGCTCCGCAGGCAGCCGCACGAAGCGCAGTCCGGCATCGAGGTTGCGAGTCGCGGCGACACGTCCTCCGGGTCGGATCGAACGTGGCACATCGTCGATGGTCCGGCGGCGACACCGTCAAGCGCTGTGATCGAGCCGTTGCGGCGCGCTGCCCGGGCTGTCGGAGCCCGGCGTGCCGGCGAGGCACTGCATGCCGGTCAGGAAGCCCTTCAGGCTGCGACCGATCCCGGGGACGTCGCCCTGGCGCGCACGTGGCTGGCGCGCGCCATGGAACTGGACGAGGAGCACGTCGAGGCGCAACGTCACGCCTGGGCGGCGCTCCGGGCCGAGGTGCCGCTCGGCGACGAGCAGACGAGCGCGCTCCTTGACATCCTGACGGACTCGCCGGACATGGAGATCGTACGAACCGCGGCCGAACAGGCCGTGGAGTGGCGACGGAGGCTCGTGACGCCGGCGGACGGTTCGCCGCCGGCCCTGCGCGACCTTGCGGTCGCCCTGAACGGGCTCACCGACATCCATACCGACCAGGGTCAGTACGACCAGGCACTTACCAGCGCCACCGAGTCGGTCGACCTGTCCCGCCGCCTGCGCGACACCGTCGGCGACACACCCCAGACCCTGCATGATCTCTCGATCGCCCTCGACCAGCTCACCGACATTCATGCCGACCAGGGTCAGTACGACCAGGCGCTGCCCGCCGCCACCGAGTCGGTCGACATCCGACGCCGTCTGCGCGACACGGTCGGCGACACACCCCAGTCCCTGGGCGAACTCTCGATCGCCCTTGGCCAGCTCACCCGCATTCATGCCGACCAGGGTCAGCACGACCAGGCGCTGCCCGCCGCCACCGAGTCGGTCGACATCCGACGCCGTCTGCGCGACACGGTCGGCGACACACCGCAGACCCTGCGTGAACTCTCGATCGCCCTTGGCCAGCTCACCCGCATTCATGCCGACCAAGGCCAGTACGACCAGGCACTGGCCACCGCCACCGAGTCGGTCGACATCCAACGCCGTCTGCGCGACACGGTCGGCGACACACCCCAGTCCCTCCGCGAACTCTCGATCGCCCTTGGCCAGCTGACCGACATCCATGCCGACCAAGGCCAGTACGACCAGGCGCTGCCCGCCGCCACCGAATCGGTCGACCTGTCCCGCCGCCTGCGTGACACCCTCGGCGACACACCCCAGACCCTCCGCGAACTCTCGATCGCCCTCGACCAGCTCACCGATATTTATACTGGCCAGGGCCGGTACCACCAGGCACTGCCCGCCGCCACCGAATCGGTCGACATCCAACGCCGCCTGCGCGACACGGTCGGCGACACACCCCAGTCCCTCCGCGAACTCTCGATCGCCCTCGACCAGCTCACCGATATTTATACCGGCCAGGGCCGGTACCACCAGGCACTGCCCGCCGCCACCGAATCGGTCGACAACCGACGCCGCCTGCGCGACACCCTCGGCGACACACCCCAGTCCCTCCGCGAACTCTCGATCGCCCTCAACCGGCTCACCGACATCCATACCGGCCAGGGCCGGTACCACCAGGCACTGCCCGCCGCCACCGAATCGGTCGACCTGTCCCGCCGCCTGCGCGACACCGTCGGCGACACACCCCAGACCCTGCGAGACCTCGCGGCCGCCCTCGACCAGCTCACCGACATCCATGCCGACCAGGGCCGGTACGACGAGGCACTGCCCGCCGCCACCGAATCGGTCGGTCTGCACCGCCGCCTGCGCGACACCCTCGGCGACACACCCCAGACCCTCCGCGGCCTCTCGATCGCCCTCGACCGATTGGCGCGGATCCAGCAGGCTCGGGAAGCCGTCGCCGCCCGCGGCACGTTCGAGGAGGCACTCGCCCTGGACCGGACGATTCGGCGCATGACGAACGACTCTCCCCGATCACTCGCGGACCATCGAGCAGCGGCATCCCGCGTCGCGGAACTCGAAGAGGATGCCGGGAACACCGACGCCGCACTCGCGCTCTATCGTGAGGCCCTCGCCGCCGATCACGCGCTGCGCGACGCCGTCGGCGCGCCCTACTGGGAGGGCGACGACGATCTCCAGGCCGCCATCACCCGGCTGACGGGCGCATCCGACCCGGACTGACGGCTCTACGCCGCCACCCCGGACTCCATCAAGTTCGACAACTGTGCGGGAGCGCAGTTCTGGAAGATCCGGCCGCTGCCTGGCCTGGGCTACGAGCCTGTCTACTCAGGTGTGCCGATCACCCGGACCAACTGGCCCGAGCATCCCGACGGGCGCCCCCCGCGTCGTCCGTGAGTGGCGGGAAGTCAGCCAACGTATCAAGGACGGAACCCTTACCCCGCTCCAGCGGGTCAACCACGGATTCGTCGCTGACGGCTGAGCTGGAGGAACACTTCAGCACCAATCACGAGAGCACCTTCGGCCCCCTTGCCTTCGCCGCCCACCCGCACGCCAAAACAAGCAAGAGGCGATGCGGTCGGCCGGTTGTCCGTGCGGTCGGTCGCTCGGGGGGCCGACCGCACGGACAACCGACCGACCACTCGACACCGGACCGACCACACCGACCTGCGTAGTCGCTGACCGCCTTGTACTCCGCCTCCCACCCGGTCCACATGCCGGTCCCAGATCGTGGGACGCGAGAGCGCGCGGGGGTGTGACCCCCGTTACAGTGGGGCAGGTGACATCGACCCAACCCGCCGTGAGCGTCGCAGAGCTGGATCAGATCGTTTCGACCGTCCCGCCCCGGGAGGCGCGCGCGATCGTCGCGCGGCGGGTGGTCGAGCTCGCGGACGAGCTGGATGACGAGCTGGTCGCGTTCCGGCGGGACGTGCACGCCTACCCGGAGCTGTCGCGCCGGGAGTCGCGGACGACGGCGGTCGTGGCCGAGCGCCTGCGCGCCGCGGGCCTCAGCCCGCGCCTGCTGGAGGGCACCGGCCTGGTGTGCGACATCGGCCCCGGCGACGGCGCCCGCACGGGACTGCGCGCCGATCTCGACGCCCTCCCGCTCCAGGACACCAGCGGCGTCGACTTCGCCTCCACGACACCCGGCGTCGCGCACGCGTGCGGTCACGACGTCCACACCACCACCGTCCTGGGCGCCGGCCTCGTGCTCGCCCGGCTCGCCTCCGAGGGGCTGCTGACCCGCGGGGTGCGGCTGTTCTTCCAGCCCGCCGAGGAGGTCATGCCCGGCGGGGCGCTGGACATCCTCGGCACGTCGGAGCTCGACGGCGTGGCACGCATCGCCGCCGTGCACTGCGACCCCAAGATCGACGTCGGCACCATCGGCACCCGGATCGGCTCCATCACCTCCGCGGCCGACGCCGTCTCCGTGACCGTCTCGTCGCCCGGCGGGCACACCTCGCGCCCGCACCTGACCGGAGATGTCGTGTTCGCGCTCGGCCAGGTGATCACGCAGGTCCCGGCGGCGCTGGGGCGGCGGCTCGATCCCCGGTCGGGAGTCAACCTGACCTGGGGCACGGTGCAGGCGGGCAGCATGCCCAACGTCATCCCGTCCACCGGCACGGTCAAGGGCACGCTGCGCTGTCTCGACGTCGCCGCCTGGCAGAACGCGGGCGACCTCGTGCGCGAGGTCGTCGAGCAGGTCGTCAAGCCGTACGACGTCGACGTCACCGTGCACCACACCCGCGGTGTTCCGCCGGTCGACAACGACGCGGGGGAGACCACCGCGCTGGAGGAGGCGATCCGGGAGGCTGTCGGCCCGGACGCCATCGTCCTGACGGAGCAGTCGATGGGCGGCGAGGACTTCGGCTGGTACCTGACGAAGGTGCGCGGCACGATGGCGCGGCTTGGTACGCGGACCCCTGGCGGGCGCTCGTACGACATCCACCAGGGCGACCTGATCGTGGACGAGCGCGCGATCGGCGTCGGCGTCCGCATGCTCGCCCAGTACGCCGCCCGCTGACCCGGCCGCGCCGAGCGTGACAAGTTCCACACGAACCACCCCTATTCGATGACGCTTCGGTAACGACTTGTCGTCGTCATCGACTCGATACACGGAACGTCACCAACGCTGGATAATCTCGGTGCATTGCGGGGCCTGACCGAGGCCCTGAATTGAGTCCATCGAGGAGCAACAGGTGAAGAAGGCTGTAGCGCTCACCGCGCTGACCGGTGCTGCGGCACTCGCACTCTCGGCTTGCGGGGCCGCCCCCGAGGAGGAGACCGGCAACGAGGCCGCAACCGACTTCCTCCCGTGCATCGTCTCCGACGAGGGCGGATTCGACGACAAGAGCTTCAACCAGCTCAGCTACGAGGGCCTGCAGGCTGCGGCCACGGCGATCGGGGCGGAGACCAGGGAGGTCGAGTCCAACTCCGAGAGCGAGTACCAGGGCAACGTCCAGTCGCTCGTCGACGAGGGCTGCGAGGCGATCGTGACGGTCGGCTTCGCGCTGTCGGCGGCGACGATCGAGTCCGCCACCGCGAACCCGGACATCGACTACATCCTCATCGACGACCCGGCGGACGCCGACTTCGACGGTGAGACCGACGCGGAGAACATCAAGCCTCTGCTCTACAACACCGCCGAGGCGGCGTTCCTCGCCGGCTACCTCTCGGCGGGCTACTCCGAGACCGGCAAGGTCGGCACGTTCGGCGGTATGGAGTTCCCGACCGTGACGATCTTCATGGACGGCTTCAAGCAGGGCGTCGACCACTACAACGAGGTCAAGGACGCCGACGTCGAGGTCGTCGGTTGGGACGGCGAGACGGGCTCGTTCACCGGCGGCTTCACGGCCGACGCCAACGCCAAGAACACGGCGACGAACGTCATCGACCAGGGCGTCGACGTGCTCCTGCCGGTCGGCGGCCCGATCTACCAGTCCGCGATCAACGCGATCGAGGACTCGGGCAAGGACGTCGCGCTGATCGGCGTGGACGCGGATCTGTACGAGACGGACCCGGCCACGCAGGACCTCGTGCTGACGTCCATCCTCAAGGGCATGGACGTCTCGACGTCGGAGGCCGTGCAGCAGGCGGCGGACGGCTCGTTCGACCCGACGCCGTACATCGGCACGCTCGAGAACGAGGGCGTGGGCCTCGCCCCGCTGCACAACTTCGAGGGCGAGGTCGACCCGACGCTGGTGGCCGAGGTCGACTCACTGCGGGAGTCGATCATCGGCGGCGCGGTCGAGGTGGAGTCCTACCTGGCCGAGTGACCGTCGTAGCTCCGGGGCCGCGCGCGTTTGCCGCTCGCGGCCCCGGAGTGCGTCAATGGGACGGGTCAGTGATTGAGAGGAAGAACATGCGGCTGGAGCTGCGGGGTATCACGAAGCGCTTCGGGGCGCTGGTCGCGAACGACCACATCGACCTGACGGTCGAACCGGGCGAGATCCACTGCCTGCTGGGTGAGAACGGCGCGGGCAAGTCGACCCTGATGAACGTGCTGTACGGGCTGTACGAGGCCGAAGAGGGCGACATCCTGCTGGACGGCGAGGTCCAGCACTTCTCCGGCCCGGGCGACGCGATGGCCGCGGGCATCGGCATGGTGCACCAGCACTTCATGCTGGTGCCGGTGTTCAGCGTGGCCGAGAACGTGATGCTCGGCCACGAGCCGGGGCGCGGCGGCGTGCTCGACGTCGAGTCGGCGCGGGCGCAGGTGCGGGAGATCTCGGAGCGTTTCGGCTTTCACGTCGACCCGGACGCCCTGATCGAGGATCTGCCCGTGGGCGTGCAGCAGCGCGTCGAGATCATCAAGGCCCTGTCCCGCAACGCCGACGTCCTGGTCTTCGACGAGCCGACGGCGGTGCTCACGCCCCAGGAGACCGACGAGCTGATGACGATCATGCGTCAGCTGCGGGACGCCGGGGCCGCGATCGTGTTCATCACCCACAAGCTGCGCGAGGTCCGCGAGGTGGCGGACCGCATCACCGTCGTGCGGCACGGCAAGGTGGTCGGCGAGGCGAGCCCCACGGCGTCGGACGCCGAGCTCGCGTCGCTCATGGTGGGCCGCGCCGTCGAGCTGACCGTGCGCAAGGACGAGCCCCGGTACTCCGATCACCTGCTGCGGGTCAGCGGCCTGCAGGTCGTGGACGAGGCCGGGAGCGTCGTGGTCGACGACGTGTCGTTCGACGTGCGCGGTGGCGAGGTGCTCGTCGTCGCGGGCGTGCAGGGCAACGGGCAGACCGAGCTCACCGAGGCGCTGCTCGGCCTGCAGGAGGACGTGTCGGGCAGCATCACGCTCGACGGCCGGAACCTGACGGGCCTGAGCGTGCGCAAGGTGCTGGACCGCGGCGTCGGCTTCGTACCGGAGGACCGCACGCACGACGGCCTGGTGGGGGAGTTCACCATCGCCGAGAACCTCATGCTGGACCGCTCCGACGGTCCTCCGTTCGTGCGGTCGGGCGCGCTGCAGCTCACCTACCGCGACGACTTCGCGCGCACCGCCGTGGCCGAGTACGACGTGCGCACGCTGGGGATCGACACCCCGGTGGGCCGGCTGTCCGGCGGTAACCAGCAGAAGGTGGTGCTCGCCCGCGAGCTGAAGCGCGACCTGCGCCTGTTCGTGGCGGCACAGCCCACCCGCGGGGTCGACGTCGGCTCGATCGAGTTCATCCACAAGCAGATCGTGGCCACGCGCGACGCGGGCGTGCCGGTGATCGTCGTCTCGACCGAGCTCGACGAGGCGACCGCGCTGGCCGACCGGATCATGGTCATGTACCGCGGACGGGTGGTGGGTATCGTGCCGTCGACGACGCCGCGCGACACCCTCGGACTGATGATGGCGGGGATCCCGCCCGTCGAGCACGGAGGAGAGGCCGCGTGAGCCACGAGAAGGACGCCAACCCGGAACCCGGGCCGGAGACGGAGCCGGGCCTCGCCGAGGAACTCGAGCAGGAGGTGGCCCGCGAGTCGGGCACTCCCACCGGGCCCGAGGCTGCGGAGGACACCGCCGACCGCCTGGCGCACGCGCTGCAGCAGACCATGAGCCACCGGTGGACGGTCGCCGTCGGGGCGATCGTGCTCGCCGTGCTGGTCGGGTCGGTCATGATCGCGTTCACGGACGAGCGCGTGACCGCCGCGGCGGGGTACTTCTTCGCGCGTCCCACCGACCTGTTCGTCGCGCTCGGCGACGCCATCGGCGGCGCGTACTCCGCGCTGTTCCGGGGCGCGGTGTTCAACCCCCGCGCCGACGGCTTCGCGGCGCAGATCCGGCCCCTCACCGAGACGCTCAACTTCGCGACGCCGCTCATCGCGGCGGGGCTCGGTGTGGCGCTGGCGTTCCGCGCGGGCCTGCTCAACATCGGTGGCCAGGGCCAGATGCTCATCGCGGCCGCCGCGGCGGGCTGGGTGGCCTTCGGCGTCCCCGGTCTCCCGTTCGGGGTGCACACGCTGCTCGCGGTCGCCGCGGGCATCGCCGGCGGCGCCCTGTGGGCCGGGATCGCGGGCGTGCTCAAGGCCCGTACCGGCGCGCACGAGGTGATCGTCACGATCATGCTCAACTGGATCGCGTTCTACCTGGTGGCCTACTTCCTGGCGACGCCCGGCCTGCTGCAGGCCCCCGGGTCGAACAACCCGAAGACGCCGCCCACACCGGAGTCGGCGCAGCTCCCCGGCCTGCTCGGGGAGCGGTACAACCTGCACTGGGGCTTCGTGCTGGCACTCGGCGCGGTCGTCTTCGTCTGGTGGCTGCTGAACCGGTCCTCGCAGGGCTTCGCGTTCCGCGCGGTGGGCGAGAACCCCCGTGCCGCGCGCGTGGCCGGCATCGACGTCCCCTGGAACACGGTGAAGGTCATGCTCGTGGCCGGTGGACTGGTCGGCATCGCCGGCGCCTCGCAGGTTCTGGGGCAGGTCACCACCGGCTTCGGCGGGGACATCGACGCCGGCATCGGCTTCGACGCGATCACGGTCGCCCTGCTGGGCGGCTCCAACCCGTGGGGCGTGCTGGCCGCCGGGATCCTGTTCGGGGCGTTCAAGGCGGGCGGGACGGCGATGCAGGCGTCCGAGGGCGTGCCGAACGACATCGTGCTCGTCGTGCAGTCCCTGATCGTGCTGTTCATCGCGGCGCCGCCGCTGGTCCGCGCGATCTTCCGGCTGCCGGACCCGGAACGTCGTCGGACCCCGCGAAAGGCCCGGAAGGCCAGGAAGGAGGCGGCAGCGTGAGCGCCGCAGTCGAGGCCCCGGGCACGCCGGGGACGCCGCCGTCGGACGGCACCAAGAAGCGCCAGGTGGTGCACGTCGGGTGGAAGGCCGCGGGCGGCCTGATCATCGTCGGTGCCCTCTTCGCCCTGCTGCTCGTCGCCGCCCCGCGCGACGGCGTGACGCGGTTCGCCCTCTCGCGCAGCGCCGACGCCATCCAGATCCCGCTGCTGGAGATCCCGGCGATGCCGCTGGCGTGGGTCTGCCTGGTGGTCATGGCGCTGATCGCCGCGTACTCCGTGGTCCGCACGCTGGCGAACCGGAGGACGCCGATCTGGGCGATCGCGGTCTTCGGCGCCGTCTTCCTCACCGGGTTCCTCGCCTGGGCCGGCGCGGGCAGCAGCGGCACCCTGTCGATCGTGAGCCTGCTGTCCGGCTCGCTGCTGGGGGCGGTGCCGCTCATCTACGGCTCGCTGAGCGGCGTGATCGGCGAGCGGTCCGGCGTCATCAACATCGCGATCGAGGGGCAGATGCTGGCCGCGGCCTTCACCGCCGCGATCGCCGGGTCGATCACCGGATCGCCGTTCGGCGGCGTGCTGGCGGCGGTCCTGGCCGGCATGCTCGTGGCGCTGGTGCTCGCGCTGTTCACGGTGACGCACCGGGTGAACCAGATCATCGTCGGCGTGGTGCTGAACGTGCTGGTCCTCGGGCTGACGTCGTTCTTCTACTCGCAGGTGCTCGTGCCGAACACGGCGGCGCTGAACAGCGCCCCCCGGTTCAGCTCCTGGACGATCCCGCTGCTCAGCGACATCCCCGTGATCGGGCCGGTGCTGTTCGACCAGGCCCCGCTCATCTACCTGATGTACCTCGTGGTCGCCGGGGTGTGGTTCGCGCTGTACCGCACCCGCTGGGGGCTGCGGCTGCGGGCCGTCGGCGAACACCCGAAGGCCGCCGACACCGTCGGCATCGACGTCGAGCGCACCCGCTACCGGGCGCTGCTCATCGGCGGCGCGTGCGCCGGGCTCGGCGGTGCCTTCTACACGACCGTCGCGGTCGACCAGTTCGGCCTCAACATGACCGCGGGCGCGGGCTTCATCGCCCTGGCGGCGATGATCTTCGGGAAGTGGGACCCCGTGCGGGCGGCCATGGCGGGTCTCCTGTTCGGGTTCGCCTCGAACCTGCAGAACGTACTGAGCGTGGTGGGGTCGCCGGTGCCGAGCCAGTTCATGCTGATGGTCCCGTACGTGGTGACGCTGTTCGCCGTCGCCGGGCTCGTCGGACGGTCGCGGCCCCCGGCCGCGAACGGCCAGCCGTACGTGAAGGGCTGACCCGGTGAGCACCACCGACGACGGCGGAGCGGGTACCCCGGCCGCCGTCGCGCACCCCGACTGGGAGGCGCTGCGGGCAGCCGCGCGGGAGGCGCTGCGGTTCGCGTACGCGCCGTACTCCGGGTTCCCCGTCGGGGCGGCCGCCGTCGCCGCCGACGGGCGGGTGCTGACCGGTGCCAACGTGGAGAACGCCGCGTACGGCGTCACGCTGTGCGCGGAGTGCTCGCTCGTGAGCGCGCTGATGATGTCGGGCGGGGGGCGGCTCGTAGCGTTCACCTGCACCGATGCCGACGGGCGGGTCATCATGGCCTGCGGCCGCTGCCGCCAGCTCCTGTGGGAGCACGGCGGGCCGGAACTCCTGGTCGACACCCCGCGGGGCGTGCTGCCCATGGACCAGGTGCTGCCGCAGGCGTTCGGTCCCGAGGACCTGGCGCGGGTGAAGGGCGGACAGCCGCACGACGACCCCGCGGCCGCGGGAACGCACGGAACACAGGGCACTCATGGGGAAGCCCACGGAGAGGAACCGTCATGACCGAGCACTTCGATGCCGTGGACGTGATCCGCGCCAAGCGGGACGGCCTCACGCTGTCCGGGCCGCAGATCGACTGGGTCGTCGACGCCTACACCCGCGGCGTCGTCACCGACTACCAGATGTCCGCGCTGGCCATGGCGATCTTCCTGAACGGGATGTCGCGGGTGGAGGTGGCACGCTGGACCGGCGCGATGATCGCGTCCGGTGAGCGCCTCGACTTCTCGGGGCTGTCGCGGCCCACCGCCGACAAGCACTCCACGGGCGGCGTGGGGGACAAGATCACCCTGCCGCTGGCGCCGCTGGTCGCGACGTTCGGCGTGGCGGTGCCGCAGCTGTCCGGGCGCGGGCTGGGACACACGGGCGGCACGCTCGACAAGCTGGAGTCGATCCCCGGCTGGCGGGCGGCGCTGTCGAACGAGGAGACCCTCCGCCAGCTCGAGGACGTCGGCGCGGTGATCTGCGCGGCCGGGTCCGGGCTGGCGCCCGCGGACCGCAAGCTCTACGCGCTGCGCGACGTCACCGCGACCGTGGAGTCCATCCCGCTCATCGCGAGCTCCATCATGTCGAAGAAGATCGCCGAGGGCACCGGCGCGCTCGTGCTGGACGTCAAGGTGGGCTCGGGCGCGTTCATGAAGTCCCTCCCGCAGGCGCGCGAACTCGCCCGGACCATGGTGGACCTCGGCACCGACGCGGGCGTGCACACGGTGGCGCTGCTGACGGACATGTCCGTGCCGCTCGGGCTGACCGCCGGGAACGCGCTGGAGGTGACCGAGTCGGTCGAGGTGCTCGCCGGGGGCGGCCCCGCGGACGTCGTCGAGCTGACCGTGGCCCTCGCCGTCGAGATGCTGTCGGGAGCAGGGAAGCCGGTCGGCGAGGACGAGGTGCGGGCGGCGCTGGCCGACGGCCGCGCGATGGACACCTGGCGACGCATGATCGCGGCGCAGGGCGGCGATCCGGACGCGACGCTCGCCGTCGCGAAGGAGTCGGAGACCGTCCTGGCCGGGGCGGACGGCGTGCTGACGCAGCTCGACGCCTACGCCGTGGGGATCGCCGCCTGGCGGCTCGGCGCGGGGCGGGCCCGCAAGGAGGACCCGGTGCAGGCGGCCGCGGGCGTCCAGCTGCACGCGAAGCCGGGCGAGCGGGTCACGGCGGGGCAACCGCTGATGACGCTGCACACCGACACACCCGAGCGGTTCGTGCGCGCCCGGCAGGCGCTGGAGGGCGCATGGGAGGTGGCCCCGGCGGACGCCGCGGAGGCCGCGTCCGCGGCGACACCGGGGAGGCTGATCCTCGACCGGGTGGCGTGATCGCGCCGAACGTTCAGCACCAGGTCCACTACCCCTATATCGAGCTCGCCGACATCTACGCTGCGCTCGCGTTCGCCGGCGAGGCGCTCAAGGAGCGAGAACTTCCCTTCGCCGCCGCATGAGACTGCTCATTGACGCGACAGGTGGCGTTCACGCCCCGGCCGACGACGAGCTCCCGGGGTAGGTAAGTTGGTCGGCATGACACACCTCGGCGTCGAGACCATCCAGGCGCTGCCCAAGATCCTGCTCCACGACCACCTCGACGGCGGCCCGCGGCCCGCCACCGTCCTCGAGCTCGCGGACGCCGTCGGGCACGAACTGCCCGCCACCACACCCGACGCGCTCGCCGACTGGTTCGCGGATTCGGCCGACTCCGGCTCGCTCGTCCGCTACCTCGAGACGTTCGTGCACACGGTCGCGGTCATGCAGACCGCGGACGCGCTGGAGCGCGTGGCCCGCGAGGCGGTCCTCGACCTCGCCGCCGACGGCGTCGTGCACGCCGAGCTGCGCTGGGCGCCCGAGCAGCACCTCGAGCGCGGGCTGACGATGGCGCAGGCCGTCGAGGCCGTGCAGACCGGCATCGACGACGGCATGGCGCGCGCCGCCGCCGAGGGACACACCATCCGCGCGGGGCAGATCCTCACCGCCATGCGGCACGCCGACCGCTGGACGGAGGTCGCCGACCTGGCGATCGACCTGGCCGGCGACGGCGTCCTCGGCTTCGACCTCGCCGGGCCCGAGGAAGGCTTCCCGCCCGGCCGGCACGACCAGATATGGCGGCACCTCGCCTCCCACCAGGTCCCGGTGACGATCCACGCCGGCGAGGCGGCCGGCGTCGACTCCATCGCCGAGGCCCTGCACACCGGGCAGGCCCTGCGGATCGGGCACGGGGTCCGGATCGCCGACGACATCGCGTTCACCGCGCACGGCGGGCACGACGGCGCCGCCGCCGAGCTCGGGCCCGTGGCCCACTGGATCCGGGACCAGCAGATCCCCCTCGAGGTGTGCCCGGTGTCCAACACCCAGAGCGGGGCCGCGGAGTCCGTCGCGACCCACCCGATCACGCGCCTCAAGGAACTCGACTTCGCCGTGACGCTCAACACGGACAACCGCCTGATGTCCCGCACCTCCATGACGCGCGAGATGATGCTCCTGAACACCGAAGCCGGGTGGACTCTCGACGACCTGCTCGACGTCACCGTGGCCGCCGCGTGGAGCGCATTCGTGCACCACGACGAGCGGCGCACGCTGGTCGAGCAGATCATCGTGCCGGGCTTCCAGAAAATCGAAAGGGCACAGCTCTGACGAAGGCCCCGCCACCCGCGCGGGAACCGCGGAGCCGTGCGGAACGGAGCAACGATGACCTTGGACCGTGCGGCGCTCGCCGCCACCGTCGACCACACCCTGCTCAAGCCGGAGGCGACAGCCGACGACGTGACCGCGCTCGTCGAGGAGGGCGCCCGGCTCGGCGTGTTCTCCGTGTGCGTGTCGCCGACGTTCGTGGCGCACGCCCGCGAGGTCGCGGCCGGGCGGCTCGCGATCGCCACGGTATGCGGGTTCCCGTCGGGGAAACACGCACGTGAGGTGAAGGCGGCCGAGGCCGCCCGCTCGGTGGCGGACGGCGCGGACGAGGTCGACATGGTGATCGACGTCGGCGCCGCGCGGGCCGGGCTGTTCGACGACGTGCGGGCCGACATCGCGGCGGTCCGCGCCGCCGTACCCGCCGGACACCTGCTCAAGGTGATCATCGAGTCCGCCGCCCTGACGGACGACCAGATCGTCGCGGCCTGCGAGGCCGCCGAGGCCGCCGGCGCGGACTTCGTCAAGACGTCCACCGGCTTCCACCCGACGGGCGGCGCGTCCGTGGCGGCGGTGTCGCTCATGGCGAAGACCGTCGGCGGGCGCCTCGGCGTCAAGGCGTCCGGCGGCATCCGGGACCTCGACGCGGCGCTCCGGATGATCGACGCCGGGGCCACAAGGCTGGGACTGTCGAGCACGGCCGCGGTACTGGACGGGTACGACGGCGTCACGCCGGCGGTCGACGCGCCGACCGGCGGCGGGTACTGACGTGGCCGAGACCAATCGTCGCGAGGCTCAGCGTGACGCCATCGACGACATGTTGGCTCGCATGGAGGCCAAGCACGGGCCGTCCGACGAGTCCGAGGTGTCGGGGATCATCAAGCGGCCGGCGGTATCGTCGCTGCGTGACGCAGCGACCCCGCATCCCCGGCGAGCCCGTTCGAGCGCGTTACACCAAGTGGGACGGTAGCCCGCACTGGCAGTTCGACGCCGTGTACCTCGGGACCGACGAGCACGGGACCTGGATCGGATACCCCGCCGGGACCCTGTTCGCGCGCCCGGGCCTCGAGTACCGGGCGCGCACCCGGGGCGTCGGATACTTCCCGGACGCCGGCTGGACGCCGGCGTTCTACCCCGGTGATCAGGAGCACCCCTACGGAACCCGCGTGTACACGGACCTCACGACGGTCCCGGAGTGGCGCGGCGTGCCCGGAAACGGGGACGGGGGCGGGAGGGGAGCCGCGCCGCGGGCCTGGGAGGTCACCATGGTCGACCTCGACCTCGACGTGATCGGGTTCCACGCCGACCACGTCGACCCACGCGGCCGGGGCCGCGCGTTCATCGACGACCAGGACGAGTTCGCCGAGCACCAGGTGCGGTACGGGTATCCCGCCGAGCTCGTGGCCCGCGTGGATGCCGACGCGCGGGCCCTGCTCGCGGCCGTGCTCGACAGCCAGGCGCCGTTCGACGACGTCGTGCCCGAGCGCTGGTTCGCCGTGCTCGACCGGGTGCTCGGTGAGAAGCCCCTGCGGTGAGCTCCTGGTCCTCGGGTGAAGCCCGGCGTTCCGGCGGCAGGCAGCCCGTACTATGGGCCGCATGAAGATCGCCGTTGTCGGTACCGGATACGTCGGCCTGTCGAACGCAGTGCTCATCTCCCAGAATCACGAGGTGTGGGCCGTCGACCTCGACGAGTCCAAGGTCGCACTGGTGAACGAACGGCGCTCGCCGATCGTCGACGCGGAGCTCGAGGAGTACCTGCGCGAGCGGGACCTGAACCTGACCGCGACGCTGGACGCGCACGCCGCCTACGAGGGCGCGGAGGTCGTCGTCGTCGCGACGCCGACGAACTACGACGAGGTGACGAACTTCTTCGACACCTCCTCGGTGGAGTTCGTGGTCAAGGACGTGCTGAGCGTGGCGCCGTCCGCGACGATCGTCATCAAGTCGACCATCCCGGTGGGCTTCACCGAGCGGATGCGCTCGGCGTACCCGGACGCGGCGATCCTCTTCTCCCCGGAGTTCCTCCGCGAGGGCCGCGCGCTGTACGACAACCTGCACCCGTCCCGCATCGTGGTGGGCGACCGTTCCGAGCGCGGCAAGAAGTTCGCGGACCTGCTGCTGGAGGGCGCCGTCACGAAGGACGTCCCGGTGCTGCTGACCGATGCCACCGAGGCCGAGGCGATCAAGCTGTTCGCGAACACCTACCTGGCGCTCCGCGTCGCGTACTTCAACGAGCTCGACACCTACGCGGCGACGCACGGCCTCGACACCCTGCAGGTGATCGAGGGCGTCGGGCTGGACCCGCGGATCGGCTCGCACTACAACAATCCGTCGTTCGGCTACGGCGGCTACTGCCTGCCCAAGGACACCAAGCAGCTGCTGGCGAACTACTCGGACGTGCCGCAGAACCTCATCCAGGCCGTGGTCGAGGCGAACACGACCCGCAAGGACTTCGTCGCCGCGGACATCCTCAGGCGCGACCCGAAGGTCGTGGGGGTGTACCGGCTCGTCATGAAGTCCGGCAGCGACAACTTCCGGGCGTCGGCCATCCAGGGCATCATGAAGCGGATCAAGGCCAAGGGCGTCGAGGTGATCGTCCACGAGCCGACGCTCGAGGACGACGAGTTCTACCACTCCGAGGTCGTCAACGACCTCGACGCGTTCAAGGCCCGCGCGGACGTCATCATCGCCAACCGTCGCACCGACGTCCTCGACGACGTGGCGGAGAAGGTCTACACCCGCGACATCTACGGGCGCGACTGAAGCCTCGCAGGTTCACCACGCAGTCGCACGACACAGCAAAGGGAAACATCGCAGCGTGAAGATCCTGGTCACCGGCGGCGCCGGATTCATCGGAGCGAATTTCGTCCAGCAGACCGTCCGGGAGCGGCCCGACGCCGAGGTCACCGTCCTCGACGCGCTCACGTACGCGGGTGACCGGGGCTCGCTGGCGCCGGTCGCGGAGCGGGTGAGGCTCGTCGAGGGGTCGATCACCGACGCCGCCCTCGTGGAGCGGCTGGTCGGCGAGTCCGACGTCGTCATCCACTTCGCGGCCGAGTCGCACAACGACAACTCGCTGGACGACCCGTCCCCGTTCGTGCAGACCAACCTGGTCGGCACGTTCACGCTGCTGGAGGCCGTGCGCAAGCACGGCACCCGGTTCCACCACATCTCGACGGACGAGGTCTACGGAGACCTGGAGCTCGACGACCCGGCGAAGTTCACGCCCGAGACCCCGTACAACCCGTCGTCGCCCTACTCGTCCACGAAAGCGGGCTCCGACCTGCTCGTGCGCGCCTGGGTGCGGTCGTTCGGCGTCCGGGCCACGATCTCGAACTGCTCCAACAACTACGGCCCGTACCAGCACATCGAGAAGTTCATCCCGCGTCAGATCACCAACCTGATCGACGGCGTCCGCCCGCGCCTCTACGGCGCCGGCCTCAACGTGCGGGACTGGATCCACGTGGAGGACCACAACTCCGCCGTCTGGGCCATCGTCGACAAGGGACAGATCGGCGAGACCTACCTGATCGGGGCCGACGGCGAGAAGAACAACCTGGACGTCGTGCGAACCCTGCTGGAACTCTTCGGCCGCGAGCCCGACGACTTCGACCACGTCGCCGACCGCCCCGGCCACGACATGCGCTACGCGATCGACGCGACCCGGCTTCGCGACGAGCTCGGCTGGACGCCCCGATACACCGCGTTCCGCGACGGGCTCGCGGCGACGATCGACTGGTACCGGGGGAACGAGGCCTGGTGGAGGCCGGCGAAGGCGGCGACGGAGGCGAAGTACGCGCGTAGCGGGCAGTGAGGGTCGGTGGGGAAGGGTCGTGGCACTGACGGTGCTTTGACAGAATCGGCCTCAGCTTTGCTTCTCGACAACAGGATCATGGTTGCATCGCCAGCGAGAACCCATCTCTGGTAACTTGTCCCAATATTCGCCAATGTGCGAGTGGGGGTGTGGGCAGGTGCCAGAGGCGGTCCGCAGCCGTGGCAGCGACCTTGATCAGCGGATTCGGTCGGCCCGACGACGATTGGGCGAATCGATCGTCGCTGCGGCTCGGCTCACACCGGGGCACGTCATGGCATGGGGCCAGTTCGCGGATGCACCCGCCAGGTCCTCACATACGGGCATCTACGGCACGTCGGCCGGTGTGGTGATGCTCGCGGCACGCGGTCGAGACATGGCCGGCACGGTGCGTCTGCTCCCTGGGGCCACGGAATCCTCCGCGATCGCGTTCGATGCAACTGACCTGTTCATCACGCACAAAGTGTGTGCGATCGTCGATGCGCTCTGTGCCGTCCGCCATGAACAGACGCGGACGACGGTGGCATGCCTGGGTCTGCTCTCCGGGATCATCGACCGACAGGGTTGGGGGCACCACACGGTTCCCGATGATCCTGAGGCGCCGAGCGTGCTGGCCACCGCCCAGGCCCTGATCTCTCTGTCCGGTGTCGACGGGATCGATGCAGAGCCCCTGGAAGGGCCCGCGGCTTGGCTGGGATCCCGCATTCTCGAGGACGGGCCGCTGGGCACTCTCGAGCTGGCCTTCGCCGTGATCGCGCTCGCGAGACTTCGACGTGCTGGCATCGGTCCGGAGAACGTCAACGCGATGCGACGTGGAGTGACCGCACTGCACAGCTGGCTCCGACAGGTGCGTGCCAGGCCGATCGCGTACGAGCAGATCCACTATTGGGTGCCGAAGCCCGCTGACCAGCGAAACCACTACATGACCTTCCCGCTGCAGGTGGTGGTCGGTACGGCCATGCTCCAAGCCGGTGCGCCCGCCCGTTCACGTTCATTGCTGAGCGACCTCGCGGGTCGGCTGTGCCACGCCATTGAAGTGGACGGCGGACTGCGTTCGACACTGACGGAACGGATCGGCGTCGTCGACGCCGGTCTGGTGGACCAGTTCCTTGCGGAATTTCTGGCAGCTCAGCCGTCGTCGACCCGGCGGCAGCGCGTGCTCCGGAGGCTGGCGGGTGCGCGGTTGTTCCACCGTGCTCTCGTGTTCGTCACGCTTGTGGTTGTCGCCTTCTGGTCCTGGCGCATTGCGGCCGGTGAGAGCGGCGTGACGTCAGCGACATCGATCGCCAACATCGCGTTCGCGCTGGTTACGGGAGTGCTTGGGTCGATGGTCTATTCACGCTGGGATCGGCGCTGAGGCTCACGTGTGTCGCCAGGCCTTGCCGGGAACAGATGTGGCCGCCCCTTCCGTGCTCAGTAGCCGCACGCCTGACTCGTCCGATGCTCGACCTATCAGATGGCAGCCAGGAAACCGTTCCGCGGCTCGCGCGGCGGACAGCGAGCCGTCCACGGTGAACACGAGCCGAAAATCCACCGAGTCGCCAAAGGTGATGGCCGAAGCGGATTCACCCACCACCGGTGCAGCGGCTGTGACGACGTCGGAGATGGGTACAGCCGCTGCATCGACATCAATGCCGACTCCGCTCGCATCGGCGATCTGTTCCAGTGTGCCCTTCAACCCGTCCGAGGTATCCTGGCATGCTGTCACGACGCCGGAGGCCGCGAGCGACATTCCGAGCTCGACCTCCGCTCGCGGGCGACGCCAGGCGTCGATCATTTCCGTTTCCATGGCTGGCGTCACGGAATCCCTCTCCGCCCCAGTGGCGCGCGCGCGAAAGTACTTCATCGCGGCCCCGGCCACGCCCGTCACACCGCTGACGAAGACATGATCACCGGAGCGGGCGCCGCTACGGCGGAGCGCGCCATCCTCCACGCAGGCACCGAGCGCGGTGCCGGAGAGCACGAGGGACTCCGCGCCGCCGATGTCGCCGCCCACGCTCTCCATGCCGGAGGCCGCGCATGCCTCGTTGATCCCGGCCATGATCCTGAGGAACCTGTCATCGTCGACCGACTTCGGGTAGCGGACCACGGAGAGGAACCCGATCGGCATGGCACCCATGGCCGCTACGTCACTGACGTTTGCCATGACCAGGAAGTAGCCGATATCGAAGTCGTCCATATGGCCCAGTTCGTACATGGAGAAGCCGGTGCCCCGCACATAATCGCTGCCGACCACAATCTGCAGCGGGCCGGATACGTCGAAGACCGCGCAGTCGTCACGGTCGGCGGCTCGCACGCCCAGTCGCACCATCCCGCCGGCAGAGGGGCTTGCGGGCCAGGTGCGAGGTGTTCGCCCTATCAGCGACGTCAGCAGCTCGACCCGAGTGGGTTCGTCCGAAAGTGTCACGCGATCTCCCTCGCTGTGCTGTCGTCATCGTCATCGTTCTCCGCACCACCGGAGAATGCCGCCCTTGCTGCGATCAGAGTCCGCACGAGCAGGTCGTCGTCCATGCGTAGGGCCCAGTCCCAGTCGTACGGCATTGCCGCCACGTCAAGGTGTCGCGCCACGACACTGCGTGCGTACTGAGTGCGCCGCGAGGCCGCATCGGGCAGCGCGACGCGAGTGCTGTCGGCGTCCCAGCACAGGATGTAGTCGGCACGGGCGTAGTTGCGCGCGAATTCTACGAGTGAGCTCACACGCGTCATGGAGCCCCCGTGGTCGCCGTCGACTATCGGCGCCAGTTCGTCGTTGTAGGGAAGCAGATGCCAGTGCGCGTGGTCGATGCAGGGGCCCGTCGCGGATGTGGTCCCACCCGAGCCGTGCTCGATCACTGTGCAACCGCCGAATGCGTTTCGGTAGCGGCGTGTGACATCGCGCAGGGTCGCCAGTGTGCTCGGATCCCGGGCAATGAAGGATGCCATCCCCGTGTGGTGGTCCCGCGGGATCAGTAGTAGGTGTCCTAGTGTCATAGGCGCGTAGTCGGCGACCAGGAACATCTTCCGGTACGTGGCAACGATACGATTCGCGAGGTGCCGCAAGGTCGACGCCGGGTCGGCGACGAGATGAGTGCAGAAATCGCAGTCGAACGCATGGAGCTGATCGGACATGAGTAAGCATCCAACTCATTCATGTAACACCTGCTTTATCCAGTGTATCCTACCGGCATGAGCCTGGGGCAGCAAGGGGTCGTCACCCTGTCGCACGATCAGATCGTGGCCCAGAGGACGCGGTTGTTTTACGAACGCTTCGCTCAGGAATACGCTTCGTCGATTCCGCGTCATGTCACCGGCGGAATGAAGGAATGGCTCGACAGGTTTCTTGCCGACGTTCCGCCTGCTGCGCGCATCTTCGAGATCGGATCGGGCACGGGGCGCGACGCCGCGTACTTCGAGTCGCTGGGTTACGGGGTGCAGCGGTCCGAGATCGCAGACTCCTTCATCGGCGCCTTGAACGAGCAAGGGTTTGATGCTTTGAAGTTTGATGTGCTCAACGACGAATTTCCCGGTCCGCAGGACGCCGTGTTCGCCAACTCGGTCTTCTGTCATATGACCAACCGGCAGTTGCGGAGCGCATTCATGAACGTTCACGATGCCCTTGTTGAAGGAGGGCTTCTGGGCTTCAACACCAAATCCGCGGCGGTGCCGTGGAACCGCATGGCCGAGAGCGATCGGCTACCCGAATCGCGCTATTTCTCCCATTGGCCGCCGGGTAAGTTGCGTGGAGAGGTTGAGCGAGCTGGCTTCGACGTGCTCTGGTGGTCCGAGAAGCCTGCCATCCTCCGGCCGACACCCTGGGTCAACCTAGTGGTTCGAAAGCGATAGCCGGATCACTCCGTCGGGAGGCTCAGCAGGTGCGAGAGTGCTGTGTGAACCGGTCTGCCCGAGGGCAGGGCCGCCGGAAGCCGGCCCCGCTGGGCGCGTCAGCGGAGGGACGTCACGTACTTCTCCACGTCCTCCAGCGTCGGGAGCAGGCCCGCTGCCTCCGCCTCGGCGAGGGTGGGGGCCGCCTCGTCCTTTGGCGAGAGCTGGGGGGTGAGCGGGGTGCCGTCGCGGGACGTCGTCGGCCAGTCGATGCCGACCGCCGGGTCCAGCGGGTGGATGCCGTGCTCGCGCTCCGGCGCGTAGCCGGTCGAGCAGAAGTACATGACCGTGGAGTCGTCCTCCAGCGACAGGAAGGCGTGTCCGAGGCCCTCCGACAGGTAGATCGCACGGCGGTCGACGTCGTCGAGCAGGACGCTGTCCCACCGGCCGAAGGTCGGTGAGCCGACGCGGATGTCGACGACGACGTCGAGCACCGCACCGCGCAGGCACTGCACATACTTGGCCTGGCTGGGCGGGACGTCGGCGAAGTGGATGCCGCGCAGTACCCCGGCGGCCGACACGGAGCAGTTGGCCTGCCGCAGGTCGAAGTCGTGCCCGACGGCCTCGCGGAACGGATCCGCCTTGAACGCCTCCAGGAAGAGGCCACGAGCATCGCCGAACAGCTTCGGGGTGATCTCGAACGCACCGGGCACGGACAGCTCGCGATACTGCATGAAAACTCCTCGGAGCAGGGAAGATCCCCCGTGGCGGAGGTGGGGACGGGGCGTCGGACCCTAGGATCATACGTATGGAACCAAGGACCGGCGTGGGGGAGCGGTGGCTGGTGGTCGGGGCCGCCGGGATGCTCGGACAGGAGATGATCGAGGTGGCCCGGTCCGCGGGGCACGACGTGGACGGGACGGGCCGCAGCACCGGACTCGACATCCTCGACCGGGCCGCCACCGCCCGCGCGATCCAGGGGTACGACGTCGTGGTGAACTGCGCGGCCTGGACAGCCGTCGACGACGCCGAGACGCACGAGCCGGACGCGTTCGCCGTCAACGCCGTCGGCGCCGCCCACGTGGCCCGGGCGTGCGCCGAAGCCGGCGCCCGCCTGGTGCAGGTGTCCACGGACTACGTGTTCGACGGCGCCGCGACCACGCCCTACGCCGAGGACGCGCCGGTCGCACCCCGGTCGGCCTACGGACGTACCAAGGCGGCGGGGGAGTGGGCCGTGCGGGCCGAGGCGCCCGACTCGTTGATCGTGCGCACCGCATGGCTGTACGGCGCGGGCGGGGGCTGCTTCCCGAGGACGATGGCGCGCCTCGCCGCCGAGAAGGACCGGCTGAGCGTCGTGGACGACCAGGTCGGGCAGCCCACCTGGACGCGGGACCTCGCGGACCTCATCGTGCGGCTGCGCGCCGCGGACGCGCCGGGCGGGACGTACCACGGCACATCGTCGGGCCAGGTGTCGTGGTACGGCTTCACGGAGCGGATCGTGGCCGCCACGGGCGACGACGTGAAACTGGAGCCCACGACGAGCGACGCCTTCCCGCGCCCGGCACCGCGCCCGGCGTACTCGGTGCTCGGTCACGCGGCACTGGCCGCGGCGGGCGTCACCCCGATCGGTGACTGGTCGGAACGGTGGACGGCGGCAGCCCCGACGGTTCTCGGTGAAGCCTAGGAGGAGACGCCAGGGTGCCGTCCCGCCAACCTGTCGCGTGACCTCCTACTCGTCCAGGAGGCCCAGCAGGTAGGAGCCGTAGCCCGACTTCGTGAGCTTCTCCGCCCGGGCGCGGAGTTCGTCGTCGGACAGGAAGCCGCGTCGCCAGGCGACCTCCTCCGGTGCCCCGATCTTCATCCCCTGCCGGCGCTCGATGGTACGGACGTAGTCCGACGCCTCCAGCAGCGAGTCGAAGGTGCCGGTGTCGAGCCACGCCGTACCCCGCGGGAGGATCTCGACCTGCAGCCTGCCCTGCTCGAGGTAGTGGCGGTTGATGTCGGTGATCTCGTACTCGCCACGGGAGGACGGCTGGAGACCCTTGGCGATCTCCACCACGTCGTTGTCGTAGAAGTAGAGACCGGGGACGGCATAGTTCGACCGGGGCCTGACGGGCTTCTCCTCGAGCGAGAGGGCGCGGCCGGCGTCGTCGAACTCGACGACGCCGTACGCCGCGGGGTCCGCGACACGGTAGGCGAACACGGCACCGCCGTCGATCTGGGAGAACCGGGTCAGCTGGGACCCGAGCCCCGGCCCGTAGAAGATGTTGTCGCCGAGTACGAGCGCCGCCGGGTCCGCGCCGATGAACTCCTCACCCAGCACGAACGCCTGGGCGAGACCGTCCGGCGACGCCTGGACCGTGTACTCCAGATCGATGCCGAACTGCGAGCCGTCGCCGAGCAGCCGCTGGAACTGATCGGCGTCGTGCGGGGTGGTGATCACCAGGATGTCCTTGATCCCCGCGAGGATCAGGGTGGAGAGGGGGTAGTAGATCATCGGTTTGTCGTAGACCGGGACCAGTTGCTTGCTGACGCCGAGCGTGATCGGGTGCAGCCGGGTTCCGGACCCGCCGGCCAGGATGATTCCGCGCATGGTCCCCGATCCTTCCATGACGAGGCCAGTGCGCGCGCGGGGACCGCGGCGCGGCTCAGATACCGAGCGCCGCGGACATCTCCTTCTTCAGGCGTTCCAGGCGCCCCTGGGCGGTGACCCGGGCGCGGCCCAGGTCCTCGGCGGTCGCGTGGGCGTCGACCGGGGTCACGACCTCCAGGTAGCACTTCACCTTGGGCTCGGTCCCGCTGGGCCGGACGATCACGCGGGTGTCGTCGGCTGCCGTCAGGACGATGCCGTCCGTGGGCGGCAGCCCGTTCACCCCCGCCGAGAGGTCGACGACGTCCGTCACGGGCGCGCCGTCGAGCTTCACCGGCGGCGTCGCGCGCAGCCGGGCCATCGCCTCCGGGATGCGGGCGAGGTCGTCGAACCGCGCCGCGAGCTGGCCGGTGCTGTACAGGCCGCAGGCGCGGGCGATGTCGTCCAGCGCGTCCTTGAGCGTGCGACCGGACTCCTTGAGCCGCTCCGCGAGCAGCGCCACGCGCAGCGCCGCCGACAACCCGTCCTTGTCCCGGACGGCCTCGGGGTCGACGCAGTACCCCAGCGCCTCCTCGTAGCCGAACACCAGGTCCGGTGTGCGGGCGATCCACTTGAACCCGGTCAGCGTGGTCGCGTGGCGCAGTCCGTGGCGTTCGGCGATGCGCGCCAGCACGCGTGAGGACACGATCGAGCAGGCCAGCGTGCCCGACGTCGTGCGCTGCGCGATGTCCCAGCCGAGCAGCGCGCCCACCTGGTCCCCGGTGAGCATCCGCCAGCCGTGCGACGCCGCCGTCTCGGCACCCTGGTAGGTGCCCCAGTCCGGGTCGTACACGGCGACCGCGCAGCGGTCGGCGTCGGGGTCGTTCGCGATGACGATGTCGGCCCGGGCGTCGGAGGCGATCGACAGGGCGAGGTCGAGCGCGCCCTTCTCCTCCGGGTTCGGGAACCGCACCGTGGGGAACGCCGGATCCGGGTCCAGCTGCTCCTCGACGGGGATGACGTCGGTGAACCCCGCGTCGGAGAGCACCCGCCCCAGCGTCCGGCCACCGACACCGTGCAGCGACGTGGTCACGATCCGCAGCGGCGCGGGACCGGCGTCCCCCGCCGCGATGACGACGGCCGTCCGGGCGTCCGCCGTCGGCACCAGCCGCGGTGCGTGCACATCGCGAAGATGCAGGTCGGGGTCGTGCAGCGAGGCGACGCGCCGCAGGTACTCCTCGTGGATGCCGGCGCCGAGCACCGTCCAGCCGTCCTCGGCCCGCGGCACGCCGGACGCCCCGCGCGGCCCCGCGGCGGCCCGGGCGATCTCGGCGGCGATCTGCGCGTCGTACGGCGGCACGATCTGCGCGCCCTGACCGGAGTCAGTGACCACGCGCCCGCCGAGGTAGACCTTGTAGCCGTTGTCGGCGGCGGGATTGTGGCTGGCGGTGACCATCACGCCCGCGTCGGCGTCGAGGTGCCGCACCGCGAAGGCGAGCACCGGCGTGGGCAGGGGGGCGGGCAGGAGGGACACGTCGGCGCCCGCCGCGGTCAGCACCGCGGCGGTGTCCCGGGCGAAGTCCGCGGACCGGTGCCGCGCGTCGTAGCCGACGACGACGCGGGGCGGGCCGGGGACCGCGGACGTGAGATACGCCCCGAGCCCCGCGGCCGCCGTGATCACCACGGCCCGGTTCATCCGGTGCGGGCCGGCGGCCATCGCGCCGCGCAGCCCGGCCGTGCCGAACTCCAGGGGCCCGGAGAACCGGTCGCGGAGCTCGGCGAACGCGAGCTGGTGCAGGAGGGGGTCGGAAGCCCTGGTGAGCAGGTTGCGCAGGTCCGCGCGGTCGACGTCGTCCACGTCGTCTGCGATCCAGGCCTCGGCGAGCGCGACCACCGGCTCGTCCGCGAGGAGTGGCTCCCCTTCCCGTGGCCGCGGGGACCCGCTCTCGCTCCCGTCTCCGGAGGTGCTCGTGCTCCGCGTCGATGTGCTCATACCGCTAGATCTTCGCGACGATGCGGGCGAGGAGGTCGCTGATCCGCGGCCCGGCCTGCCTGCCCGCCTCCAGCACTTCCTCGTGGGACAGCGGCTGCGGGCTGATCCCCGCCGCCAGGTTCGTGACCAGGGAGATCCCGAGCACGCCCATGCGGCAGTGCCGGGCCGCGACGGCCTCCAGCGCCGTGGACATGCCCACGAGGTCCGCGCCGAGCAGGTGGGCCATCTTCACCTCGGCCGGGGTCTCGTACTGCGGCCCGTGGAACTGGGCGTACACGCCCTCGGGGAGTTCCGGGTCGACACTGCGGGCCAGCTCGCGCAGGCGCGGCGTGTAGACGTCGGTCATGTCGGAGAACTTCGCGCCCTCGAGCGGGGTCCTCGACGTGAGGTTCAGGTGGTCCTTGAGGAGCACGGGCTGTCCCGGCCGCCAGCCGATGTGCGTGCTGCCGCAGCCGTTCGTGAGGATCAGCGTCTCCGCGCCGGTCGCGGCCGCGGTGCGCACGCCGTGCACCACGCGGCGGACCCCCATGCCCTCGTACAGGTGGGTGCGCGACCCGAGGACCAGGGCGTGCCGCACCGAGCCGTCGGCGCGCTCCACGCGGATCGAGCGGGTCGTCGAGCGGTGGCCGTCGACGGCGGGCTTGAGGAAGCCCGGGATCTCGGCGGTGGGCATCTCCGCGACCACGTCGCCGATCAGCTCGGCGGCTCCGCCCCATCCCGACCCGAGCACCAGCGCGATGTCATGGCCGGCGACGCCGGACTTGGCGGCGATGTGCTCGGCGGCGGCCGCTGCTACGTCGAACGGGTCGGTGGTGGGATCGTCGAGGTCCGGGGTGGTGCTCATGATCCGAGGTTAACCGGCGCCGACACGGGAGGCCACCGCCACCCGGCGGTGCCCGCCACGAGTGTCCGCCGGCGGGCACCTCTGACAGACTGGCAGGCGTGTCCGAATCGCTGAAGCCACCTGCCGACCTGCACTGTCACGACGGGGACGAATGGGTGGAATGCGGCGACCACCGGCACTGGGGCCGCTACGGGGCGGCCGGGCTGCTGCTCGTGAAGCGCGGGGCGGACGGCGCTCCCGCGCACCTGGTGCTCCAGCACCGGGCGCTGTGGTCCCACATGGGCGGCACCTGGGGCATCCCGGGCGGGGCCCTCGCGCCCGGGGAGAGCGCGGCGGACGGCGCGCTCCGTGAGGCCGCGGAGGAGGCCGCCGTCGACCCCGCCGTCGTCGACGTCGTCGGCACCCATGTCCTCGAGCATCCCGTCTGGAGCTACACGACGGTGGTCGCCGAGGTCCTGCCCGGGGCCCGCGTCGTGCCCCGGGCCGCCGACGCGGAGAGCCTCGCGGTCCGCTGGGTCGCCCTGACCGAGCTCGCGCGTCTCACCCTGCTGCCCGCGTTCGAGGCCGCGCTCCCCGACCTCCTGAACCTCCTGCCCTCGCGGGTGCGGGCGGGATAGGGTCACCGCGTGCACATCCGCATCACTCCCGCCGAGGTCCTGGGCCTGGTCAAGGTCGCGGGCCAGCCCGTCCCGCCCGTCATCAGCTCCGTGAGCGGCGACGGCGACGTGGTCCGCGTCGTCGCCGACCTGCGTCGCCTCGACTCGCTTCCCGGCCCGCTCAGGCTCGCCGTCCGGATCGCCCCCATCGTGCGGGCCGACGTGCGCGTCGTCGCCTTCGCCTCCGGCGTCGCCACCCTGGCGGTCGAGGCGAACGCGGCCGGCCTTCCCGCGCACAAGCTGCTGTCCCTGGCCGCCGCGCCCATCGAGCAGGCCCTCGCCAAGCAGGACCTGCCGCCCGGCGTCGTCGACGTGCAGCACGACGCGCGGATCGCCGTCGACGTCGAGCGCCTCCTGGAGGCCAAGCTCCCCGGGCTCACCGTGACGAATCTGCGCCTGGCGGACGGTGAGATCGTGCTGGACGGCTCGGTAGGCTGATCCCGTGACCACCCCTGTTTCCTCTCCACGCGAGCCTGCCCACATCGTCGTCGTGGGCGGCGGCCCGGGGGGCTACGAGGCGGCACTCGTCGCCGGCAGCCTGGGCGCGCGCGTCACCGTCGTCGAACGCCAGGGGCTGGGCGGGGCGGCGGTGCTGACCGACGTCGTCCCCTCCAAGACCCTGATCGCCACCGCCGAGTGGATGACCATCGCCGAGCGTGCCCCCGAGCTCGGCATCCGCCTGACGGACGAGGCGGCCAAGCGCGACCTGACCGTCGACCTGCGGGCCGTCAACAAGCGCGTGCTCGAGCTCGCGGAGGCGCAGAGTGCCGACATCCGCGGGCGGCTCGTGCGCGAGGGCATCGAGATCGTGAGCGGGACGGGCCGCCTGGACGGGAAGTCGCGGGTCGTCGTCGAGCCGGACGATGGCGGTGAGCCGCGCGTGCTCGACGCCGACACCGTCCTCCTCGCCGTCGGCGCCACCCCGCGCATCCTGCCCACGGCGGTGCCCGACGGCGAGCGCATCCTCACCTGGACCCAGATGTACAACCTGGACGAGCTGCCGGAGAAGCTCATCGTGGTGGGCTCCGGTGTCACGGGCGCGGAGTTCGCCGGCGCGTACAACGCGCTGGGGTCGGACGTCGTCCTGGTCTCCTCGCGGGACCGCGTGCTCCCGGGCGAGGACGAGGACGCGGCCGAGCTGCTGGAGGGCGTCTTCCGCTCGCGGGGGATGACGGTCCTGAGCCGTACGCGTGCGGAGGCGGCGGTGCGGACCGACGACGGCGTCGCGGTCACGCTGTCGGACGGCCGCGTGGTGCACGGGTCGCATGTGCTCGTGGCCGTCGGCGGCGTCCCGAACACCCAGGGCCTGGGGCTCGAGGAGGCCGGGATCACGCTCGCGGCGAGCGGCCACATCGAGGTGGACAAGGTCTCCCGGACCTCCGTGCGCGGCGTCTACGCCGCCGGTGACTGCACCGGCGTCCTCCCGCTCGCGTCGGTGGCCGCGATGCAGGGCCGGATCGCCGTGCAGCACGCACTCGGCGACGGCGTCGCCCCGCTGCGGCTCGGCACGGTCTCCTCGAACATCTTCACCGCGCCGGAGATCGCCACGGTCGGGTACAGCGAGGATGCGCTCAAGAAGCAGGGGTCGCGGTACATCACCACGACGCTCCCGCTGGCGCGCAACCCGCGCGCCAAGATGCTCGGCATCCGCGACGGCTTCGTGAAGCTGTTCGCCCACCCGGAGGCCGGCGTCATCCTGGGCGGCGTCGTCGTGGCGCCGCGCGCGGGCGAGCACATCTTCCCGATCACGCTGGCCGTGCGGCACCGGCTCACGGTGGAGGACGTCGCGGCGTCGTTCACCATCTACCCGTCGCTGAGCGGTACGACGGCGGAGGCGGCGCGCGTCCTGGACGCCCGCGTCCAGGAGCGCTGACAGCCCGGCGCACTCACCCGCGTGCCCTGCAAATGACCAGATCAGACCGGTATTCGATCCGTGATTCCCGGCGGCTCGATCAGTCGGTGATCTCGCAGATCGCGGCGCCCGCCGTGACCCCCGCGCCCGGCTCCGCCACCAGGGCGGACACGGTTCCGGAACGATGGGCGACCAGCGGCTGCTCCATCTTCATGGCCTCCAGCACGACCACGAGATCGCCCTCGGCGACCTGATCGCCCTCGGCCACGGCCACCTTGACGATCGTGCCCTGCATCGGGGAGGCGAGCGTGTTGCCCGTGGTCGCGGACTTCGTGCCGCCCGAACGCCGGCCGGGCCGCCGCGCCGCGTTCGCCGACCGTGCCTTCCCCGCGGCCACGCCCAGGCCGACCGGGAGGACCACCTCCAGGCGACGCCCGCCGACCTCCACCACGACGCGTTCTGCGAGCTCCTCCTGCTCGCTCTCCGGCGACGGGGCTACGGCAGGGGCGGAGCCCAGCCCCTTGACCGTCTCGGCGAACTCCGTCTCGATCCAGCGGGTGTGCACGGCGAACGCGTTGTCCCCGTGGCCGGCGTCGGACACCAGCTCCGGCACGAACGCCGGTGCCTCCAGCACCGCGCGATGGAACGGGACGACCGTGGGGATGCCCTCGATGTGCAGCTCGCGCAGGGCGCGACGAGCCCGCTGCACCGCCTGCGCCCGCGTGGCGCCGGTGACGATCAGCTTGGCGATCATCGAGTCGAAGTTGCCGGACACGACGTCGCCCTCGATGACACCCGTGTCGACGCGCACGCCCGGCCCCGACGGCCAGACGATCTTGTCCAGCCTGCCGGGCGCCGGCATGAACCCCGCCGCCGGGTCCTCGCCGTTGATCCGGAACTCGATGGAGTGGCCGCGCACCTCCGGCGCGCCGTAGCCCAGCTTCTCGCCCGCGGCGATACGGAACTGCTCGCGGACCAGGTCGATGCCGGTGACCTCCTCGGTCACCGGGTGCTCCACCTGCAGGCGGGTGTTGACCTCGAGGAACGAGATCGTCCCGTCGACGCCCACGAGGAACTCGCACGTCCCCGCACCGACGTAGCCGGCCTCGTGCAGGATCGCCTCCGACGCCTCGTAGAGCGCGGCCGTCTGCGCCGGGGTGAGGAACGGCGCGGGCGCCTCCTCGACCAGCTTCTGGTGCCGGCGCTGCAGCGAGCAGTCACGCGTCGAGACCACGACGACGTTGCCGTGCGCGTCCGCGAGACACTGCGTCTCCACGTGCCGGGGCTTGTCCAGGTAGCGCTCCACGAAGCACTCGCCCCGGCCGAACGCGGCCGTGGCCTCGCGGACCGCGGAGTCGAACAGCTCGCCGATCTCGTCGTACGTGCGGGCGACCTTCAGGCCGCGGCCGCCGCCACCGAACGCCGCCTTGATCGCGATGGGCAGCCCGTACTCCTCCGCGAACGCGCGGACCTCGGCCGCACCGGCCACCGGATCGGGCGTCCCGGGAACCAGCGGGGCGCCCGCCCGCTGCGCGATGTGCCGCGCGCTCACCTTGTCGCCCAGCGCCTCGATGGCCGACGGCGGCGGACCGATCCACACGAGTCCCGCGTCCATCACCGCCTGGGCGAACTCGGCGTTCTCCGACAGGAACCCGTACCCGGGGTGGACGGCGTCAGCCCCCGAACGCCGCGCGACGTCGAGCAGCTTCGCGATGTCGAGATAGGTCCCGGCGGCCGTGGCACCGCCGAGGGAGAACGCCTCGTCGGCGAGGCGCACGTGCATGGCGTCCCGGTCCGGTTCCGCGTACACGGCCACGGACGCGATGCCGGCGTCGGCGCACGCGCGGGCGACGCGGACGGCGATCTCACCGCGGTTGGCGATGAGCACCTTGGAGATGCTGGCGCTGGGCATACGAGAACTGGGCACGGCTCACGGTAACGCGGGCGGGCGCCGGGGGACGTGTGGAAGGTTCGCCAACGAGCCCCCAGCGCGTTTGGAGGAATCCACCATGCGCGGCGGCCTTCGCGGGCTCGGGCGGATCCCGGGCAGGGCCTCGCTGTCGGATTCCGCAATGCGCGCCGGCCGGGCGTGTTTCAGGCCGTGCGGAGCGTGTGCCAGGGCACGCCGACGTCGTGCAGGAGCGTGCGGAGCAGGGGCAGGCTGATCCCGACCACGCCGTGGTGGTCGCCCTCCACCCGGTCGATGTACGGCCCGCCGAGACCGTCGATGGTGAATGCGCCCGCCACCTCCAGCGGCTCGCCGGTGGCCACATAGGCGTCGATCTCGTCGTCGTCCATCTGGCCGAACCAGACGGTGGTGGAACTCGTCGCACCGATCGTGGCGCCCGTGCCGCCCGCGTCCTCGTCGCGCAGGTCGACGAGCCAGTGCCCGGAGTGCAGCACCCCCTTGCCACCACGCATCGCGCGCCACCGTTCGCGCGCCACCTCCGGGCTCGCCGGCTTGCCGGCCACCTCGCCGTCGACCTCCAGCATGGAGTCGCAGCCGACGACGACGGCCCCCTCCGCACCCCAGGCCGCGGCAGCACCCTCCCGGCCGATGCCGTGCGCGACGTCCTCCGCCTTCGCCTGCGCGAGCAGCAGCACGGCGTCGTCCGGCCCGAGACGCTCCGTACGGCCCCGGGCCTCGGTGAGGACCGCGTCCTCGTCCACGCCGGAGACCCGCACGATCGGCTCCACGCCCGCCGAACGCAGCGTCGCGAGCCGAGCGGGGGAGCGGGAGGCGAGCACGAGTCGGAGCACGGGCGCCAGGTTATCCCAGAGGTTGCGCGCGACCTCTTGACCGTACGCTTCGGCCATGTCGCACATCGCCTGCACCGTGGACGACGACGTCGCGCACGTCCGCCTCGACCGCGCCGACAAACTGAACGCCCTGACGCTCGACATGCTCGGCGACCTCGCGGCGACGGCACGGCGCCTGCGCCGCCGGCCCGGACTGCGGGCGGTGATCCTCTCCGGCGAGGGACGGTCGTTCGGCGCCGGACTCGACCTCCAGGCCGCGGCGCGGAACCCCGCCGGGGTCGCCGCAGCGTTCGTGCCGACCTGGCGCGGCACCAACCGATTCCAGGAGGCGTGCTGGGCGTGGCGGCGCCTGCCCGTCCCGGTGATCGCGGCCGTGCACGGGCACGTCCTCGGCGGAGCACTGCAGCTCGCCCTGGCCGCCGACCTGCGCATCACCACGCCCGACGCCCGCTGGTGCGTCATGGAGGTCGCCCGCGGCCTGGTGCCAGATATGACAGGCATCCAGGCCGTCTCGGAGCTGACCGGGATCGAGACCGCCAAGCGCCTCACCCTGACCGCCGAGGAGTTCTCCGGCACGGACGCGGTCGCGTTCGGCCTGGCGGGCTCGGCCTCGGACGACCCGCTGACCGAGGCCCGGGCGCTCGCGGGAACCATCGCCGGACACCGCCCCGAGGCGGTCCGCGCGGCGAAACGGCTGCTGGACCGCACCTGGCAGCGAGGGCCGCTGCGGACGCTCGCCGCCGAGCGCGCGACCCAGCTCCGCCTGCTCCCGGGCGCGATGAGGCGCGGCTGACGGGCGCGCCGCCGGGAACGCCGCGCGGCGTCAGCCCGAGTACGCGCGCTGGAGGCGGACCGGGGCCAGGGGGCCGATGCCGGGAACCTCCCGGACCGGCTGCCGCGTCAGCGCGTACCGGGACGACGACGCGAGAATGTCCGCCGTCTGCTTGTCCACCAGCACGGTGGACGGTTCCGCCTGGTCCGTGAGCCGGGACGCCAGGTTGACCGACGGGCCGAACACGTCGCCGAACCGCGACAGCACGCGCCCCCACACGAAGCCGACGCGTACCGGGATCTCGGGTTCGTCCGGCTGCGCCGTGCCCAGGGACTCGCCGGTCGCCTCCGCGAGGTTGAGCGCGACCTCCGCGCCCGTCTCGGCGTCGTCGGCCACGAAGAGGATGGCGTCGCCGATCGTCTTGACGACACGGCCGCCGCAGTTCGTGATGATGTCGCGGGCGCCGGCCTCGAAGCGCTGCACGAAGTCGGCCAGCTCCGCCGACTCCAGGCCGGCCGTCCGCTTCGTGAAGGAGACGACGTCGGCGAACCCCACGGCGCGGGGGAGCGGGAGCTGATGGGCGTCGTGGTCCACCTCGTCGCGGGCGCCGGCGAACTCGATCGCCATCCGGCCGGTCAGCGCGGCGAGCTGGCGCCGCCAGGCGTGCTCCAGCTGGCGCCCGAGGATCTCGGCGAGGTCGGGGAGACGGTCCAGAGCGAGCAGCCGGGCCGAGGTCTCGTCCAGGTCGTACCGCCGGGCGAGGTGCTCCACGAGGGCCTCGACCTGCCACAGCGCGAGGCGTTCCGTGGTGTGGCCCATCGCGCGGACGAACGCCATCCGCGCCCGGGCGTCCATCTCCTGCTCCTCGAAGACCTCGTCGATCTCCTGCAGCGCCTCGACGTCCGACGCCGTGAACCACGCGTCCGTCGGATGGGTCACGGGAAGCCCCATCCAGCGCCAGAAGTCCTCGATCCGCTTCCGTTCCAGGCCCGTCCGCTCGACGATCTCCGGGAACGTGTACACCCGCGGCCCACCCAGGATCGCCTCGTCCAGGCGCGTCGCGGTGTCCGAGCCGAGCGCATGGGAATGGCCGTGGTCCGTCGCGAAGGGGCCGGCCGAGGCGTCCCGGCCGGACCGGTCGTCCGGCGTGTCACGCCCGGGCTGGGGGTCCTGCTGGGCGCCCTCGGCGGGGTCGGGTTCGTTCTCGAGCACGGGAGCAGCCTATTCGCTGGGGATCGCGCGGGTGGGCGACGTGGTCGGTTGGTTGTCGGCTGGTCGGTCCGATGTCGGGATCGGTCGGTCCGATGTCGAGAAGTCGGCCCCCCGAGCGACCGACCACACGGACAAAGGACCGACCGCTCGACAACCTGCCGACCGTACCGGCGCGCGTCACAGCGCATCACCTCAAGTGGTGGATGTCCCCCGCAGAGACCGTGCGTTCCTCGCCCGCGTCGGTGCGGATCACCAGCGCGCCCGTGGGGTCCAGGCGCAGGGCCTCGCCCTCGACCGTGCCCGCGCCGCCCGCCAGCTCCGCGCGGACGCGTGTGCCCAGGGTCGCGGAGGCGGCCGCGCACTCGGTGGCGAGGCCCGACGCGTCCGGGTCGCCGCCCGCCCGCTCCCACCGGCCGACGGCGGTCGCCACCTCGCGCAGGAGCCCGGCCAGCAGCGCGGTCCGGTCGAGGTCCCCGTATCCGGCCAGTGTCAGCGACGAGGCGGTCTCCACGGGCAGCTCGTGCTGTGCCTGCGACACGTTGAGCCCGATGCCGAGCACGACCGCCGCGGGCTCGCCGGCGCCGCCCCCGGGCACCACCTCGGCCAGGATTCCCGCCACCTTGCGGTAGCGGCCCAGCCCGGTCACGGGAGTCTGCTCCCGCACCAGCACGTCATTGGGCCACTTGACGGCAAGGTCCGCGGCACCGTCGTCGGCCCGGCTGTCGCCGGAACCGCTACCGCCGTCGTCAGACCAGCTACCACCGTCGTCGGCCCAGTTCCTGTCGTTGGACCCGCCTCCGCCGTCGGCCCAGCTCCCGCCGTCGGACCCGCCCAGGCCGTCGTACCCGGAGGCCGTGCGGACGACCGCCGTCCCGGCCAGCAGCGGCAGCCAGCCGAGACGCTCGGCGGGGACCGCCGGGCGCAGGAGGATCGAGACCGTGAGGGAGGCTCGTGGCGGCGTCTCCCAGGAGCGTCCGGCGCGGCCGCGGCCGGCGGTCTGGCGCTCGGCGACGAGGGCCGACGGCGCGGGCCAGGCGCCGGGGTCGGACCGCACGGCGGCGACGAGCTCGCTGTTGGTGGAGGTCGACTCCTCGACCACGTCGACGCGGTGGAAGCCGGGGACGAGCAGCTCGGTCGGGCGAAGTGGTGCGCGCATGGCTCCCATCCTGCCTCGCCGACGGGCGCCCCGCGTGCCGCGTCGGGAGTCTGTGGAAAACCGTGCCCTGTAGGAACCTCACAAGGCTCGCCGACCCCACGCTGACGACGTTGCCATCGAGTTGGCCGAATGTTCCAACTAGGCTCGCCTCGTGAACGACGCCACCACCACCGCCCCCGTGGGTACCCAGGCCAAGCTCGACGACCTCGAGGCCCGCCGCGCTGCCGCCGTCACCGATCCCGAGGTGACCGCGCAGGCCAAGCAGCACAAGCGGGACAAGAAGACGGCGCGCGAGCGCATCGCCGAGCTGCTCGACGAGGGCAGCTTCGTCGAGCTCGACGCCCTCGCGACGCACCGCAGCCGCAACTTCGGGCTGGAGAAGAAGCGGATCCCGGGCGACGGCGTCGTGACCGGGTACGGCACGATCGACGGCCGTCAGGTGTGCATCTACGCGCAGGACTTCACCGTGTTCGGCGGCAGCCTCGGCGAGGTGCACGGCGAGAAGATCACCAAGGTGCAGGACCTGGCGCTGCGCACCGGCGTGCCGATCATCGGGATCAGCGACGGCGGCGGCGCGCGCATCCAGGAGGGCGTGGCGGCCCTGACGCAGTTCGCGGAGTTGTTCCGGCGCAACGTGGCGGCGTCGGGTGTGATCCCGCAGATCTCCCTCATCCTCGGGCCGAGTGCCGGCGGTGCCGTGTACTCGCCGGCGCTGACCGACTTCATCGTGATGGCGGACGGCACGTCGAACATGTTCATCACCGGGCCGGACGTGATCCGCTCGGTGACCGGGGAGGACGTCGACTTCGAGACGCTGGGCGGGGCGCGGACGCACAACGCGACGTCGGGCGTGGCGCACTACATGGCGAGCGACGAGGACGACGCGCTCGACTACGTCCGCCACCTGCTCGGCTACCTGCCGCAGAACAACCTGGGCGACGCGCCGGCGTTCCCGGCCGAGGACACCCCGCTCGAGGTCACCGCCGACGACGAGGCCCTGGACCGGCTCGTCCCCGACTCCGACAACCAGCCCTACGACATGCGCGACGCGGTCGAGGCGGTGCTAGACCCGGAGTCGTTCCTCGAGGTCCAGCCGATGTTCGCGGCCAACGTGCTCACTGGCTTCGGGCACGTCGAGGGCCAGGCCGTGGGCATCGTCGCGAACCAGCCGCTGTCGATGGCGGGCACCCTGGACATCGACGCGGCGGAGAAGGCCGCGCGGTTCGTGCGCACCTGCGACGCGTTCAACATCCCCGTGCTGACGTTCGTCGACGTGCCGGGCTTCCTGCCGGGCGTGGGCCAGGAGCACCAGGGGATCATCCGCCGCGGCGCGAAGCTGATCTACGCCTACGCCGAGGCGACGGTCCCGCTGGTCACGGTCATCACCCGCAAGGCGTACGGCGGCGCGTACATCGTCATGGGCTCCAAGCAGCTCGGCGCGGACGTCAACCTGGCCTGGCCCACCGCGCAGATCGCGGTCATGGGCGCGGGTGGCGCCGTGAACATCCTGCAGCGCGGGGCGCTCAAGAAGGTTGCCGACGAGGGCGGCGACGTCGAGGCGGAGCGCGCCCGGCTGACCGCGGAGTACGAGGAGGCCATCGTCAACCCGTGGGATGCGGCCGAGCGCGGGTACGTGGACGCGGTGATCCGGCCGTCGGAGACGCGCGTCCAGGTGGTCCGGGCGCTGCGGGCGCTGCGCACCAAGCGCGCGAGCCTGCCGCCGAAGAAGCACGGCAACATTCCCCTGTGACGGGGCTTGTGGTAAGGGCACCCAGCCGGGCGCACTACGCTTGGCCTCTCACGGCCCTGTCCCCGGACGGCCCCACCGGAGGAAGCCCATGAGCCATGAGGACGCCACGCACGGCCCGGCACCGCTGGGCCCCGTGGATCCCGAGCCGCTGCACCGCGCGGTCGACGCGCTCGCCGCGACTCTGCACGACTACGTCCGCACGGCCGTCGGCGTGCGCGGGGAGTTCGGCGCCGCGGAGGCCGACGAGGACCCGCGGGTGCACGTGCTCGAGGAGAAGGTCGGGCAGCGCAACGCCGACCTCTTCGACATCCTGCACGGCGCCCTCGGCATGCATCCGGACCTCACCACGTCCATCTGGGAGCCGGGTGCGGACGCCGCGCCCCGCCCGGAGCAGGGCGACGTCCCGCAGCGCGCGGAGGCCTTCTTCCTGAGCTTCCTGGTCGCCGCACGCGGCAACGACGCCTCGCTCGACGGCGTGCTCGGCATGGTCGACGCCACGGGCGAGGAGGTCGCGGAACGCCTGGCCGACGGCGGCTACGAGGTGCTCGAGTGGATCTCCTCGCGCGGCGCCCCGGCCGGGTTCGACGACGGCCCGCTCGGCGAGGACCCGTTCGACGGGACCGATGACACCGGGTTCGACGGCCCCGGCCCCGGCCGGGACGACTCCAGGGAGGACGAACGATGAGCTCGCACCCACAGCTACGGGTCGTACGCGGCCGGCCGGACGACCTCGAGGTCGCCGCTCTCGTGGCCGGCCTCGCCGCCGTGACCGCCGCCGCGGAACCGGAGGACGCCGCCCCGATCGACGAGTGGACCAACCGGTCGCGCGTGCTGCGGGGCAACGGTGCCGCCACCGCGCAGAACTTCGGCGGCCGGTCGGGCCGCCACAACGCCGACTCCTGGCGCTGGAGCCTTCGCTCGTGAGCGCGCGGGCGCGCGTCGTCGGCGCACTGGTCGAGTCACCACTGCAGTTGCTGTGCACGATCGAGGCGCACGCCGCGGGCCTCGGCGGCGACACCACCCGCGTACACGTGCGCAACGACGTGCCCACCCTCGCCCAGGCGCGTGACGCGTTCGCGCGCGCGACCCTGCCGGCCGGCCTGACGATGGACGTGCGGCCGGTCCAGAACGCCATGTGGTCCCTGAACCGGAACCGGATCGTCGGCGAGGCGTTCTCCGGCGTCGTGCAGACCGCCCTCCTGACGCGCCCGGTCACCTCGATCACCCTCGTCGACGACGGGCTCGCCGCCCTCGACCTCGACCGCATCCTCACCTCGCCCACGGGGGCCTTCGTGCGCTCCGGGGTGCGCTCCGGCGCGGCCCGCCGCGTGCTCGGCCGCGCCACCGCCGACCGCCTGCGGTCCCTGGCACGCCGCGGCGGGCTCACCCTGTTCACCGCCCTCCCGCTGCCCGCCGACGCCCTCGGCCGGCTGTCGGAGCTCGGCGTGCGCGTGGTGCGCAACGAGTTCGCCTGGTTCACCTCCCAGCCGCTCGAGGCGGCGCCCGCCGAGCCGACCGTCGTGGTCGGGTCGGGCCTGGTGGGCGCGGGCTTCGTGGACGCCGACGCCTACCTGTCGTGGGTGCTGTCGATGGCCGCCGAGGGCCCGCTGCTGTACGTGCCGTACCGGCGTGACGAGCCCCTGGTGCAGCGCATCCTGCGGACCACGCCCGGAGTGACCATCGCCGACCCGGGCGCGGTGCTGGAACTGCGGCTGTCCGGCATGCACGAGGGGCAGCGCATACTCAGCCTGCCGACGACGTCGACCGTGCTGCTCACCTCGATCCTCGGACGGCGCGGGGTGAACGTCGAGGTCAAAGCCGTACCGGATGACTGGTGGGCGCCGAGCGTGCCCGAGCAGGTACGCAAGGACGCGGCGTTCCTCGTGGATCTCTCCGCCGCGGCCCGGGAGGCTCAGGCCGACATCCGCCCGCCGGTGATGTAGTCCGTGAGCTGGTCGCGCTCGGCCTGCACCTCGGCGATCCGGTGCTTGACGACGTCACCGATGCTCACGATCCCGGCCAGCCGGCCGTCCACCAGCACGGGGACGTGCCGCACGCGGTGCTCCGTCATCAGGGGCATCAGTTCGTCGAGCGTGGCCTCGGGCCCGCACGTGTGCACGTCGGCCGTCATGATCTGCGTGACCGGGCTGTCCAGGACGGCGTCCCCGTCCGCGTGCAGCCGCCGGACGACGTCGCGCTCGCTGACGATGCCGTCCACGCGGGCGCCGTCGCCGGACACCACCACGGCGCCGATCCGGTGCTCCGCGAGGAGTGCGAGCAGATCACGTACGCTCCGGTCACCGGAGATGGTGACCACCGAGCTGCCCTTACGCCGTAATGCCTCTGTCACCCGCATGGGAAGCACCTCCGTCGCTGCTCGCCGGAACCCACGTCGTCGCGAGCCCCCACCCTGACGGTACGGCACCTGCCCCGGGTTCAGGTAGGGGTGCGTGCGCACTTCCCGCGCACGCACCCGCGTGGACGGCGGGACACGCCGCCCGGCGGTCCCGCCGCACCGCCGGTGTTCAGCCGAGCGCCCCGCGGAGCACGTCCAGGCCGACCGAGCCCAGGTTCAGCGCGCGGGCGTGGAACGCCTTCGTGTCGAACTCCTCGCCCTTCGCGGCCGCGGCCGCCTTCGCCTCGTCCCGCGTCTGCTCCCACAGCCGCTGGCCCACCTTGTACGACGGCGCCTGCCCGGGCCAGCCCAGATAGCGGTGGTACTCGAAGCGGATGAACTCCTCGGGCATGTTGACGTTCGACTTCAGGAACTCCCATGCCGTACCGGCGTCCCAGGTGTTCCCGCCCCACGCCGCGGGCGCCTTGAGCCCCAGGTGCATCCCGATGTCGAACACGACGCGGGCCGCACGCAGGCGCTGGCCGTCGAGCATGCCGAGCCGGTCTCCCGGGTCGTCCAGGTAGCCGAGGTCGGCCATGAGCCGCTCCGCGTACAGCGCCCAGCCCTCGCCGTGCCCCGAGACCCAGCACGCCAGCCGGCGCCACGAGTTGAGCGTGTCGCGCGCGTGCACCGCCTGCGAGCACTGCAGGTGGTGGCCCGGGACGCCCTCGTGGTAGACGGTCGTCTTCTCGCGCCACGTGTTGAACTCGGTGACCCCCGGCGGGACGGACCACCACATGCGGCCGGGGCGCGAGAAGTCGTCGCTCGGCGGGGTGTAGTAGATGCCGCCGGTCTGCGTGGGCGCGATCATGCACTCCAGCGTCAGCACCGGCTCGGGAATGTCGAAGTGCGTGCCGCCCAGGTCGCGGATCGCGGCGTCCGAGGTCTCCTGCATCCACGCCTTGAGCGCGTCGGTCCCGGCCAGCTTCCGCGCCGGGTCCGCGTCGAGCATGCGTACCGCGTCCTCGACGCTCGCGCCCGGTCCGGCGATCTCGCGGGCCACCGCCTCCTGCTCGGCGACGACACGGGCGAGCTCCTCGACGCCCCACTCGTAGGTCTCCTCCAGGTCGACCGTGGCGCCCAGGAACGTCCGGCTGAACAACGCGTAGCGGTCACGGCCCACGGCGTCCGCCTCGGGAGCCCGCGGCGCGAGCTCCGACTCGAGGAAGTCCGCGAGCTTCGCGTACGCGGCACGCGCGCCGTCGGCGGCCCTGGCGAGATCGGACCGCAGGGCGTCGTTGCCCTCGCCCAGCGCGCCGCGCGCCGCCTCGCCCGCGACGAACGACGCGAAGAACGACTCGTCGCCCGCCAGCTCGCGCGCCTGCGTGACGCACTCGCGGACCTGCCGGATCGCGGCGACGCTGCCGCGGGAGGCCGCCAGGCGGAGGGACTCGGTGTAGCCGTCGACCGCCGTCGGCAGCGCGCCCAGGCGGCCGGAGATGTTCTCCCACGCCTCCGGGGAGTCCGTCGGCATCATGTCGAAGATCTCCCGCAGGTACTGCACGGGCGAGGCGATGTTGTTCAGGTCGGCGATGTCCTCGCCGGCGTCGTGCAGCTCGAGCTGCAGGCCGAGGCGCTCGCGCATGGCCGCGAGGGTCACGTGGTCGACGTCGTCCACGGGGTCCACCGCGTCCAGTGCGTCGAGCGTGGCCCGGTTCAGGGCGGCGGTCTCGTCGTGGTACGCCGGGTCCAGCGTGTCCATGAGGTGGTCGTGCCCGGGCAGGCCGATCTCGGTGGCGGTCATCGGGCTGTGCTCGGTGAGCCGCTGGACGTGTGCGTCGGCGACGGCGTCCACGGCGGTCGGGGTTCGGGCGATGGAGGGTGTGGTCACGTCGCGAGCGTACTGCCGTCCTCGCGGCGGACGCCCGCCGTTCTTCCGAGCGCCGGAGGCCGGGCCGCGCGGCCCGGCTCGGTCACAGGAGCAGCGGTTCCGGGTCGCTGGGGTGCAGGTCCGGCTCGATCAGCCCGGGCCCGTCGTTGCGGACCGAGCCGACGGCGGCACCGACCGGGCCGGCCGCCAGCGGTACGCGGGACTCTCGCAGGAGGGCACCGGCCTCCTCGGCACCGACGCCCGGATCGAGCCAGCGATCCCAGGCATCCGCCCCCAGGACCGCCGGCGCACGGTCGTGGATCAGCTCCATCCTCCCGGCCGCCGCCCGGGTGACCACGGTGGTCGTGACGAGCCAGCGCGCGGGGTCCTCGTCGGCCTTCGACGGGTCGCGCCAGAACTCGTACAGGCCCGCGAACGCCGCCGGACGGCCCGCAGCCGGACGGATCCAGTAGGCCTGCTTCGCCTGCTTCGATCTCCCGCGGGTGCGGGCCGTACCGGCCGGCGACGGGCTCGTGGCGGACCGCGCCGCCGGGCCGCCGTCGGGCAGCTTGCGCCACTCGTAGTAGCCGTCCGCGACGACGAGGCAGCGCCGGGCGGCGAACGGCTTCGCGAACGCGGGCTTGTCGAGCAGCGACTCGCTGCGCGCGTTGATCAGGCGCGCCCCGATCCCCGGGTCCTTGGCCCAGGAGGGGACGAGGCCCCAGCGGGCGACGCGCATCGACCGGGTGATCTCGCCGGTGTCCCGGGCGGCGCGTTCGACCACGATCCTGACCGGGTCCGTCGGGGCGACGTTCCACGACGGTTCCAGCAGGCGCGCGTCCTCGGCGAGCTCGGCGATCGCGAGCTCGTCGGCCAGATCCTGGGCGTCCCTGAACGAGGCAAATCTTCCGCACATGCCCCCAGTGTGCTCCGGCTGTCGGACATCGCCGGGAGTCCGGGGTGTGACGGGTGTGACGGGAAAGGGCCGTGACACGATCGTATCGATTCGATAGACTGGGGAAACCATCCTCCCGCATCGTCGCACCACTCCCGTCGTGCCCTCAGGAGACTCGTGTCCACCGCCCAGCTCGCCTCCCGTCCCGTCGCTCTTCCCTCCGCACCCGTCCGCCCGCGCGGCAAGACCGTCGCCCTGTGGGTCGTCATGCTCGGCTCGCTCTGCGCGTTGCCGGCGTTCACCACCGACATGTACCTGCCGGGCATCCCGCAGGTCGCCGCGGACCTTGGCTCCACCGAGGCGATGGCGCAGCTCACGGTGTCGGCCATGCTCATCGGCGGCGGGCTGGGGCAGCTCGTCATCGGGCCGCTCTCGGACCGGTTCGGCCGCCGCGCCCCGCTGCTCGTCGGCCTGGCGCTGCACGTCGTGACGTCGCTGTTGTGCGTCGTCGTGCCCACCATGAGCGGTCTGATCGTCCTGCGCGTGATGCAGGGGTTATTCAACGCCGCGGCCGCCACCACGGCGATGGCGGTCGTCCGTGACCGGTTCGTCGGCGCGGAGGCGGCGCGCGTCCTGTCGCGCCTCATGCTGGTCATCGGCATCGCCCCCATGTTCGCCCCGACCATCGGTTCGGCCATCCTCACCGGGGCGTCGTGGCGCTGGGTGTTCGTGCTGCTCGCCGCCATGGGGGTGGTGCTCGCGCTCGTCGTGCTGCGGTTCATGCCGGAGACCCACGGCGCCGAGCAGCGGGCCGTGACCGCGCGGGGCCGGGTCTTCGCCGGGTACGCCACCCTGCTGCGCGACCGGCAGTTCCTCGCCCTGGCGGTCCTGCCGGGCCTGTCGTTCGGCGTGCTGATGAGCTACGTGGTCAGCTCCCCGGTGGTGTTCCAGGACGAGTTCGGGCTCTCGCACGGACAGTTCTCCCTGCTCTTCGCCGCGAACGGCGTCGGGCTGGTGCTCGCCGCCCAGGTCAACGCCTCACTGGTGCGCAGGGTCGCCCCGATGCGGCTGCTGCGGTTTGCCGTCGTGGCGCAGACCGTCACCGCGGCGGCGCTGCTGGGTGTCGTGCTGCTCGGCGTCGGCGGCCTGGCCGGGCTGCTCGTCGTGATGTGGTTCGTGCTCGCGACGCAGCCGCTCATCCAGCCGAACGCCGCGGCCATGGCGATGTCCCGGCACGGCGAGATCGCGGGGACGTCGGCCGCGCTGATCGGCGCGGTGCAGTCGTCGGTGGCGGGAATCGTCAGTTCGCTCGCCGGGTTCCTCGGCGGCGGTTCGGTGGCGATGGTGTCGGTGATGTTCGCGTCCGTGCTGGGTGCCCTGGCGGTTCTGGCCTTCGCGACGCCGGCGTTCCGGCGGCGCTGAGGTCCGCGGGATTCCGTCCCACCGCCGGCCGGCGCGAGACGGATCTGGGGTGCCGTACAACGTTCTGTCCCTGACAAGCGTCTGAACACGTGTGAAACGCAGTGACGCTATCCTCCAGCCTATGCCTCAGCCCGACCGGCCGTCCGCGCAGCATGCGTCGATGCCGCCACATCGGATCCCCCAGCGTACGGACCGGCCGGCCAGCCGACACTCCTCGGGCAGGGGCTGGTCACGCAGGCCGCGGATCGTGGCGATGTGCTTCGTGGGCGTCTTCGCGCTGGGCGGTGCGGCGGCGGCCACCGTCATGGACCAGCTGGCGGCGGAGGTCGAGGTCTCCGACGTGTCCGGCATCGTGCAGGGTGCCAGCCGTGAGGTGAAGGACCCGTCCGACCCCTTCAAGGATGTCCCGGTGAACATCCTGGTGATCGGCACGGACTACCGCGACGCGGAGAACGTCGCGGTCGCCGGCGGAGCCGCCGAGGTCGGCATGCGGTCCGACACGGCGATGGTGGTGCACGTCTCCAGGGACCGGTCGTGGATCCACGTCGTGTCGATCCCGCGCGACTCGATGGTGAACCGGCCGGAGTGCGAGCTCCCAGGGGGAGGTGTGGCGCCGGCGCTGGGGATCGGGCAGTTCAACGGTGCCTTCGACGCCGCCGGCAACCTGACGGGTGCGGGCGAGGACGACCTCACGTACGGCGCGGCCTGCACCATCACCACCGTCATGGACAACACCGGCATACCGATGCCCAACCACATCGTGGTCAAGATGAACAGCGTGCTGGACGTGGTCGACGCCATCGGCGGCGTGCGCGTCTGCCTGCCTTCCCCGATCGTCACCCCGGAACGGTACGGGGGCGTGAACCTCCCGGCCGGGGAGCAGACGCTGGGCGGCAAGGACTCGCTCGACTACCTGCGCGCGCGCCATGTCGAGGGGACCACCCAGAGCGACCTGGAGCGCATCGAGCGGCAGCAGGGCTTCATCAACGCGCTGCTGCGCCAGATCCTGTCGGCCGACACGATGGCCAACCCGGCGAAGATGCTGAACCTGTCCAAGGCAGTGCTCGGCTCCGTGAACCCGGACCCGGAGCTCGCCGACGCGCAGAACCTGGTGGGTCTCGCGTTCAGCCTCAAGGACATCCAGAAGGACCGGATTATCTTCGAAACCGTCCCGAACGCGCCGCGGTTCCCGGGTGACAACCGCGTCGCGTGGACTGATGAGGCTGATCTGCTCTGGGCCAATCTGGCGAACGATGTTGCCCCGACAGACCTGCCGCCGCTCAAGGGCGAGGGGACGTCGGGCGACAGCGGAGACGGCACGGGTTCGGGCGAGGGGGACGGTTCGGCGGGCGGCGAGTCCGACGGCGGTGGTTCCGGTGACGGTGACGGGACCGGGGAGAGCGGCGCCGAGGACACCGGCGGGTCGGAGGACGGCGCGTCCGGCGGGGACGGCACGACGGGCGGCGGAGAGGCCGGCGACACGGGCGACGGGAGCACCGAACCCGCGAGCGAGAACACCGCGGACCCCGACCCGGAGCCCAGCCAGCCGACCGGTACCTGCGTCTGACCGGGCCTGACCGCGCCTGAGCCCCGATGATCAGCCGAACGCCTTGACGAGCCGCCGCATCCCCTCCTCCAGCACGTCGGGCTGCTTGACGTAGGTGAACCTGACCCAGCTCCGCAGGGCCTCGGACGTCGGCGAGCCCGGCGTGCAGAACGCGGACACCGGGACGGCGACCACGCCCGCGAGCTCGGGGAGGCGGCGGCAGAGCTCGGTCCCGTCGTCGAACCCGAGGCCGGCCGCGTCGGCGGAGACGAAGTAGGTGCCGGCGGGCACCGAGATGTCGAATCCGGCGGTCGTGAGCCCCTCGCAGACCAGGTCGCGGCGCTCGGCCAGGGACGCGGCGAGTGCGCGCGGGACGTCGTCGTCGGCCAGCACCTCCGCGATCGCGGGCTGGAACGGCGCTCCCGAGCTGAACGTGAGGAACTGCTTGACGGTGCGCACGGCCGTGATGAGGTCGGCCGGGCCGCACACCCAGCCGATCTTCCAGCCCGTGAGGGAGAAGGTCTTGCCGGACGACGACACCGTCAGCGTGCGCTCCCGCATCCCGGGCAGCGTGGCGACGGGGACGTGGCGGGCGCCGTCGTACACGAGGTGTTCGTAGACCTCGTCGGTGACGACGACGGCGTCGTGCTCGCGCGCGACGGCGGCGACCGCCTCCAGCTCGCCGGGCGTGAGCACCGCGCCGGTGGGATTGTGCGGCGTGTTGATCACGATCACACGCGTGCGCGGTGAGGCGGCGGCGCGCAGGGCCGCGACGTCGAGCCGGAAGGCGCCGTCGCGCGGCAGGAGCGGGGCGGTCACGTGCGTGGCGCCGGACAGCGCGATGCAGGCGGCGTGGACGTCGTAGAACGGCTCGAGCGTGAGCACCTCGTCGCCGGGGCCCACGAGCGCGAGGATCGAGGCGGCGATTCCCTCGGTGGCGCCGGTCGAGACCAGGACCTCGGAATCCGGGTCGAGTTCGAGCCCGTAGTGGCGGCGCTGGTGGTCGGCGATGGCGCGGCGCAGCTCGGGGACTCCGTCGCCCGGGGCGTACTGGTTGCGGCCGGCGCGGATGGCGGCGATCGCGGCGTCCTTGGCCGCCTGCGGACCGTCGACGTCCGGGAATCCCTGGCCGAGGTTGACAGCACCCGTGCGCGCCGCGAGGGCGGACATCTCGGCGAAGATCGTGGCGGCGACCGTCCCGTCGGCGGACATCAGGCCGATGGAGCGGGCGACGGACTGCCAGGGACCGGGAGGGCCGACGTTGGTCATGGGCCGACCCTAACCGTCCGGAGCGGTACCAGGAATGTCCCGCGGTGTGTCCGGTCGGCGCTCGTCCACCGCTTGTCCACGGGCGGTGCGCCGCCGGGCCGTCGTGGAGAACCCGCGTTACCAGCGTATATGTGGAAAACCTTGTGAATCTGTGGATAACTCCGGCCCCCGGTCTGGCGTGTCGTCCACAGGGCAGGGAAATGGCGGCCACGGAGGTGCCCGGCTCTGCGCAGAGTTATCCACAGGCGTCCGCCGCGGCGCGGTTGTGACCGATAACGATCCGATTGCGTCCCCGCGTTTTACGACGGCGTAACCGGCCGACGCGGGACTGAAACCGTAAGCCCCTAGCGTCCGCGGAGAGAAACTCGGGTTTCGGCCCCCACCCAGCACACCAGGAGAACCACTCATGATGCTTTCCCGTCCTGGGCGCATAGTGCGCCTGACGGCCGTCGTGGCCGCCTGCTCGTTCGGTCTCGCGGCATGTGGCTCCGGCGACGACGCCCCCGCGCAGGGGGAGGACCTCGGCGACCTCACCGTCCAGCTGTCCTGGATCAAGAACGCCGAGTTCGCCGGCGAGTTCATGGCCGACAGCAAGGGTTACTACTCGGACGCCGGCTTCGGCGCGGTCACGCTCAACGCGGGTCCGGGCGCCACGGAGAACCTCGTCGCCTCCGGCAAGGCGGACTTCGGCCTCACCAATGCCGTGACCGTGGGTCAGGTCGTCGCCAACGAGGACGCGCCCATCAAGATCGTGGGCACCACCTTCCAGAAGAATCCGTTCACGATCCTGTCCCTCGCGGACGGCGCGGACATCGCGACGATCGACGACCTCAAGGGCAAGAAGATCGGCGTGCAGGACGGCGGCAACGGCCTGCTGTTCGCCGCGCTCCTGGCGGCCAACGGCCTCACCGAGGACGACGTCGAGATCGTGCCCGTGCAGTACGACCCGCAGCCGCTGGTCAACGGCGAGGTCGACGGGTTCCTCGCGTACGTGACCAACGAGTCGATCATCGTCGAGGCGCAGGGCGAGGACGTCACCAACCTCCTGTTCGCCGACAACGGCTTGCCGTTCGTCGCCGAGTCCGTCATCGCCACGGACGAGACCATCGCCGAACGTCCCGAGGCGGTCAAGGCGTTCCTCGAGGCCGAGATCAAGGGCTGGACCGACGCCTGTGCCGAGCTGGAGGAGGGCGCGCGCCTCGCGGTCGAGGAGTACGGCGCCGACCAGGAACTCGACCTGGACAAGGAGATCCAGCAGAACACGATCCAGTGCGAGGAGCTGATCAGCACCGACGAGACGGCGGAGAACGGTCTCTTCACGATCAGCGACGAGCTCCTGGCGCTGAACATGGAGACGTTCGAGGCGGCCGGCATCGACGCCACCCAGGAGGACGTGTTCGACCTGTCGCTCCTGGAGGAACTGCTCGCAGAGAAGCCCGAGCTCAAGGGCTGAGCGTGACCGACCAGTCCGTCACCGATGCCGCGGCCGGAGCCGGCTCCGCCCAGGAGGGCGGGGCCGGCACCGGCCTCCACATCGCGAACCTGTCGAAGTCGTTCGGGTCGGGCCGCAAGGCGGTCACCGCGCTGGACGACGTCACACTGCACACCGACCAGGGCAGCTTCCTGTCCCTGCTGGGCCCCAGCGGCTGCGGCAAGTCCACGATCCTGCGGATCCTCGCCGGCCTGGAGTCGGCGACGTCGGGCACCGTGAAGGTGGACGGCAAGGATCCCGAGCAGCTTCGCTCCGGGCACGAGCTCGGGATCGCCTTCCAGGACTCCGCCCTGCTGCCGTGGCGCTCGGTCGAGTCCAACCTGCGCCTCCCGTTCGAGGTCTCGGGCCAGCCGGTCGACCGCCCGCTGGTGGCGGAGCTGGTCCGCCTCGTCGGGCTGACCGGCTTCGAGAAGGCCAAGCCGGGCCAGCTCTCCGGCGGGATGCGGCAGCGGGTGTCCATCGCGCGCGCACTGGTCGTCAAGCCCTCGGTGCTGCTGCTCGACGAGCCGTTCGGCGCGTTGGACGACATGACCAGGCAGCGCCTCAACGTGGAACTGCTGCGGATCTGGACCGAGAAGCCCGCCACGACCCTCATGGTCACCCACGGCATCTCCGAGGCCATCTTCCTGTCGGACCAGGTGGCGGTCATGAGCCCGCGCCCGGGCCGGATCAAGGAGGTCATCGAGGTCGACCTGCCGCGGCCGCGACTGCCGGAGATGATGCGCAGCGGCGAGTTCCATGCCCTGCACGACCGGGCCTCGGAACTCCTGTTCGCGGCGGACGACGGGGTGGCCGACGGCGCGCAGAACCGGGCCGTCGATGCGTGACCGCGCACGCGCATGGCTGGGCGGAGCGGCGGGTCTGGCCGCCCTGGTCGTGCTCTGGTGGCTGCTCGCGCTCACCGTGTTCGACGGCTCGTCCATGCCGACACCGCCCGGGGTGCTGCGGCAGTACGGCGTCGACGGGTGGGCGTTCTACGTGAACAACTTCGGCGGCACCGTCGTCGAGGCGCTGATCGGGTTCGCGTGGGGCAACGGGCTGGCTCTCGTCCTCGCGGCCCTCGTGCTGCTCACGCCGCGGCTGGAGCCCGTGATCTCGCAGATCGCGGTCATCAGCTACTGCGTGCCGACGATCGCGATCCTGCCCATCCTGTACATCGTGCTGGGCCCGCCGGATCCGGGCGACCCCTCGCCGACCGCGGTCGTCCTGGCGGCGCTGTCCGTCTTCTTCACCACCGTCGTCGGAGCGGTCCTCGGCTTCCGGTCCGCCGACCGGGCGGCGCTCGACGTCGTGCGCGTCTACGGCGGCGGCCGCTGGAGGCAACTGGTCACCGTGCAGCTCGTGTCCGCGCTGCCGGAGATCATCAGCGCCCTGAAGATCGCTGCCCCGGCCGCGTTCCTGGGCGCGATCCTCGGCGAGTACATCGGCGGGGTGGACCGCGGCGTCGGGCCCGCGCTGATCGCCGCCGGCCAGGGCCTCATGGTCGAGCGCGCCTGGGGAATCATGTTCGCCTGTGCGCTCGTCGCGGGCATCGGGTATGCCGCGTTCGGCCTGCTGGGTCGCTTCGTGGTGCCGTGGTCGACCGGAGGAGGACGAGGATGAGCGGGCAGTCGACAGAGCCGGCCCGGGCGGGGCTGGTCGCCGCCGGCCGGGCCTCGACCGTCGTGGGCACCGGCCGTGCCCTCGCCGCCGGACTGGGCAGGGCGCTCGGGACCGCGCTGCTCATGGTGGCGATCCTCACCCTGGTCTGGCTCGCCTCGGTGGTTCTGGTCGACAACGCATTCGTCGCGAAGGGCCCCGCCGAGGTCTACGAGTTCCTCTTCGCGGACGACGACGCCGCCCGGACCCGCGCCGAGATCGCCACCGCGCTCGGCGTCACGCTGGGTGACGCCGCCATCGGGTTCGTGGCGGGCATGCTCGCCGCCACGACCGCGGCGGCCCTGATCGTGCTCTCGAAGCCGGTCGAGACCGCCGTCATGCCGGTCGCTCTGATCCTGCGTGCCGTGCCGCTCATCGCGCTCACGCCGATCATCCGGCTGTTGTTCACCGACGAGCTGGTCCGCGTCGCCGTGGTCTCCGGGATCGTGGTGCTGTTCCCCGCCCTGGTGAACATCGTGCAGGGACTGCGCTCGGTGTCCGCGCAGATGGCCGACGTCGTCCACGTGTACGGCGGCGGCCGCTGGGCGCTGCTGGTCAAGGTCGCGTTCCCGTCGGCGCTGCCCGCGTTGTTCGCGTCGGTCCGGATCTCCGTGCCGGGCGCCATCACGGGCGCGTTGCTCGCCGAGTGGCTGATCACCGGCCGGGGGATCGGCAGCATGGTCGTCAACGCCGTGGGCCGGTCCGAGAACAACCTGGTGTGGGCGTGCGTGCTGGTGGTGACGCTCGCGTCGCTCACGCTCTACCTGGTGGCGCAGATCGTCGAGTCGTTCGTCCTGGCGCGCTACGGGCGCCGCTGAACGGCTACGGCGCTCCCGCTCAACTTGCGACCGTCGTGACGCGTGGTGGAGGGCATGAGCATCGATTTCGAGGCGCACGAGCGCGCCGCCGTCGTCGTCGGCCCTCGCGGGTCGAGTCCGGATGAGGGGTTCGTGGCCTTCGTGCGGGACGCGGGACCGTATCTGTCCCGTACCGCCTACCTCCTGACGGGTGACCGGCACCGTGCCGAGGACCTGGTGCAGACCACGTTCGAGAGGACCTACCGGGTGTGGCGGCGGATCGGCGACCGTGAGCCGCGGGCGTACGCGCGGCGCGTCCTGGTCAACCTGCGTACCGACACCTGGCGGCGCTCGGCCCGGGAGGTCGTCCCCGGCGACGAGCACCTGCCGGTCGGTTCGACGCCGGACGCGGCCGGCCGTGTCGAGTTGCGGGACGCGCTGGTGCGCGCCCTGGCACAGCTGCCGCCGCAGCAGCGGCGCGTGGTGGTCATGCGGCACCTGCTGGACATGTCCGAGGCGCAGGTGGCCGAGGAGCTGGGCCGCAGCGTCGGCACGGTCAAGGCCGCCAACTCCCGGGGTCTGGCCCGGCTGCGTGGTCTGATCGGCGGCGTCGACCTGGAGCTCGTGGAGGTGCTCGACGTCGACCCGCACGGCGTGCTCGCGCAGAGCAAGGCGGCGCTGCGCCGCCGTCGGACCGCGCAGGCGGTGGCCGCGGGGGCGGCCGCCGTGCTGGTGGCACTGTTCTTGTCGGGTCCGGTGCGGGTGCCCGGGCTGGGGACGGTCGTGCTGCCGGGCAGCGAGTGGTTCCGCGAGGTGACCGGGCTGGAGCAGGTGACCCAGAGGCGCGACCTGGGCCTCACCGATCTTGAGCCCGGGCTGGTCCAGGAGACCGAGCGGGAACCGGTGGACGAGGGTGATCCGGTGCCCGCGCGGCTGGTCGGTGGCGAGCCGATCCTGCTCGACAGTCTTGATGTGTCCCGCGTCGAGGGACGCACTCTTGCGGCGGACGGGTCGTTCCTGACCGTGTTGCCCGGCGGGGGAGGCCAGACGCTGCAGCTGGCAGTGCCGCGCGACGGCGGCGGCACCGAACGCAGCGACCTCGCGACCACCGGGGCGGTCGCCGGGCTGCCCACCGCGGTGCACGGGGTGACCCGCCACGGCGAGCGGGTCGCGTGGACCGAGGTGCCGCAGGGCGACTCCGGCCCGGCCACCTACGCCGTTCGCGTGCTCGACGACGCACGAACCGGGGGAGCGCCGCGGACCGTGACCGTGCAGGTCGCGAGCGACGGCCCCGACCCCCGGCCCACGCTCGACGGCACGTGGATCGGTCTTACCAGCGCACGGGTGGCCTGGGTCACCGACCTGGACGGCACGGTCAGTGTCCACACCGCCATGCTGGACGACGACGGCTCCGCCGGCGAGGTGCTGGCCGAGGACGTCCTGCAGGTCGCCGCGTACGATGACGAGGTCGTGGTCGCGACCGCCGTGACGATCGACGGCGCCACGCGGCTGGAGCTGACCAGCTACCGCGACGACGGCACGACCGAGGTGATCGGCCAGGGCCTGCCGTACGACCTGGACCAGGAGACGTTCGACGCCGGGTGGGGACTGGCCGTCTCCGACCAGCTCGTCGCCTGGCCCCAGGACGGCGGGGTGCACGTCCTGGACCGCCGGACCGTGCAGGTCCACGTCGTCCCGCCCGCCGCGGACCGCTTCGAGGCGTTCGACGTCGACCTCGCCGGCCGCGTCCTGCTCTGGGTCGAGCGAGGCGACGACGACCTGAACGAGGGCGCCGTCCTCGTGCTCACCGATCCCACCGCGGAGGCGCAGCCGCTCGAAGCCGCCCGGCAGTTCGGGGTCTACCGGGCCGGGATCACCGGCGACCACCTCGTCTGGACCGTCGAGAACGGCGACACCGGCGAGGCCACGCTTCACCGGGCCCGGATCGACGGGTCACCCGCCGGCTGATGGCTGCTGAGGAATGACGAGCGCCGCAGAGCCAACGGGACCGTCCTTCACCGGGCGAACATGATCGACGACGATAGGTCGCCGCCGGGTTGTCCACAGGCATCCGGGTCGTGCCGAGCGGATCGTGGAGGTGGCACCTACGCTCGTCGGCAGCGGTGGTCGAGGATCGCCGTTCAGGGGCACCGCCAGCACAATCGCTCAGGGGGCGAGTCATGTCGGTTTCGGTGGAACGAACCGAGCAGCCGGTCGAGGGACATCGCGATGCCAGGCAGGTCGCGACCACCTCCGTCAGGTCGGTCGAAGGTGGCGCCGCTGTGCTCGAATCGGAAGTGCGCGAGCTCGTCCGCCGTCGGGGCGTCGATCCGGTCGCGGAACCTGATGCCTTCGGCGACCTGGTTCGCGAGGCGGTGGCGGACTACGAGGGCCGAGCTGCACGCGGTGTCGTCGTACCGCTGCAGGATGCCGGACGTGCCGCACAAGAGGTCCATGCCGCCATCGGCGGCCTGGGTCCCCTCCAGCTGTATTTAGACGATCCGGATGTTGAGGAAATCTGGGTCAATTCACCTTGTCCGGCTGCAAATCTTCTCTCGGAATCCAGTATGCGGGGTGTGTCGCCCTGATCAGGGCTTTTCTGGCAGCACGACGGAGCCTGGGCTCCCTTGCCTGACCGGGCGCATAGGGCCCAAGACTCGTGGACAACCACTTCGCCTCGGGCCTCGATGGGCTCAGGTGGGCCGGGGTCTTGACAGGGATCGTGAACCCATAGTTCCCGTGTGGGTCAGGGGATCCTCGCGACTGCCGCCTTGGGGCACTTGTAGGTACGGGTACCGTCGTCGAGTACGACATACAGCCGCCACACAGCGATGACGCGGCCGGTCAGCCCCTTGTAGTTCTTCACAGCTTCTGCGCGCGCCGTATCTCCGACCCTGATCGGTGCATGCCTGTCGTATTCGTCGGCGGCCTCCTCCGCCTTCTGGATGAGGCGGAAGAGGTCGTTCGCCATGTCATTGATAGTTGCAGCCTTGATGGCGTACCAGAAGGCGGCGACGATGGCGACCACGACGAACGACCAGAGCCACGAGTTGGTGAACAGGCTGATGGCGAGCCAAGCCAAGAGTGCTACCGCGGCTATGCGGATGGGGGCCATGCCCAGGGCGCGCTTCTTGTTCTCCGCAATGCGCTGCGCCTTCTCGGCGGTGACCAACACCTCGAGCGCGACAATTCCGAGCCGGAGGCGAACTATGCGGTGTTCTTCGGTCGAACGGCGCGAGAACTCGGTATGGATCCCCGGCGTGTCGTGAACCACTCGCCGTTGGCGCGGACGCGGTAGGCAGCGAACTGGGCGTGCAGCTCACGCTCCGTGTCGGTACTCGCACCAGGGAGGACCGCTATCAGGCGAATCTCGCGCGGGCTGCCGGTCTGAAGTTCGCGTACACGCCGCTCGACATCGCGCGTCGTGTGGCCGATCTTGAGATAGTCGCCGTCGGACAGCAGGTAGACCGTCATGCGCGGATTGTAGTGGCTGCGAACGGCGCGCTAAGGGCATCAACGGCAGCCATCGTGACCTGCCACTCATGCCGTGCGGCGGTCGCAGCCCGCTGTCTTCGAAAGAATCAGTCCCGACAGGATCTCCTGTGTAGGGTCATCAGTGCCATCGACAATGTCGGCCACAGCGACAATCCACGAGACGAATCAGTGTCTGTCACGCGTCTGCACAGGTGAACTGACCGGAAAGACTGCAGCGTCGACTCTTCGATCTGACGAACTCTGATCGTGAGTGCCCGATGAGTGCAGCCCTGCTGTGATGCTCCGCCGCATCGTCACCCCAGACCTAGGACTCCTGCTGCTCGGCCGCTTCACGGCCATCACCTCCTGCCCGGGCGCGGGTGATCCACAGGCGTTCGTGTTGTGGCGAGCGATCTGGAACTTGGGTACCTGGGCTCGTTTGTGGCGGTGATCAATCTGGCGATCGCTCAGGTCGCGACCAGCGCAATCGCTCAGAGGGAGTCGCGCCAGGTGAGGAACTTCGCGTACTCGTCCGGAGCCGAACCGTACACATGGACCTCGCCGGTCCCCTTGTCCACAACGATCGGGGACGCACCGATCGGTAGGTCCGTGAAGTCCCCGGTCTGCAGGTAGCGCAGGGTGGTGTAGTACGCGATCCATGCGCGGGAGTGCTCCTCGACCCGGTCAACGAGGATGTCGCTGTGCCCGCGGTGCCGCCAGCTGTCGAGGTAGGCCTCGGCTTTCTCCCGCGCGCCGCTCTTGGACGTGCAGGGCTGGGAGATGCCGTCGATCGCGCCCGGCTCCGGATCGCCCGTGGGGGTCATGTCGACTTCTCGCGACTGCGGTTGGGCATGAACCGGGTCAGGTCGTGCTTACCGTCCAGGACAGCGGCGGCAGCCGCACGGACGATGTCGTCCAGCGCGGCGAGACCCGCGCTGCGGTTCGGGACCTCCCAGTAGCCCGGGACTTCGTCGAGCAGTCCGTACTCGTCGTCCAGCCGGACCAGCGCTTCCAGCCCGCTCCGGTGTTCGTAGCCGATACGCCGCCAGGCCCACGCGGTCAGGGCTCTTGGCTCGGCGGTTCCTGCGACCACCCGCATGGCCAGGAGCCGGAGTTCGGCGCCCAGGGCACGTTCCTTCGTCGGGGCCGGCAGGCCGAGCTCGGTGGCGGCCTGCCGGACGAGTAGGTCGACGTCGGGCCACACAACATCCGGCGCGAGGCCAGCCAGCTCGCGCAGAGCGGGGCTGTCCATGCCGAGCACCAGAGCGTCCGTCGCCGACGTCGTGATCCGGTCCCGGTCACGGTCGACGTCATCCAGCCACAACTCCCATGCGACGTTCAGCTCCGTGGTCAGTGCTGTGGCGCTGTCGTGGTCGACGGCGACGAGCGGCCACCAGTGCCGTCCGCTCAGGTGCTCGGCGGCGGCATCGTCGTCGAGCCATGCGCCGTCGAGGACGGGCATCGCGTGATCGAGCACCTGATACACGGCGAAGTGCGCGAGCGGTGCCGGCCAGTCGTACCGGGCTCCGGCTGGGACGGTGTTGCGGACGAAGCCGATCAGCTGGGTTGCCGCGGCCTGTCCGAACACGTCGCCCGTGAGTTGGTCGACGGCAGTCTGCGGGTTGCTGTCGGGCACGGGGGCGGTGGGTAGGTCCCAGCCCGGTCTGTCACCGGTACGGGGCGTGCAGAAGACACGGCCGTCCGGGTCGGTGACCAGCAGCCGCACCAACCCGACCGGGCCGGGCGCCGGGTCATGGGGTTCGTGGACGACGACGTCGGCGCGGCCGCCAGGGGGCAGCCACGGCGCGTCGGACTGACAGGACAGGACGAGCACGTGCCCACCGTAGCGGTGAGTACTGTCGATAAGAGGCGCCAATTCGCAACCCGTCTTGCCTTGATTTCGCAAGGGCTCTAGCCTTAGCCTGGTGAGGCGTCGAGACATCTTGAAGAAGCTGAAGGCGGCAGCCAAGGAGCGCGGCGAGGAGCTGGTCGTGATCGAGGGCGGGAACCACACCAAGGTGCGGATCGGCAGTCTGTCAACGATCGTTCCGCGTCACAACGAGGTCAACGAGTTCACGGCCAAGGCGATCCTGAAGGACATGGAGGCAGACTCATGAAGGTGACAGCGACCGCTCATCGGTCGGGTGACTGGTGGGCCATCGAGGTGCCCGAGGTGCGCGGCGTGCACACCCAGGTGAAGCGGCTGGACCAGGCCGCGGCCATGGCCGCCGACGCCGTCGCGCTGATGCTGGAGACCGACCCGGCCGACATCGACGTCACCGTTAACCCGGTCCTGAACGAGGAAGCCGCCGCCGTCGTAGCCCGAGCCCTCCAGGCCGCGCAAGCGGCCCGGCAGGCGCAGGAAGATGCCTCGGCGGCGATGCGCCTGGCCGTCACGCGACTGAGAGAGGCCGAGCACCTCACCGCCCGCGACGTGGCTTCCCTTCTGGGTGTTTCCCACCAGCGCGTCTCTCAGCTCGCCAGCTGACTCCACTTCGGGCGCTGAACATCGACACCACGGCGAGCGCGGGGCAGAGGATGTTGTCACGGGTCTCGTGATCGTCCCAGTGTGCGTGGGTCGGCGCGGAGCTCGGGCAGAAGTTATCCACAGGCATCTGGCTGTGGCGAGCGGATCGTGCAGGTGAGCTCTACGCTCGTCGGCAGCGGTGATCGAGGAGGTCGCCGTTCAGGGGCACCGCCAGCACAATCGCTCAGGGGGCGAGTCATGTCGGTTTCGGTGGAACGAACCGAGCAGCCGGTCGAGGGGCATCGCGATGCCAGGCAGGTCGCGACCACCTCCGTCAGGTCGGTCGAAGGTGGCGCCGCTGTGCTCGAATCGGAAGTGCGCGAGCTCGTCCGCCGTCGGGGCGTCGATCCGGTCGCGGAACCTGATGCCTTCGGCGACCTGGTTCGCGAGGCGGTGGCGGACTACGAGGACCGAGCTGCACGCGGTGTCGTCGTGCCGCTACACGATGCCGGACGTGCCGCACAAGAGGTCCATGCCGCCATCGGTGGCCTGGGTCCCCTGCAATCATATTTAGATGATCCGGACGTCGAGGAGATCTGGATCAATTCACCCAGCCAGGTGTTCGTCGCCCGAGGCGGGAAGAGCGAGCTGACCACCACGATCCTGACCGTCGAGCAGGTGGAGGACCTGGTGGAGCGGATGCTGAAGTCCACCGGGCGGCGGCTCGACCTCAGCAGCCCCTTCGTGGACGCCTGCCTGCCCGGGGGAGAACGGCTGCACGCCGTGTTGCCCGGAATCACCCGCCGGCACATCAGCGTGAACATCCGCAAGCACGTGGTCCGGGCCTCGGGGCTCGACGAACTGGTCCGGCTCGGCTCCCTCACCCGGCAGGCGGCCACGTTCCTCGGCGCCGCCGTGCGGGCCGGGCTGAACGTGCTCGTCGCCGGAGCCACCCAGGCGGGCAACACCGCAATTCGTCCAGGCCTCCGCTCGGTGGCGGTGTGATTCTACAAGCTCGTTCTCACCTCCGTAGCCACACAGCTCACCGGATGACGCGCACCTCGTCGACGCCCACGCCGTCGGGCACCTCCAGACCACCACGGCGTCAGATCAGGACTACCCGGTGAGGTTGATAGAGCGGTCCCATTCCGTCGCTGGTGTGGCGAAGGTATCGGCGTCGGCGAGAAGGATTCGACAGTCGCCCAGGACGGGCCAGTCACTCCGGTACGGCTCGAGCACCCGGAGATCGCCATGCAGCCTGGCTATGTCGCCACCGGTGCCGTAGGCGAGCGCGAGGTGGGCGTCGGGACGCGGGTCGGGGACCTGGTCGGCGCCGAAGACTGCCCGTAGCGCCGCGGTGGCCGCGGCCGCGTAGGCATAGATCAGCCGTCCGCCTGTGGACTTGTCGTCCTCGGGGATCTCGCAGCGCACCCCGTAGGAGCGCACTCGGGCCGGCTCCACTGTCCTGTCGGCGAGCGTCGAGATCGGATCGAGATCGGCGAACCGGGTACGGAGCTCGTCGGCGACTTGCTGTCGGGTCTCGGTCGTGATCCCGGCCGCGACCGGGGCACGGAGCCAGGACAAAGTGGCGTGGACCTGGTGGGCCGGCACCGGCCGTAGAGCGTGCTGCCATGCGTGCATGACCAAGCCGTAGGTCTCGGTGAGCTGGGGTCCGACCTCTGGAACCAGCAGCACATGCAGCCGGGCGCCCTCCGGCTCCCAGCGGCGATCGGTGTAGAAGTCACCCATCTCGCGCGGCCGTAGCCGCGACATCCACCAGCCCCGGCCCAGCGCGAGGTTGTCAATCCACCGGTCGACAGTCGCGCACGCCCCCGCCTCGCTCAGCCCGAGCCCCGAATCCAGAAGTCGGTCATCTTCTTGGCCTGACACGGCCAAGAAGGCATGCCACTGGTTCGGTATATCCCGCCGGCCTCTCAGGTCGACGATCTCGCGCCCATCACCGGGGGGCAGCCAGCGAGCCTCGACCTTGGTCCCGTCATCGGCGACGACGATCCAACCCGGCCGAGACACCAATTCCACAAATGACCTCGGGACGCCCTCTTCGCCACTGTTCATGACGCCTGAGTCTGGCACGGGATCATCGGTCCACGACCTGCTCACGCCGCGGCCGCGCGGATCACCGGGTGACGCGCAGCTCGTCGACGACGTCGCCGTCGTCCGGGTCCACCTTGTCGGGGACGGGGGCGATCTGGTCCAGGGCAATCTGCACGGTGCTTCTGCCCTCGAGGGCGACGAGCGCTGCGCCGTCGGGCTTGTGCAGCCCGACGAACACCCCGGCGTCACCCGGGCCAGCCCACATCTCGCCCGCGGGCGGGACGTCCAGGAACTTGACGGTCTGGCCGGGCGTGGGGATGTTCGTGCTCATCGTGGTGGTCCTCTCCGCTTGGTCTGCCAGGATCTCGCCTGTCCCCCGGTCCGCACATCACCCATTCGGGTATGGCCGGCTATCCGAACAGGTAGCTGGCGACGTCGGCCTGGTCCAGCTCGTCGACGCCGGGTTCTTCTTCTGACAGGTCCCCCACTGAGCCCCTGTGCCTCGCGCGCCGCCGGCGTGGCGCCGGCCATTTGGCGATCCGTGACAGATCAAGTGACCGAACCGCGGCGTGGATCGGTCAAACGAGTTGTCACGCCGCAGGTCAGAGCGCCGCGCCGTGGCAACTCATCTGCCCAAGGACAGTCCGGTCCCGTCGCCGGTAGGCCTGCGAAATCAACCGGCGCTCTGCGTCGGCAGCGTGGCACACTCGGACGCATGAGCTCGCTCAGGGCATCCGCTCGGGTCTCCACGGAACTAGATGCCCCGAGAACTGGGCCCGCTCCACACCGGCACCGACGCTTCATCGAGAGGTGATCAGTAGCCGCTCCCCGTCGTGCTGCACAGCCATGCGGTGGAAGTGTTGCGCCCCGGGGCTTGCGAGCGCACCCTGAATGACGAGCCCCGCGACCGTGCAAGACTGCAACCGGTCCTGCCGGTCGCGGGCTCGCCATTCAGCGCACGTACTTCCACCCGCCTGACAGGTCAGCGGGTCACTACGCAGCCCCGCCGGAACCTGCGGGGCGGGCCGACGCGATCTTGAGTCCCAGAACTTTGGTGTAGTGGTTCCAGTTGTCGATTTCGTGCGGTGTGCGTGTCAGGCGGTCTGTGTCCCATACGATGACGGCCTGGATCGCGCCGGTGTCGATGTCCGCCGTCATCCGCTGGTATTCAGGGCGACGCTGACGCAGGGAGCCGGATGCGACGCCGTCAGTGCGATCGACGTAGACGGCGGCGACACGCCAGCCGAGCTTCGCTGCCAGCCGCCGGCAGTCCGCTTCCTGATCCGCCACAGCAGGGCCATCGTCGGAGCCAGGGGAATGGCGGAGATAGATTGCTGTATCGGCACTCATCCAAACAGCGTAGCAACGCTGCTCTGGGTCCTATGCCTCAGCGATTTTCATCCATACTTGGCCCACGCCGGAAACCGTCGCTGACCTGACTCCCACCGGTGCTTTGCCGCGGAGAGGAGGCTTTCCTGGATCCGCGATAGGAACAGCCATCTTGACGGTAGTGCCTGTAGCCGTCGACTACTGCCTATCGATCAGGTCGGCGATTCGGTCAGTGACGCTGTCGAACGCGAACGCCGCGACCTCGATGCTGACCTGGTCGGCACGGTCGTGCAGCGCCCAGGCGTAAGCGTTGACGGTTCTGGCTTGTTCCGGGGTGAACTCGGGGTTGGAGCGGCCATGGACTGCATGCCAGGTGACCTCGATATCGCCGTCGGCGCGTTTGCGGACGATGGCCCGCTCATAGTCGACCTCCATGACGACTTCGAGACCGTTGCCTTCGTCGCGTACGGACACGTCGGGGAGCGAGAGGTCGTCAGGCCAGCGGGGCAGCGGAGTTTCGAACGGGTAGTCGTCGGGGATGAATGCCTGGGCTTGTGCTGAGCTCTGGTACCCCACCGTGCGGCTGTCCTCGGAATTCTGGGCGAGTAGCCGCGTGATCAGGTCCTTGCGCGCCCGCGGAGTGAGCAATTCGGTGAGAGCCTCGACGGAACGCACGACCGCCTCGTCGGTGACAGCAGAGTAGGTCCCGGTGGGCTGGATCAGGTCGAGAGGGTCGGGCTCGGGCCGCGACGTGTGGGCGAACTGTCCGCCAGTTGAGTCCGGCGCTCCGGCAGGCCGGCGGGCGAGGGGATTCGTCATAATTCGCTGATGTGCGGCGGGGCCTGACCAGCGCAGCCGGCTGTATTCCAGGAGTTAACAAGAAGTCGATGTTTCGATGGTGCAGAATCTATGATTGACGGTAGCCATCTGACGCGGCGTACACGCTGCGGGAAGGCCGGTCCGGGCCTCAGGGGGTAGCGATGAAGCCACGTCGCGGGAACAACAACACCCATCACCGCAGCGGCGACCATGCCCGCCTCGTCGAGGCGGGGCTAGACCGGGCTCGCTCGCTGGAAGAAGCAATCGATATCGTCAGCCGACTGCGCGGTCGGACGATCGAGATCCACGACAAGCCGCTGGGCGATGGCCCCAGCGGAATGTGGTTCGGCTTCCCCGGCCGCGACTGGATCGTCGTAAACTCGGAGTCCGCGCTGAGCCCGGCGCACCGTGACCTCATCGTCGCCCACGAGCTCATGCACATCCTCGAGGCGGTCACCGACCCGAGCCAGGAGCGGACTCAAGCGAACAGGACAGCGTATGACGACCCGACCGAGCACCGTGTGGAGTCCCTCGCCAGCCTCCTGATTATGTCCATCCAGGCGGGCGGTGGCGTCGCAGCGCGCCTCACCGCGATGGGTACCTTCACGTGAGGACCGCGGCCGCGGTCCTCGGATTCCTGTTCTTCGCCATCGCGGCCGTCATCACCGCTTCCCGGAGCCGCAATGCTCATGGCGGCGACAACGCCCTCCCGGTGGGGCTGAGCTTCTTGTCACTGGCCTTGCTCGCCCGCCTCCACGTCGTCGAGCACTACCTGATCACCAATGCTCCGCCGGCGACCTACGAGCTCGTCAAGCACGTCTCCTTCACGGTCGGCGCGATCTCGGTCTTTGCGTGGGTGCGCACCGCCCTGACCGGCAGACGGACCAATTACCTGGTCCTGATCGGCGTGGCCGCAGCGGCAGTCACGGTAATGGTCGGCCTGTTCCTCGCCAACGGGCCGTGGACCAACGACGATCTGATGAACCAGGTGATCGGCCGTCCGTGGATGGCGGCCTACTGGCTGATCTACTGCGGGTCGGGCGGCTTCGCCGCGGGTGCGTTCGGTCTGTCGGCGCTGCGCTCAAGCCGCGTGCTTGGCCTGCGGTACGGCTGGGGCATGGCGATCGCCGCGGCTGGCGGAGCTGCCGGAGTCGTGTGGGCCGTGACATCCCTCATCGGCGTCGCCTCGGTCCACCCTCGGGCACGCGAGTCGATACTTGGCATGACGGCAAGCGCGCTCACGACCGTGGCCACGGCATTGCTGTGCATCGGAGCGATCGGCCACCTCTTCCTCGCGATCGCGCGCAAACGTCGGCGCCAGGAAGACCTGCGAGAACTCCACCAGCACCTGAGATCAACCGTTGCCGAAACCTCGTTGGAGTCTCCCCGGTCCGAACTCGCGCAGTTCCACGCCTCGATCGAGATCATGGATGCATTGGCGGTCCTGTCACGCTTCTCCGACGTCGACGACGTTGGCCGCGTCCGTGCGGTGATCGGCGACGCCCCGCGCGAGGTCCATCTCGCCTACCAGATCGATATCGCGGCCGCTCGACGCGGCATCGACCACCTGCCGGCCAACAGCGACGACTGGAGCACCTGGCTGACCGACGACGACGCCCTGCGCCGCCTCGGGCGCGCGTTCCGCGACCAGACCACGAGCGAGTCACGCCAGCGACTGGCCAAGCGAGTCATCGGTGAGTGACCGCCGCCCGACGTCGCTCGGACGACGTAGGCGCGGCGAACCTGGCGAACACAATCGCGTGGGTCTCGGAACAGGCGCACGCCGTATCCACGACAGCACGCCGATCCAAGCCCGGCCTGTCGCCCGGTCACGCTTTGTATCGTTCGCCGGCACGGACGTCTGCACCGGGTGGGAAGTACCGGCGCCTGCGCTGCTGTAGCGCCCAGATGACCGACGGAGCCAGGATTCTGTCGCTCTTGACCAGGTTGTGCCGGGCGCACGAGGCGACAGCGTTGGCCAAGGTGGTGGCTCCGCCGCGGGACCAGGGATGAAGGTGGTCGGCGTGCTCAGCCGCGCGCCGACACCGCACGCCGGGGATCGACGTGTACTCACACCGCCCGCCTGCCCGGCCGAACGCCTCGCGCCGGACCGGCCCTGGATAGTCACGGCGCGGATCGCGAGCCCGGGGCCACCAGCTCCAGAGCCGGAGAACCACCATGACTGCTACCAGCGCGCCGAGCCCATAACCGAGAACGGGGCGATGCTCCGCACCCCAGGCCGCCACCGCGCTGACGAGGCCACCGCCCTCAGGGATGCCGCGGCCAGCCTCAGCAAACCACTGCGATAGGTCGAGGCCCGATCCGAGGACGGCTACCGCGAAGAAGCTCAACGCGACGGTCATTCTGCCCGTGGTCGAGATACGCATGGCCATTCTCCCGTCGCCGCAGGTCCGGCGACCCATCCTTGCCAACACCGGGGGAGCGGAGCCGTCGGTGGGCGCGATCCTTGCGCCCGTCATCCTGCAGGGAAGATGTGCGGCCAACCCGCGACCTGATCACGCTCGCGCGTACAGGAAGGCTCCCGCACACCACCAGGCCATGGGACACACGTCACGGCATCCAGCAGGAGCGCCAGGATCCTCAGGCGGCCAGTTCGCACCCACCAGCCGCCCGGAGGCCGCCTCGACGCTCACCCACGCCCCGCGCCACACAAGCGACCACTGGATCGAGTCGATGATTACCCGCGGCGAGCTATCACCAGGTGCTCGAGGGATGAACCCGCGAGACGTCATCGAGCAGCATGCCGACGCGACCGCAGCCCCGTACGCGGAGAAGGTGGGCTGGTACCAGAGCGCCGGGCTCTACCTTCGGGGCACAGTCGGTGACCTCGTCGTCGAGGACCGTGTCGACTTCGAACCGCTCTGGCGCGAGTACAGCGATGTCGCCGACGACGCTCACTCTCTCGAACCTGCCGAGTCCGAGCTCGCGACCGTCCTTTCGGTCACCGGGGACGACGACTCCGCCGGCCACCGGCTCAGGGTCAGGACCGACCAGGGCGAAGTCCGCGTTCGCCCCAACGACTCGGTCGAGTACCTGCCGGCTGAGGACTGCGCGAACCGGTGCGACGAGTGCGGTGACGAGCTCGACCACGCGGATGACCTCCCGACCTGTACCGGCTGCGCGTGGCAATCACCGTGAGCGTCCCGCGGGGTGAGCCGCGGCAGGCGCGGAAGGTGCGCCGCTGTTACGCAGTTGCGGACGCCCGACGCAAAGTCGGGACTTGGTGCCCGCACACCACCCAGGCATGAGCCCGAACCGGCAGCCTCGCGGCGCGCCCGACTCCACCGGCGGCCAGTTCGCGCCCGCGACGCACAGCGAAACCTCCATCTCGCTCACGCCAACCCCGGCCCCGCACGTGGATGTGGACGTGGAGGATCCCGCCGCCCACGAGGCATTCGTGGAGGCCGCCATGACCGAACCAGAAGGCGTCGAGGACTACGTGCTGTTCACCGCCTCCGGAGACGACCTCGACGACGTCAGCTTCGACAACCCCTTCTGGCCCACCCGCTACGACCGGGACACGCTCGCTCCGGCCACACGGCAGTACATCCGTGATGAGTTCTCCCGCTGGGCGACAGAGAACCGTGACGCTCTCGCCGTCATCACCGATGAGTCCAACCCATTCGCCGAAATGCCCGAGGTCATCGGGCAGGCATGGTGGTTCGCACGAAACGGGGAAGCCGCGTTCGACTCCACCTTCGGCCCACTCGACATGGTCAAGAAGCTCAAGGACCCGCCCACCCGTGCGGACGCCGTCGCCGTCGCAGAGGCTGGCGCCCTCCTGGACTCCAGGATGACAGTCTCCCCCATCAGGCTCGACACGGACGACAACGGGACCGTCCATCATCGATAGTCGGCCACGACCACTACCCGATCGCGTACATGTGTTCGATGATCGGTGGTGTGCAATCCACTTCCACCTCATCCGGCATCCTCTACCGCCGCAGCTGCGAAGCGGTCAACCGTCGTGACCTGCCCACGTTGCGAGACCTCGCGGCGAATCCTGCCCTGACACGTGAGGCGCTTGCGGTGGTCGCCCCGAGCCTGCGCGAACCGGACGCCGATACCTGCTTGGTCGGCCTCGTGCTCGACCACCCCGAATGCAACGCTGCCATTGCGTCGCGGTATGCCACGCACCACGACCCGGCGATCCGGACACGCGTAGCGTCCTTCCCCGGCCTCGGCTCTGCATGCCTCGCGGTCCTCGCCGAAGACCGCGAACCTGGGGTACGCGACACGGCGCGAGAAGCGTTGCTCGCCCTCGGACACCCCTGGTACGCGGGGCGTGAGCAGCCCTCTTGATGGTGCTGGTGCGTCTCGGTTCGTCGAAGGGTCCGCCGGGTATCGGCTCTCAGCGCGCGGGCGAACGTCGAATCTCGTACGCCGTCACTCGTGGTCGAGCATGGCCGCGATCGTTTCCCGGACGCTGTCGAACGCGGCGTGGTCGATTTCGGTCGTCAGCTGATCGGCGCGGTCGTACATCGCTCGGAGGTAGGCGTTGGCGGCGTCCAGTTGCTCGGGCGTGAATTCGGGGCCAGCGTCGTCGTCCTCGGTCCAGGTGACGTCCACCGCGCCGGCGGAGTTCTGCCTGACGGCGGCCCGCCGTCGATCGACGGACACGTACAACTCCACGCCGTCGACGCCGTGCTCGACGCCGTTCGTCTCTGGAAACAGGAGCTCGTCCGGCCAGGCGGGCAGCGCCGTGTCGAACCCGTAGTCGTCAGGGATGTGTGCGTGCGCTGCAACAGCGGGAGCAAGGCCCTGACGCTGGTCGTCAGCTATTCGTGCGGCAAGGAGGCGCGTGATCAACTCGTCACGGGCGTCGCCGTCGAGCAGTGAGCCCAGCGTGTCGGCTGCGCGCAGGATCGCATCGTCAGGCGCTTCGTGCTCGGGATCGTATGGAGCCAGCGAGAACGGTGAAGCCTGGCGAGCCGCGCCGGCGCTGGTCGTGAATCGGCCGCCGCTTGGGGCCGGAGCGCTGGCGAGCTTGCGCAATGAAGTGAGCGTCATGCCACGTGGATGTGCGGCTCTGGGCGTTCCCCTGTTCCCCACGAGACACGCCCAGGAGCGCGCCATTTCGTCAATTACCGAGCACGCGAACACTTCATGAGCGAGAATCAATGAACAGTGCTCGAACGCCCGTGATGCAGAGACGTTCTCTCGCCACGGCTCCGCGGGGGAGGTGCAGTGGTGAGAACAGGCCGAACACGTGATCGTCGGACGGGCGAGCGTGCCACTCTGGTAGCCCACGGGCTGGACAGAGCGCGGTCTCTCGACGAAGCGATCGATATCGTCAAGCGGCTGCGAGCCCGCACCATTGAAGTCGTCGACCAGCCGCTGGGCGAAGGGCTTTCCGGCATGTGGCTGGGCTTCCCGGGATGCGACCGCATCATCGTGAACTCCGAGTCAGCACTCAGCCCACGCCACCGGGAGTTCATCGTCGCCCACGAGCTCATGCACATCCTGGAAGCCGTGAACGACCCCAGCCAGGAGCGCAACAGCGCCACCCGCTCCGGCTACGACGACCCCACCGAGCACCGGGTGGAATCCCTAGCCTGCGCCCTCATGATGTCAATCCAAGCTAGCGGAGGTGTCGCGGACCGCCTGACGGCGATGGGAACCTTCGCGTGAAGGCCGCAGCAGCACTGGTCGTGTTCCTCTTCTTTGCTTCCACGGCAGTCGTGACGGGGATCCGAAGCCGGAACAGCCATGGGGGCGACGTGGCACTTCCGCTCGGACTGGGCCTCTTGTCGGTCGGGTCGCTCACACGCCTCGACCCGGTCAAACAAGCTCTGATCGCGAACACACCCCCGGGGGCTTACGAGGTCGTCAGGCACGTCACGTTCACCATGGGGGCCGTCGCGATCATCGGGTGGGTTCGTACGGCCTTGACCGGCCGCGAAACGAACCTCATAGTCGTTGCTGCCGTTGCTGTCAGCTCCGCTATCGTGATGTCTGCCCTGGTGGTCCTCAACGGCCCATGGACCAACGAGGAGCTCAGCAAGCAGACCGACGGCAAACCGTGGATGGCGCTGTACTGGCTGCTGTACTGCGGCGCAGCAGGGCTGGCTTCGGCGATGTTCGGGCTGTCATCAGCGCGGGCAAGCAGGAAGCTCGGCCTCGGGTACGGCTGGGGCATGCTGATCGCCGCCGTCGGCGCCGCATGCGGACTCGCATGGGCGGCCGTCTCACTGGTCATCCACGTGCTGGTGAACACTGCCTTGTGGGAGTCGGCGCTCGGTGTGACCGCGAGCGCACTCATCACGACGGCCACCGCCTTCCTCTGCGTGGGCGCCGTCGGACACCTCATACTTGCGATGGTGCGCAAGCACCATCGGCAGGCAGACGTGCGGGCGCTGCACAATCACCTTGTCGCGACTGTCTCTGAGATCCGGCTTGAGTCTGACCAGGTCCTCGCCGAGTATCACACCATGGTCGAAGTCATGGACGCTCTGGCGGTCTTGTCGCGCTACTCGTCCGAGTCCGACGTCGAACACGTCCGGACCGCCGTCGGGGACGCACCAAGAGAGGTGCACCTCGCCTACCAGATCGATATTGCCGCGGCCCGTCGAGCCATCGGCGACACCCCGGAACACAGCGACGACTGGAGTTCCTGGCTGTCCGATGACGAGGCGGTGTACCGCTTGGGCAGAGCATTCCGGGACCGGACGACGTCCTCCGCGCGCCAGCGGGTCGTGGAGCAGGTGGTGGGGGAGTGAGTTCCCAAGTGCAGACCGCGCACCGGTCCGCTCCGGCCTGGGCGAACCTTGTGGCCGCCGTTTTCGAGCCTGCGAACGTCGTCTCCGTCACCGTGATCACGATGGGCCTTGCAACCGCCACCGGATGGAAGGGAGTCGGCCACGCGGCAGCAGCCCTGGTCTTCTGTGCGCTGGTCCCCGCCGCAGCGGTGTACGGACTCTCGAAGGTGGGCATTCTCGAGTCGCGATGGATCCGGCCCCGAGCCCAACGATTCGTCGCGTTGCTCGGCGTCGTTGTCCTGGAGGTCATAGCAGTCGCCATCCTCGTCCTCCTGGGCGCATCGGACCTGCTGATCCGGATGCTCATCGCCTGCGTCGCAGGGGTCATCGCACTGACCGCCGTCACACCTGTCATTCGCGCCTCGATCCACGTGGGGGCACTGACCGTGACCGCCGGCGTCATGACGCAGGTCCTGCCCGGACTCACCGTCGCTCTGCTCGCCCTGGCGGTCATCGTCGCCTCAGCGCGGCTCGCGCAGAAGGAGCACACGCCGCTCGAGGTCGCCACGGGGTACTTGTGGGGATTCGCCAGCGGCGCACTCGCGGCCTGGCCACTGCTCGGATAGCCCGGCTACTGTCGGCAGGCTCGGAGGCCATCACGATCGTGCAGGGCAGGCGGCGAGGATCCCGAACGCCAGTGGACGGCAATCTTCGCCGTAGCAGGCCGTAACCGGGGCATCACCGGCTGTGAGCGAACCAGCGTACGGCGTCGGCCAGGTCACGAGCGTCGAAGTGAGAGCCGATGCCCTCGCGATCCGGCACGAAACACTCACTGCTCTCTCCGACAAGCCGTGCGACGTCGTTGTCGTCGTGACCGAGCAGCGTCCTGGTGGCGGCGTGTGCGACCGACTCGCGGCGATCGGTCCAGTAGAAGTTCTCGTCGACGACATGACCGCGATGGTCCGCGACCGGGAGCTCGCCCTCCTCCTGCAGCATCTGCTGGACCGACGCGACATCCTGTGGCGTGGCACCAGGAGCCGGTGCCGGCAGCGGAACGTCCGTGTCGGTTCGATGCGCCGGGGCGAACTGCCCACCGGTGGAATCGGGTGCGCCGCGCGGCTGCCTGAGGTTCATACCCGGATGATGTGCGGGCCACGGCAGTCAACTACTCGCACAGCGCGCGCCGGACCGCTACGCCCTTACGGGCGTCCTCTGCTCGACGGCCGTCGACGGCGGCCGCATCGAGCATGGAAGCCCAGCGGCCATCGTGAACCCAGTGCAGATGCGTCGTGTGCCGTGATGCCATGACACAGAGCCGCCCGGGCCCCGTGCGGAAGTCATCGGCATCCGCTGCACCGACAAGGGGGTCGAGCGCGACGACGACAGGCCACTGCCCACCCTGGAGCCGGTCTGCCGTGCCTACTGTGATTCCGGAGCGCTTCAGTAGGGCACGGACAGCAGCTTCCTGACCGGAGCGGGCCACGACGACGGCGATGTCGTCTTCACCGATGGTGTGGGCGGCCACCGGACCGTCTGGCACGGTCTCGTGGCGTGTGTCGCCGATGTACCCAGTCGCGAGATGGGCCAAGCGGCCCAGGACGGCGAGATCGAACTCGCCATCGGATCCAGCGGCAGGTACCTGCGTAGCGGTGATCTCGGGGAGGTGGCGTCCGTGGCGTTCGGTCCACCGGTCGGGGCGTCGGGAGTCGAAGGGGAAGTCGTACAGCGGTGCGATCGCTCGGGCCGCATCCGGGCCGATGCGATAGGTCGAGGGGAGCCGAATGTCGAACGCGTCGTCGGCCTGGCCGAAGACCTCGGGCGTGCGCAGGTGCGGGGCCAGCCGCCTGCCGCTCCAGACGCTCGTGTCGGACTGCTCGACAGGGCCGATCTGACCCGGGTCCCCGACCAGGAGAACCTGCGCGGAACGCTCGCCAGCCAGGGCGACGTCGGCGAAGACCGACTGGTATGCCTCATCCACGACCAACAGGTCGCACTGCGGCGCGCTCATGAGGGTGGAGGCAAGAGTGCGGACCACGACCTTCTGCCCTGTATGGGCAGTGGCGACGCGTTCGCTGACTTCCTCGTACGGTTTGAGCGCGGGGCCGAAGACGACGCGCGCCGTGCCGTCGGGCGTGACACCGAGTACTGATCCGAGGCGTTCGGCCAGGTCGATCGCCGCTCGACGAGTCGGCGTGGCCACGACGACGTTCATGTCCGCACGGCGGCTCAGTTGCGCGACAACATCCGTGACGAGGGTGGTCTTGCCCGCGCCAGGCGGGGAGTCGACGACGACGATCGGGCGGCCCGACCAGACCTCGAAGAGCACCCGAGCCAGAGGAGAGCCGGGCACGAGAGCAGCCGGATCCGGCTCGGATGGCGTGGGCTCGGCGGGCGTCGCCCGGGCAGGGAAGCCGAGGCCGAGGTCGTCGAGGCTGGCGCCGAGAGTCATGGTCTTCCCCTGGTCGACGGGTGGGAACACACGACGGATGTGCGGACCAGGGGTCGTCATGTGAGCTGTGCAAGCGGTGTGGCCGCACATCTGCCAGACCATGACGAGCACGGACCAGCGACAGGGCGTGACGATCGCCAGATACGACGCCGCGCGCCGAGCGGCGGCCCGAGACGCCGGGAAGCCCCTCCGCCGGACCCGAGCACCGGGAGCCCTTGGCGGGGACAGCGGTGGTGGTGGGCCGGTAGATGACGTCGGCGTATGGCAGGACGAGCGTGGCATGCTCCGCGCACGTCTGCTGGGCGGCTCCGGGCGCGCGGCACGGTTGACGGCTAGATTGCTCGACAAGGCGCTCGTGATGCCCGAGAAGGTGACGACTGACCACACCCCCTACCCGGATCTGGAACGTCCGCGACGGCTAATCGTCGCCGACGAGGCGACGATGCGGCGGGTCGTGGAGGCCGCCGACCGATGGGCACGACCCGCCAGAGCGGACCGTGGCACAAGCCCCGACGGTTTCGAAGCGTCACTGCCCTTTCGGCTCCGGCTCGCGCTCGGCCTGGTCGCCTCGACCCGCGTCGTAGTGCTGACACGAGCCCTGGCAAGACAGTACTGGCTCCCATCTGGACTCCACAGCGACACGTTGGCCTCGTGGAGCACGGCGTTCGGCATCGCACCGGACGAGCAAACTGCTGACGTCCTGGACCACCTCATGCAGCGCGTACGAGACGGTTCCACCAACAACAAATGGGCACGCCACGCGTTCAAGAGCGAGTCCGCGGCCCTGAGCGCAGCCCGCTTCCGGGGGCTGCGATCCGCCGTCACGGTCTACGGCCGTGCCTCAGCGGCGGACACCGCCACCCGAGCGATCCTGACCGCCGACCCGCTACTCCTCGAGCGCGGCGTACTGGACGGCTCAGTCTCACGTCTGCGCGTTCTGAACCTGTACGACGAGTCGTTCACGGCATCGGTCTCGCTCCCATTCCGGCTCCGGCCAGGCAAGCTCGTGCTGCTGGCCGACCCCACCGTGCCGGACGCTTCTGACTGGGCAGAGACCACCCTGCAAGCGGTGCGCGTCGAAACCATCGGCACACAAGACCTGGTGACCGTACGAATCGCGGGCGCAACCAGGAAGAGCAAGCTCTCACGCCTGATCGAGCACGTCGCGCGCCGCCCTGGGCGAGAAATGTACATGACCGAAGCGCCCTACCTCCCCTTCCGGACCGACACCCAGGCAAAGCGATGGACCCAACGCCCAGCGACACGACGAGCGAACGACACGGCAGCCGGAACGACCGTGCGGGAGGTCCCGCTGGACGTGCTAATCGCGGGGGCACCCGACCGCAAGTACGGACGACAAACCTGACAAGAGTTACGTCCGGCTGGGAGCCAGGTCAACGGGACGAGCGCGCGCCACGGATGATCGACGGGCGCGAGCGAATGCTGGTACGCCACGGCCCGCGGCTGCGCCGGCATGGCCACGGGCGCAGCCGGGGGATCACTCACGGTGACTACGATTCGCAAGATCGACATGCGGCTTCTGAAGGCTTACTGAACCTTGCATGTCTCGCTGACCTGGGAGGAGATCGCTCGCTATGGCATCATAGGGGCGAATCCAAGCTGATCGGGGAGCGACGTCGACAAGATGCGTGATTACGCAACAGGTGTCGTGGTGGCCACCGAGATCCGTGGGCCAGCGACGAAGACGGGGTCAGCGTTCCTTCAGCCTGGTGTCGTGGACGGTTTCGACGACATCTGGGATCGCCCTGAGCGTGTTGTTGTGCCGAGTGAACACGTTCGTCGGGCCGGTGTGTGGTCGCGAGTGCGGGAACTGGCTATCGACGATTCAAGGCTTCGGGAGGCGATCGGCCGGGTGCACCCGGAGGCTTACATCACCGAGGTCATGCGGGATCCGAACAGTTCTGCGCAGGCACTCGATGCGTGTGCTGCCGTCCTGACGATGGGGCGGGCAGTAGCACGGGGTGATGTCCGGAATGGCTATGCCCTCGTGCGTCCCGCCGGGCACCATGCCGCTGCGTCTAGTGGCGGTGGAGGTGGCTGTCTCTTCGCCCACGGCGCCGTGCTCGCACGAGAGCTTCAGGCACTTGGTTTCGCGCGCGTTGCGATCGTCGATTGGGACGCGCATCACGGCAACGGTGCTCAGGACACCTTTTGGGAGGACGACTCAGTCCTGACGATCTCCTTGCACCAAGACCGGGAGACATGGGCAGGCTCGGACGGTTCGGCCAGTGCGGTTGGGGCGGGGAGGGGCAGTCTTCACAATGTCAATCTGCCGTTTGGGCCAGGCGCAGGTGGTGCCGCCTATGCGCTGGCTATGAAGTCGGTCGTGGCACCGCTATGTGACCAGTTCGCGCCCGACATCATCATCGTAAGCTGCGGATTCGATGGATCTAACGTCGACCCGGCAGCACGACTGCAGCTGTGCGCGGCTGACTACTTTGAGATGACTCGCATCATGATGGGCGTAGCTGATACGGCCTGCGAGGGTCGGTTGGTGATGTTGCACGAGGGCGGCTACGCGGTGTCCTACGTTGCAATCTGTCTGGAGGCTGTACTGCTCGCACTCAGCGGCGGGGGGCCCGCCCGTGATCGGTACGCGGAGCGCTGGGGTGATGGCTTTGCCGGTGAGGCCCGCCCAGTCGACCGAGAGATAGTGCGGATGCTAGTCGAAGCCCATCAGCTGGATGTGGATATACGATGACTGAATTCACGACGGTCCCGATTGGTCAGTTTGGTGCAGTTGTTGAGCAGATCGACCTTCGAGATGCAATCAGCGAATCCACTGCCCAGCAGTTGCGTGATGCTCTCGCGAAGTTCCAGTTGCTTCATTTTCGCGACACGAGCATCGGTCCTGCGGACCAACTTCGGCTCACGAGGTGCTTCGGAAGTCTCGATCCGGGGATATCGCGGAGGCCTCCATCGCATCAGGTGAACGGCTATCCGGATTTGTTGCTGCTTCGCAACTCGTCCGACTCGCCAACTACAAACTATGGAATGGCCTGGCATTCGGACGGCCTCGCCTACGCAAGACGCCCGCATGGTGCCACGGTCTTGCACTGTCTCCAGTGTCCGTCAGACCCGGCTGGCGATACGCTGTTCGCCGACCAGTATGGCGCATATGAGTCACTCCCTGTCGAGTTGCGTTCGTCTCTGGAGGGAATGCACTGGCGTCTCCCGCCCATTGACTATTCAGAGGTCCCTGAGGGTCGCAGCCTCATTCGGCCAATCGTCCGCGTGCACCCAGTAACCGGGCGCCAGTTCGTCTACTGCTCTCCGCAGGCGACGAGTATCCGAGGTCTCAGCGATGCGCAGAGTGACGAGATTCTTAGCGCTGTTCATGCCGCGCAGACCGCCGAAGATTTGGTATATCGACATTCTTGGCGACCGGGCGACGTCGTTGTATGGGAAAATGCGACGCTCCTGCATAACCGGGCTGGCGTGCTAGACTTCTCCCGCCAGGGTCTCCGGGAAATGCACCGGTCAGCGACAGTCGGCGACTTCGAAGCGACCGAGTGCGAACCCGTCGACACTCTGGAACGCTAGGCAACCCAAACGATAGACAGTCGAGCGCAATGGAATCCTTGATCCCGAGCGGATTATTGGCTCCCTGCGCACGATTGCTACCGATTGTATTCAAATGTCAGAACCTTCATCCAAGAATCGAGACCGGCATTGCCATTCTCCACTAAGCCGTACCGAGGCACGCGCGACTTCCTGCCTGAAGAGATGTCGATTCGGACGCAGATCTTCGAGAATCTGTTCCGGACCACGGAACTCTTTGGGTTCCAGCGCTACGACGGGCCGATCATCGAGCCGGCTGATATTTTCGAGGCGAAATCGGGCAAGGAAATCGTCGATGAGCAGATGTACCGCTTCACCGATAAGGGTGGACGCGATCTCGTGCTGCGGCCGGAGATGACGCCCTCTGTAGCGCGGATGATTGCTGGCAATCAGGCTGATATCGTGCTTCCGGCACGCTGGTACTCACACATCAACGCTCACCGGTACGAGCGGCCGCAGCGCGGCAGGATGCGTGAGCACTGGCAGCTCAACCTCGACATCTTCGGCAGCGACGACAGCGCCGCGGAGATCGAGATGTTCGAATTGATCGCGGCGCTGCTCAATGGGCTCGGTGCTGATCCGTCGATGTATGTCATCCGCGTCAATGACCGAGGATTACTGGCAGCGGCGCTCAAGAACTACGTCCGCGTTTCCGACGGAAGCCTTTCGGTGGTTGGACGTGTGATCGATCGTTGGGAGAAGATCGATGACGAACGGCGGTCGGAATCCCTGCGGGATGCTGGCCTTGACGTGAAGCAGGAGGAGCTCCTGCGCTCACTTCTCGACATGGATCTGTCGGCGTTCGTCGATGTCGCGGGAGAAGATGCGGCTTCTCGCTCTCGAATCGTGCCGATCATGCGCGACAAGCTCACCGATGTGCCGCTCGAGTTCTTCCCCGGCATCATCCGTGGCTTCGACTACTACACATCTACGGTGTTCGAGGTCTTCGACACCTCGCCGGACAACCGCCGGTCCCTTTTTGGCGGCGGGCGCTACGACGACCTCGCAAGTTTGTTCACCAACCGCAAGATCCCCGGCATCGGCTGCGGGATGGGCGACGTGACGGTCGTGGACTTCCTCAAGACCCACGGGCTCCTCCCGAAGCCTGACCTCGGCCCCGATGTGTACGTTTTCGGCACTAGCGACGACCTGCTCGCGGATGCGCGTCGGGTTACCGGAGCTCTTCGTGAAGCTGGGATCCGCTCGGTGCCGGCGCTCGGGCCCTCGACGATGCGCGCGGGGGTCAAGTTGGCCGACAAAATGGGTGTGCGGTTTGCTGTGATCATCGGCGACAGCGAGCACGCTTCAGGAACGGTGTCGCTGAAGAACATGCAGACGGCGGAGCAAGTCAGCGTACCCGACGCGGACGTGGCGCGGGTCGTGTCGGAGGCCTTGACCGGGTCATCGGGCGCCTGCTAGCGTGCGAAACCCCTCGTCACGAAGGAGATTCAGGTGGGTCTTTCAACGAGTTCAGTGGCGACCACGTCCGAGCCGTCAGAGGTGCAGCCCTTCCGGACCGAGGCGCGTTCTACGGTAGTGAGCGACTCCCCAACGATCTCGCCCGAGTTCTCCGCTCTGCCCGAGGGCACCGCACAGGTCTCCAATTACTCGCTTGAGTTGTACCTCAACGCCTGCAGCCCGACCTGTCACGGTTGAGCGCCGCGCGCCGCGTAGGATGGTTTCTCCCGCGTGCTCTTGAGGCACGAGCGATATGGTTTGATCCTGCGCCTTACGTCAAGCTGGAAGACTATCGCGAGCAGAAGGGGCTCATCCGGTTCTGCCCGGCGTCGCGAGACTTCTCGAAGAGTCTTTACACGCTTCGCAGCCCGTTCGACTTGCATCTGCTCTGCGAACTGACGGACGACGGTTGCACCATTTCGGTGGGCGAGAAGTCAAGCATTCGGGCCGAAAAGCTCGCGCCGTTGCTCAAGGTGCATCCGCGTGCGGAGTGGCGTCATCCTGACCGCCCACTCATGCAGGTCATGCTGAACTACTACTTCATCTCCGATGATGACGTCGCTGTTCAGTATCTCTCCCCGCTAGCAACGACCTACTTCGAGCCCGCGCTGCCTGGGCTCGTGCTTCAGGGTCGGTGGAACATCCGCTCGTGGGTAAGGCCTGTGAACTTCGTCTTCGAGTGGTGGGCCCCCTCGGCTCCGCTCTTCATTGCGAGGGGCAAACCGATTCTCAACCTGATGTTCTTGCCCAGCAAGGGCGGCAAGGTTGAGTTGATCGAGGCGGAGGAGACGGACGACGTCGTGAAGATGGCGCGCAGCGTCCAGAACGTGAACTCTTACATCAAGAATGTCTATTCGGTGATGCCATCGTTGCTGAAACGGCGGCCAAAGAAGCTTGTGAGGCCATGGAAAACCTGAATCGGGTGATCTTCCGGAGCGCGCACGGCGACCGTTATCTGGAGGCGCGTGAGTCCGATTCGATAGTCGACGTGTGTCAACGCTACGGATTGCCGGTCACGCAGGTCTCTGTGTACCAGGAGAATGCGCAGGGCGAACTGGCTCTGGTGGTCCGGCCACACGATCCCTTGCGTGACTATCGTGGCACCGACACGATCGTCGTCATCCCTAACCGGAACATCGACTACCACGCACTTCTCGGCGGCGACGCGGTCGTCCGTGAGCGGCTCGGTGCCTCGACTTGGATCCGCACGCGAGCTGACGATGGCGAGGGATTCGTTACGGAGTACCTCCGCCCATCGGACGCGATAGATCTGGTCTCAGCACAGGTCGCGACGGCACTTGAGGCCAGTGGTGTCGAGGATCAGCCGCTCGTCGTCGGGGTGAGCGGTGGCGGCGACAGTAATGCCCTACTCGAAGCGATCGCGCGATCCGGGCTCGTGGCCAAGGAGAACATCCGGCCGGTCATGATGCTCGGCATCCCGGACTGGGATCAAGGGTGGGAGCGGGCGACCGCGATCTGTGATACTCACGGACTCACCCTACGCACCGTGCAAGAGGACGAGACGGCGAAGATCCTGGGGTTTGCACAGCCTCAGGTGGACTGGGTCACGGCTTTTGAACGACAGTTCCCCGGCGACGACCTGGAAGTGCTCGGGGTTTACGGCGTGCGCCGGGTGCTTGAGGCGGTCGCCGTGGAGCAGGGGGCCAGGCGGATCGTGATCGGCAGCAACCTCGAGGACTGCCTGTCCGACACCCTGTACTACCTGGCCGCAGGCCAGGTGCCCTTCCCAAAGCCGGTTGGCCGGATGGGCGAGGTTGAGATCGTTTATCCGCTCTGGCTCACGCCCAAATCGCTGATCGACGGCTGTTTTCCGAAGTTCTCGCTGCAGAACTACGAGGCCCGGTACCCGAGCCGGATGTATGGCCGGGCGTACTTCTACTACCTCGCACAGATGATGGTCGATGCCTATCCGGGCGCAGCGCAGGACCTGCTGCGAGGTTCCAGCCGCCTCGCAGCAGACAAGTTCGACGACCTGCCGCACGATGACGAATTCGACACCCCTGTAGCCGCCCCAATCCCATTGGATGTACGGGTCCGGCTACGACGGCTGTTCGGTGGCCTGGCAGCAGGTGTTCGATGATTCCCTCCGAATCCACACCCCCAGAGTACGATCTGGAGCGCCTGAAATGGATTGATCCCACGTCGGCAGCGAGGTTCCAAATGCGGGAGCTCGAACTCTCCGCGGGCCATACCAGCGTGGACCTTCTCGACGACATCGCCCGGCTGAGCGACCGGCTATTCGACGACCTTTCGGTACTCGGCCAGGACCCTGAGACCACCAGCCGGGGAGCTAAGGCCGATCCGCGTCTCGCGGTCGATGTCTCTAGCATTCAGGATCGGCTCGTCCGAGCGCGGGCCGAACTCGCGAGCGCGTACGCCGAGCTGCGGTCCACACGCGACGAGTTCATCACCGAGCAGCTCGGGGCACTGGAGGAGAGCACACGACATGCGCCCACCCGGCTGCACCTCGGGTCCGGGGGGCACCGGCTCGATGGTTGGGTCAACGTTGACGCCGGAGGCGACGATCTGGCACTCAACGTGAACTGGGGCCTGCCGTTCCCCGACGAAAGCATCGAGTACGTCTACACGGCGCACCTGCTGGAGCATCTGCGATTCCGCGACCAGGCTCCGGTTCTGATCAACGAGATCCTCCGGGTGCTGGAGCCCGGTGGAACCGCCAGGTTTGTGGTCCCGGACGTGGGACGGCTCCTTGAAGCGTATGCCACCAAAGACTCGGCCTTCTTCGCGGCGCGGAACAGGTTCTATCCGCTCAGCGAGGGATTCGTTGTGGATGAAGTGGCCACGCTCGACTACATCCTGCTGTTCTGCGGCGCGGACTCGCAGACGATGAATTTCAACCACAAGTTCGGTTACGACACGATCACGCTGCGCAAGCTGCTCATCGATGCAGGCTTCAGCGAGGCGACGGAGTCGTCGTACCAGGGCAGCACCCATCCGGAGTTGCGCATCGACGACTACGGCTACAACGCATCGACGACCAATGAGGAGAACGAGCACTTCTCCCTCTTCGTCGAGGCAACAAAGTAGTGGATCCGGGCGCCCAATAACCCAACGGTAGATGTAATCGCGTGTTCGGGCGCGTACCAAGGGTCGAGCGCCATGGCCCGCACCGACTACGTCGACGACCCGCAGGCTCCCGAGCCGAATTCCCAGTCGTCAGGGTCGGCGCGAGAGATGAGACGGGCTGGATCCTGTTGATCCACCACACGGACAACGACCTGTGGTCGATGCCGGGCGGCACTATGGAACCAGGTGAGTCTGTCCGGCATGCCGCGGTCCGGGAGACGAAGGAAGAGACCAGGTGCGTCGGTGTCACCGGGCTGGTCGGCGTCTACACTGATCCGCGCCATGTGATCGCCTACAGCGACGGGGTCTGCTCCCAGTTCTCGATCGGCGTGACCGCCACCGTCACTCGTGGTGAGATACGTGCCTCGTCGGAGTCTTCTGAGGTGGTGTGGCAGCCAGTCGGCCGGCTCGGCGAGCTGGCGGCCCATCCCACCAACCGATTCCGGATCGACCACGTCCTCGATGCTGGCCGGACTGAGAGGTGGCACAGCTGAACCCGCCGACGACGTCACGCTCATGCACGGCAGCCCTGGGCAGAACACATCCGGCCGTACCGGAGCGTGGCCGCCGAGCGTTGGCTACCAGCTGATCCGCTGGCCGCCGTAGAAGAGCGCGCCGGTCGGCCCGTCCCCGGGGAGCGTGGCCAGGTGGACAATGTCGGGCGTCGCGGCGTCGACCGGCCTGGTGGTCTTGCCGTAGGTCATGCGGGTGTCGACCCTGCCAGGAGTGACGGCGTTGACGAGGATGCCGGTGCCGCGCAGGTCGTCGGCGAGGACCTGGGTGAGGGCGTTCAGCGCGGACTTGGAGACGACATAAGCGGCGCTGCCGGTGACTCCGCCGCGAGCGAGGCGTTCGTTGGTGGCCATATGGGTGGTGATGTTGATGATCCTGCCGTGCTGGTGGCGCAGCATCTCGGGGATTGCGGCCGCGCTGCACCGCCATACGCCGGTGATGTTGGTGTCTAGCGTGGCGGTCACGCGTTCGATGTCTGGCTGGGTCGCGGTGCGGTGACGATCGATCGCGATCGCGGCGTTGTTGACCAGGACGTCGAGCCGTCCGTGCTCGTGGCCGATGGTGGCGAAGGCGCGCGCAACGCTGTTGGGGTCGGTGACATCGAGTGGGTGCGCACAGACCGATAGGCCGTCGTTCTCGAGCGCCGCGGCGGTCTGGCGGCTGGTGGTGGTGTCGCGGCCGGTGATGATGACGTGGAAGCCATGCTGTGCCAGGGCGCGGGCGGTAGCCAGGCCGAAGCCGCTGGTGGCGCCAGTGACGACGGCGACGTGGCGGGTCATGCGGACTTCACCTGGAGGAGATCGTGGAGCTCCTCGTCAAGGTCGCGCACGGCCACCAGCCGGTGGTGAGGGCGAAGTCCGCGGTGGACTCCTGCGAGGCGGGCGCGGTTGCGGGCGGAGTGGGCGCTGGCGAGGTCAGGAATGGCGGTCCGGATGTGGGTGCAGGCGGCTTCGACGTCGCCTGCGCCCAGGGAGTTCTCTGCACGCCAGATCGTGTACGTGGCGCGGTCCCGTCTGCGGTCGTCGGGCTGCAGGGCCAGTGCGTGGTCCAGGAGCTGGTCGGTGCGGCCGGCTTGACCGAGTAGGAGGTGGCAGGCGGCGGACTGGGCGTGGAACTCGGCCGTCTCGAAGTAGCAGGCCCACTCCGGGATATCGTTGCCGCGGTCGCGGGCGAGGAGTGTGTCGGCGGTGGCCAGGAGTCGTTCGGTGTCGGCGAGATCGCCGCGGGCGGCGTGTGCTCTGGCTTTGCGGACGGTGAGCATTGCCTGGACTCGGTCAGCGCTACCGCGAACCGCCTCCAGGGCGACGTCGGCCAGCGCAATCGCTTGCGAGTGCTGGTCAGCTTCCGCGCGCTGCAGGCTCCAGGACTTCAGGATGTTCGCGCCGATTCCGCGGTCGCCGGACAGATGGGAGGCGCGGACCCCGGCGCGCCAGTACCGTTCGGCCGCGGCATGCTGCCCGGCGTCGCACGAAGCCCACCCAGCCACCCGGCAAAGCTCTGCCGCCACCGCGAAGAGGTCTTGTCCGGTCTTCTCGCTGTAACTGCTCTGGGCCAGCACGTTGCTGACCAGCCGCAGCTCGGCATCGACCAGGGGGCGCGCCTGCAGCCCGCCGAGGGTGTGGTCGATCCTGCGCAGTGCTGGCAGCCGCTCCTGGAGGCTGGCCACAAGCTCACTGCCTACCCGGCTCCCTCCTGCCACTCGGGCTACGTCAGGGATCTCGATCGTGAGCCAGTCGTGCGCCAGACCGACCACGGCGCCGGCGCCGAGCGTGAGTGCCGTGTCGTGGTCGACGTCGTGCTCCGTCGACGTGGACTTCAGGATTGTCAGGCCGCCCGCTACTGTCAAGCCCCGGGTTTCGTGGAGACTGGATTAGTTGGTTTCCAGGGGTGCGGTGACCGGGTTGGCCGCCGCGTGTAGTTCCTCGTACTCGGTTGGTGGGACGTGTCCGAGCTCGCCGTGCAGTCGGCGGTTGTTGTACCAG
>NZ_BAAGRL010000007.1:0-48102 GCF_054782975.1 Myceligenerans halotolerans
CAGAGACCTCAACCGACCCGTCCGCACACTCCTCCAGTCATGACTTTGCCGGAGCCCTGGGCGGGTGACTGTCGCGACCTGCGCAACCTCGTCCTCGACGGCCTTGGAGATCGCGCCCTCACCACCGAGGATGACAACCTCAGCGTTTCCCCACTGCGAGAGCTTTCTCAGAACCGACTCGCCAATACGACCCTTCCGCGTCAAGATGACCGGTCCCCCCAGGCTCCCCGCTACGGGCGCACCCGACAACGCATCGGGAAAATCGGTACCCGAGGCCAGGAAGACGGTATCCGGATCCTCCGGATAGAAGGTCTTTCTGGCGATCCATTCTGACGTTTTGTAACGGTCAAGGTCCGCCAGGCGCTTGACGTCGTCCTCCGCCGCGTTCACATACAGCCGCTCCGTGTGATCCGTGTATCCGTACCTCGAAGCCGTGACGGCGACCTCGAGGAGTTTATTGGCACTGCCTTCCGGCAGGATGAATTCGGGTGAGTCCGAGCTGTGAACATGTTCCCTGTCGATGTACCAGTCGAAATGGAAGGACTCGGGCTTCGGGTACCAATTGTTGCTCACCCTCGCGACGGCGGTCGATTCCTCGATCGGTTGTTGATCAACGCTGACCGCAGTCCCGCGGACGTCGAAACTCCCGACGACCACGTCTATCGTCAGGTCGAGCACTGCTTTCTCGTACTTGACGTCATCTGGCAGAAACTCGATCCGAAGCAAGTGCGCTCCGCCGACGGGGACGAGATCGGCCGGAAGGGTGAAAGAACCTTCGCCGTACAGGATCTCGTAATCCGGGCTGATCTCCTGCCCGTCCCAGACAAGTCGATACGCGCCATCCCTGACCTGTCCGAAACTCTCGGAAATAACCTTGACGTACAAGGATACAGTCTCGGCAATCACCATCTCCGTGTCGCTGTCGACAGGACGCGTATTGATCGATGGCCGGATCGTGAGAGGGAGGGCCGTGACATCGACCGTCCCCAGGCTGACCCTCGACGGCAGGTAGTTTCGCACGCCGTCATTGCTGGGTACGAACTCGGCATAGATCTCATAAGGTCCAGGCGGGATCTTGAGTTCCACGCCTGGCTTTGCCACTCCGTACCGGTTGAGGGTGCCCCCGCTGAGGCCGACCTCGCCGTTCGAGCCATCCATTGACCTTGCCCGGATGCGGACGTCGCCTGCGGGAGCCGTCCCGTCTGCAGCGCGCACGCAGGCCCGTACGTAGAAGAACGTGCCATACGGTCCTTCGCTGGGGACTTCTCCTTCAGCGGTGATCGTTGTCGCGATCGACTGGGCTTCGTCACGGTCTCCGAGGCTGCTGTCATCCGACGGAACCGGATCCGTCGTGCAGTCGGGTTCCGCCATGCCGGACGCGCCCGCCACCGGTGTCATGGTGAAGGCCAGAGCGGCCGCGACACCGCTCGCGACGGCGCGGGCCGCCGTTCGGGATGCTCGTGTCGTTCCGGCGTAGCGCGAGCCAGATGGGGGAACTGCGTGTCGCGGCTGGGGGCCGCTGCCGGTGTTCATCGGCCAGGGTGGCATGTCGGCCCTTCAGCCTTCGGAGAAATCGCCCGGAATGTATCGATCGCGGTGGTGCACTGTCAACCGAGCCGCCCAGAGCTCCCACCACTGCTCGGACGGCTCGAACCGGTCGACGTGCACGACCACGGGCGGGTCGGGAAGGCGCAGGTCCTCGACCCGTACACCCCACATCGCCACGCCCTGGTTCTCGTGGCGTACGACCAAGCACACCGTCCCTGACCTGTGCCTCCGCGACGCCCGACTCGTCGTCAAGCGCCGCACCGATCCAGTGCCGAGCGAACCGCGCCACGAACCGCCATGCAGCCTCACGGTCCACACCGGCCGCCACCACTTCCGCGGCCAGGTCGAAGTTGTCCTCCTCACGCATGACCACGACTGCAGCGGGGCGGCGCCGACCGGTTCAGTGCTCCCGTTCCACCAGGGCGATCAAGCCGGCCAGGTCCGCAGCAAGCACTTCGTCCAGACCGGCCATCTCCGCCGCGAGTTCCGCCGCCCGCGGCCCGTCGATCCGGGCATGCAGTTCCAGCCGGCTGCCCGTACCGTCACGGTGCGACTCGTGGCGGACAGTCAAGGCGCCACCGTCAAGCAGCACGGTGTCCTGGAAAGCCACCCCGGGAACGACATCACTGACCAGCATCGCCGTCTCCTGCCCCTCACGGGTCTTCATCACCCCATGGACACCGGGGCGCACCGGCCCCTCCAGCCTGATGTATTCCATCCCGGGCGCCCATTGCGGATGCGTCTCCACGTCGCACCACCGGGCGTGGAAATGTTCGGGCGCGACCCGCGACCCTGCCGTGATCACCGGAAACCTCACCATGGCGGCCCGCCGCAGTCGTTGGTGGCGAGCGTGTAGCGGTAGCTCATGAGCGTCGTCATGCCCCGCACACTAGAGTCTTGAAATCCGGCTGCGCAACAATCTGCAACACCTTTCAACCTCTCGTCACCCGGATCCGCACTCCGGCGGCCAATCGCACATCTCAGATCATGAGATGAGCGGGCGTTCCGCGATCCGCCGTCACGGCAGATCCCTTCGCTCGACGCCATGACGCCATCGGGCCCGGCGTGCCGTCCGGAAGGCGCGTTGCAGGTCAGCGGCGGCACTCAGCGCATCCTCCAACGAGGCCAAGGCCTACCCCCGGCAAGGGCGGGCTGATCGCCAAGCTGTCTCCCGCCAGGTCAGGACCAGGCCACCCGGAGCCCGTGACGCTGGGCGAAGCGTTCCAGGTGGCCACCCACGACCCGCTGTACCGTCGCCAGGCCTTCCTGGTCGTCTCCGACGGCGTGCAGGTGCACGGCCGTGTCCGTGGTGCGCAGCGTGCAGCTGCCGACCGTCAGATAGATCACCGTCGTCTCGTCCCCCGACTCGACACGCGAGCGCCGGCCCAGGTGAGAGGCAAGCTGCTTGACGTAGCGGGCACCGCTGTCGGTCTCGAGGACGCCGTCTGCCGTGGGGTTCGTGTCGTTCATCGCGCCTCGTCTTCGCTGCTGAAGGGATCGGCTGTCAGGGTGTACTTGGTCTGCAGGTACTCGTGGATGCCTTCGGCGCCGCCCTCTCTGCCCAGGCCGGAGAACTTCCAGCCGCCGAACGGCGCCGCGGCGTCGGACACGACGCCGACGTTGAGGCCCATCATTCCGGTGGCGAGCCGCTCGATCATTCGTTGTCCGCGGGCCAGGTCGCGGGTGTAGACGTAGGAGACCAGACCGTACTCGGTGTCGTTGGCGAGCCGGACGGCGTCGTCCTCGGTGTCGAAGGGGACGACGGCGAGCACCGGGCCGAAGATCTCCTCGCGCAGGATGTCGCTGCCGGCGGGCACGTCGCTCAGGACGGTCGCGGGGAAGAACGACCCCGGACCGTCAAGGGGCGTGCCGCCGGTGCGGAGCGTGGCACCGCGGCGGACGGCGTCGTCGACGAGTTCCGACGCCTTGGCCACGGCACGGTCGTCGATGAGCGGCCCGATGGTCACCCCGTCCTCGGTCCCGGACCCCGTGCGGAACGCCCGCACGCGCTCGGTGACCCGCCGCGCGAACTCCTCCGCGATCGAGGAGTGCACGATGAACCGGTTCGCGGCCGTGCAGGCCTGGCCGACGTTGCGGAACTTCGCCGCGACGGCACCGTCGACCGCATCCGCCAGGTCGGCGTCCGGGAAGACGACGAACGGCGCGTTGCCCCCGAGCTCCATCGACGTGCGCAGGACGCCGTCGGACGCCTGGCGGAGCAGCATCTGCCCCACCGGTGTGGAGCCCGTGAACGACAGCTTCCGCAGCCGCGGGTCGCGGATGATCCGCTCGGAGACCGGGCCGGTGCGGGTGGTGGTGACGACGTTGACGACGCCGTCGGGCACCCCCGCCTCGGTGAGCAGCTGAGCGAACGCGAGGGTGGTCAGCGGCGTCAGCGCGGCGGGTTTGACCACCACGGTGCAGCCGGCCGCGAGCGCCGGCGCGATCTTGCGGGTGGCCATGGCCAGCGGGAAGTTCCACGGCGTGATGAGGAAGCACGGGCCGACGGGGTGCTGGGTGACGATCGTGCGTCCCGTCCCGGCGGGGTTGGCGCCGTAGCGGCCCTGGACCCGGACGGCTTCCTCGCTGAACCAGCGGAGGAACTCGGCGCCGTAGGCGACCTCTCCGCGGGCCTCGGCGAGGGGCTTGCCCATCTCGAGGGTCATGAGGAGGGCGATGTCTTCCGTGCGCTCGGTGAGGAGGTCGAAGGCGCGGCGGAGGATCTCGCTGCGGGCGCGGGCGGGGGTGCCTGCCCAGGAGTCGGCGGCGTCGACCGCGGCGTCCAGGGCGGCGACTCCGTCGTCGACGGTGGCGTCGGCGATCTCCTTGATGGTCTCGCCGGTGGCGGGGTTCTGAACGGCGAAGCGGGCGCCGTCGGCCGCCTGCTGCCGGCGGCCGGCCACGAGAAGCGCGTCGGGGACCCGGGTCAGGAGCTCGGCTGCTCGGGTGTCGGTCATGGGGTGTCTCCGGTGCTCTGGGTGGTGGTCTGGGTGGGCAGCACCGCGAGGAGGTCGCACTGGACCAGGCCGCCGTTGTCCAGCTGGGCGGCCATGACCTGCCGGGCGGGGCGGTCGTCCACCGACGGGAACAGGGCCGTCCACTCGCGGTTGAGGGCGTCCCGGTCGCGGTAGCGGGTCAGCCAGAACGTCATCTTGAGGATGTCGCCCGGGGCGCCGCCCACCTCGGCGAGCAGGGCGCGGACGTGGGTGAACAGGTTGGCCACCTGGTCGTCGAGTCCGTGGGGCATCTCGCGGGTGGCCGGGTCCCGCCCCGTCAGCAGGCCGCTCGCGAGGTACGGTCCGATCCGTGCGGCCACCGGGATGGGGTTGGCGTGCGTGAATCCCGGCAGGTGGATCGACTCGCGGGCCATGTCACCCCTCCTCGACGATCCGGTTCTCGATCGCGCCGAGCGGCCCGATCTCCGCGCGCACGACGTCGCCCGCCTTCAGGAAGTTCCTGGTGGGGGCGCCGATGCCCGACGGCGTGCCGGTGGCGAGGATGTCTCCCGGCATGAGGGTCATCACCTGGGTGAGGTACGCGATCTGGTCGTAGATGTCGTAGATCATGTCGTCGGTGCGCCCGTCCTGCCGTACCTCGCCGTTCACGGTGAGGGTCATGCGCAGGGCGTGCGGGTCGTCGATCTCGTCGTCGGTCGTGAGCCAGGGCCCGAGAGGCCCGTGCGTGTCGAACGACTTGCCGAGCGTGAAGGTCGGCGAGCGCTTCGCCAGCCAGTCGCGCACCGACACGTCGTTGGCGACCAGGTACCCGGCGATGACGGACCGCGCCTCCGCACGCGATACGTGCTTGCACTCGGTCCCGATGACGACGGCGAGCTCGACCTCGTAGTCCAGCTCCTCGGAGATGGCCGGCTTCACGACGTCGTCGTACGGGCCGACGATGCAGGACGTCTGCTTGTTGAACCACAGCTGGTTCTCCGGGATCGGGATGCCGGCCTGGCGTGCCTCCTCGGCGTGCGCGGCGTAGTTCATCCCGATGCCGAGATACTTCTGCGGGTAGTCGACCGGCGCCAGCAACGTCACGTCGTTCAACGCGTGGCCGGGGCCCTCCGCGGCGGTCAGTGTCGCGCTCAGTTCGGTGAGGCGCGGCAGCAGCACCCGGGTCGACGTCGTCCCGGCCGCTGCGCTGATGTCGGTGACGGTCTCACCGTCGACCCGGCCGAGCCGTGCCGGCCCGTCGCCCACGCGGAATCGTGCGATCTTCATCGTGTCCGTTCCTTCTCCTCGGCCTCTTCCGAGGGCAGCTTCCCCCAGATCTGTTCGCCGTACGGGGTCAGCTGGAAGCTGATGAACCGCCAGCGCGGTGTGGCGCCGTCGGACCCGCCGGACCCGTCGGACCTGACGAGCACCTGCGTCACGACGCCCTTCTGCGTGCGCTCTCCGCCGTCCGGCGTGCGCATGTGGTTGGTGACGGGGCCGACGACGACGGCGACGTCGCCCGCCACCCGGATGTTCAGCTCGCCGCGCTCGACCCGCAGGAACGCACGGCGCGTCTGGACGTGCTCCAGGAACTGCGCCTTGGTGTGCACCAGACCAGGGGCGTGCACGTGCACGAGCGAGTCGTCGAAGATCGCGTCGAGCGCGGCGAGGTCGACGTCGACCAGTGCGCGGTGACGCTCGGCCTCGACCGCGAGGATCTCCGCGCGGACGGCCGAGTCCGCATCCGTCACGGCGCTCGTCGTGCTCATGCGCTCGCCTCCTGCTCCCAGGTGCGGAAGCCGGTCGCGTCGCCGGCCTCGTGGCCGGGGCGCGGAGCGCCGACCAGGGCGTGGTAGCCGCTGAAGATCTCGTCGGCCTCGGCCAGCGGGAGGACGTCCTCGATGTCGTCGAACGGTTCCCCGTTCGTGCGGTCGGCGACCATCCGGCGGATCACCTCGTACCCCTCGCCACGCATGCTGTCCACGATGCGGTTGACGATCTCGCGGCGGTCCTTGTCGTAGGCGGCGAACGCGGCGACCGGGTCGGCCTCGTTCTCGGTGAGCCGCGCGGTGATCGCGCGCGCGTCCAGCATCGCCTGCGTGATGCCGTTGCCGCCGCGCGGGTACATGGCGTGCGCCGCGTCGCCGAGCAGGGCCACGCGCCCGTCCACCCAGGTGTCCAGGGGGAAGTGGCGCACCAGCGGGAACAGGTACACGTCGCGGGCGTCCCGGATCAGGTCCTGCACGTCGAGGAACGGGAGCTTCAGGGTGTCGAACAGGCCGATGATCTCCTCGGGATCGGCGACCTGGTTCCAGTCCTCGATCGTCTCGGCGCCGTGGGTCTCGACCACCCAGTTGATCAGGTCGAGCCCGCTGTTCTCGAAGTTCTCCGCGATCGGGTACACGATCATCGACGCGACGTGTGGGTTACCGAGGTGCAGGATCGTGTGGCCGCCGCGGAACGGTTCGCGCAGCGTGGTGCCGCGCCACATCGTGATCCCGGAGAACTCCGGCTCGGTCAGGGTGGGGTGCATCTGCCGCCGGACGGCCGACTTGATGCCGTCGGCCGCGATCACGGCCTCGTGCCGCACCTGCTCGGTACGGCTGTCGGCGTGCTCCAGGTCGAGCGTCACGTGGTCGTCGTCCTGGGCGTAGCCGGTGACCCGGACCCCCAGCCGGACGGAGTCGGGCCCGAGCCGGTCCAGGACGGTGCGGTACAGCATCATCTGCAGGACACCCCGGTGCACGAACCGCTGCTCGTGCAGGTATCCCATGTGGACACCGCACTTCTCGGCGTAGATCTCCTGGCCGTGGTGGTTGTAGAAGATCGAGTCCTCGGCCTCCACGGAGATCGCGCGGAACTCCTCCAGCAGGCCGAGCTCGTCGAGCTCGGCGGTCCCGACGGTCTTGATGTCCACACCGACGCCGAGCGGCTTCAGCTCGGGGACGGTCTCGTAGATCGTGGGCCGCAGGCCCGCCTGATGCAGGCGGAGCGCGGTGAGCAGGCCCCCGGGGCCTGCGCCGGTGATGGCGATGTCGAGCATGTTCCTCGTCCTTCTCGTGGGGTCAGGGGCCGGCCGCGGCCGGTCAGGCGGGCAGCGTCTCGCGCAGGAACCGGGTGGTGGCCTCCCAGGCGCGCGCGGCCATGGCGCCGATCAGCGGTCCGATCTCGGGTTCGGCCTGCGGCTGTGTGCGTTCGCCCCAGACGTCGGCGCAGAAGACGGGGTGACCGAGGGCGGCGAGGCGCCGCGTCCCCGCACGTCGCGCCGCACGGGGGTGAGCAGATCGTTCATCAGTGAACCTTCCGTCCGACACCGATGTCGTGCCAGGCATCGTAGAAGCATTTCCTACACGATTTCAAGTGCGATTCCACCCTCCAGGATCTGTCGAGCCCTGGAGAACGGCGCGTTTGCGCCAGATTCGCGCGGTTCTCGATGTCGGTCGAAGCGAGGATCCTGATGGGATAGTTGCAACCTCGCGCTGGATCTGCATATGATTTCCGACACGATCCGACGTCGCCCGTCGGACGGCACACCGAGGTGCAAGGGAGCAAGACGCGACCATGACCGTCGTCGACATCAACATCCACCACCTGCCCGAGGACCTGTTCTCGAACGAGAAGATCCGATCAGGCTTCCTGAACAGCGCCCCGCGCGGCTTCGGCGAGATCGCCTCGGTCGGCACGGCCGACGACGGCAAGCCGCAGCTGATCCTCGAGAAGCCGAAGGGCTACCAGAACCTCAACTACGTCGACGGCGACTACTCGGCCGAGGCCAAGCTCGCCGCCATGGACGACGCCGGCGTCGACTACGGCATCATGCGCGTGCCGGTCTGGCAGGAGTGGCTGGACCTGGAGACCTGCAAGGCCGTGAACGACAACGCCGCCGAGATCGTGAAGAAGTCCGGCGGGCGGCTCTTCTCCACCGCGTGCGTGCCGCCGTGGGGCGGCAAGGAGAACATCTACGAGCTCGAGCGCTGCATCGACGAGCTCGGCGTCGTCGGCGTGCAGCTCGCCTGCCACTACGGCCAGCTCTACCTCGACGACGAGGTGTTCAAGCCCTACCTGAAGGTGCTCAACGACAAGGGCCTGCCCGTCATCGTGCACCACACCCCGCTGCCCGTGGAGTGGCGCTCGATCATCGACTACACGAACCTGCGCCGCGAGTTCGGCCGCATCGTCGACCAGGCCACGGCCGTGGGCCGCGAGCTGTTCAGCGGCATGTTCGACGAGTTCGCGGACCTGCGCTTCATCCACACCATGCTCGGCGGCAACTGGTTCGCCAACGCCGACCTGATGACCCCGCACGCGTCGACCAAGAAGGAGTCGCTGAACCGCCTCGACGCGAGCGGCGGGGACAAGATCCGCGGCTACCTCGAGAACAACATCTTCTTCGACCTGACCCACCCGCACTCGTGGGGCAAGCACCAGGTCGAGGCAGCCCTGAAGATCAGCGGCGCCGACCACTACCTGTTCGGCTCCTCGTTCCCCGTCTTCCGCGGCTGGATGAGCCAGGGCGTCGACTTCGTGAAGAACGACCTGGAGATCAGCGACGCGGACCGCGCGGCGGTGCTGTCCGGCAACGCCAAGCGCCTGTTCAACCTGCCGATCTGAGTTCCCCCGAACCGGCGGCCGCCCGCCCGGACCGGACGGCCGCCCGCACCCCCGTCCACGAAGGACATCCAGCGCAAGGAGGCGCTGATCTCATGACGAAGAACACGATGCTCCTCAAGCCCCTCGCCGTCGCGGCGACACTGGCCCTCGCCCTGAGCGCCTGCTCGGCCGACGACACCGATGACGGAGGCGGCGGTGCCGCCACGGGTGACACCGGTTCGGGCACCGTGCCCGGCTCGGTCCTCCGGGTCAACTGGGGAGGCTTCCCCGAGAGCTGGGCACCGGGCGCCGACATGGAAGCGGGCAGCATGCGCGTCCCGTACGAGAACCTCGTCGCCCTCGTCGACGGCGAGTTCCGGCCCGTGCTCGCCACCGAATGGGAACTCAGCGACGAGGCCCTGACGCTGACCCTGCGCGAGGGAGTCACCTTCCACGACGGCACGCCGTTCGACGCCGAGGCCGTGAAGACCAACATCGAGACCGTCAAGAGCACGCCCGGGCCGTACGCCGGCCCGTTCCAGGTGGTCGACTCGATCGATGTCGTGGACGAGCACACCGTGACCCTCAACCTGTCGCGGCCGACGCCGTCGCTGCTGACCACGCTTTCCACCCGGGCCGCGCCGATGGCCAGCCCCGCCGCGATCGAGGCCGGCACCGTCACCACCGCTCCCGTCGGCACGGGACCCTGGGCGTACGACGAGGATGCCTCCGTCGCCGGAACCCGCATGGTCTTCGGCGGATACGCGGACTACTGGGGCGAGGCGCCCGGGTTCGAGACCATCCAGATCGTCGCCATCGAGGAGGACACCGCCGCGAGCGCCGCCCTGGTGAGCGGTGAGATCGACCTGACCGACACCGAGACCACGGAGTTCACGACGCTGGAGTCGGCGGGCAACGCGGACCACCTGTCCTACCCGGCGATCCGCAACAACCCGATCTTCTTCGACCGGGGCCCGGGCGGCGTGTTCGAGGACGTCGAGGTGCGCCGGGCGGCCTGCCTGGCGATCGACACCGAGACGCTGGCCTCGGTGGAGACGGACTGGGAGGTGCGCACGCAGCACTTCGCCGAGGGCGAGCAGGGGTACAACCCGGACATCATCGGGTACCCGCACGACCTGGCCGAGGCGCAGCGGCTGTACGACGAGGCCGGGAACCCGCCGGTCGACGTGGAGATGCTCGCGACGTTCTTCAACGAACGGCAGATGCAGGTCTACGCCGAGCAGGTGGGCGAGATCGGGATGAACATCACCGTGCAGACGGCGCCGCCGCCGCAGTTCTTCTCCGAGTGGGCGTCCGGCCGCTACCCGGTCGGGCTGGGCGGTAACGACGAGCTGACCCCGTACGACTGGTACCAGGCGTGGTTCGCCGCCGACGCCCCGGGCAACCCGTCGGGCGTGGAGAGCGAGGAGCTCGCCGCGGCCGCCGACGCCGCGATCGCCGCGGGGACGTCGCCCGAGGCGGACGAGCTGTGGGCCGAGGTCACCCGGATCATCTCGGACGAGGCCCTCACCTGCGCCCACGTGGCCGGCGAGGAACTGATCGCCTGGAACACGGACACCGTGACCGGGGTGGCCCCGCCGGCCGAGGCGTGGGAGACGACCTCGGTGGACTACCGCGCGCTGCGGCCCGCGAGCTGACGAGAGGTTTCATCGCACCATGGGCAAGCTCATCGCCTACCGGCTGTTGTTCGCCGTCCCGCAGCTGCTGGTCATCGCCGCCGTCGTGTTCTCACTGACGTACCTGGTGCCCGGCAGCCCGGCGGCGGCCATGCTCGGCTCGGCGGCCACGCCCGAGAGCATCGCGCAGGTCGAGGCCCAGATGGGTCTCGACCGGCCGGCTCCGGAGCGGTTCGTCGACTGGATCGGCGGTCTGCTGACCGGCGACCTGGGCACGTCGTTCCGTTCCGGCGTGCCGGTGGCGGACCTGCTGGCGCGGCACGTGCCGGCGACGCTGTCGGTCGTGGCGGGCGGCATGCTCGTGGCGCTCGTGCTGGGGGTGGGTGCCGGCGTGTGGACCGGCACCCGCCCGGGCACGGTGACCGACCGGGTCGTCACGGGAGGAACGGTGCTCGGCATGGCCGTCCCGGAGTTCTGGCTCGGGCTGCTGCTGACCTCGCTCTTCGCGGTACGGCTGGGGTGGGTACCGATCGTGGCGTGGACGCCGCTGACGGACGACCCCCTCGGCTGGCTGCGCGGGATCGCCCTGCCGTCGATCACCCTCGGTGTGACGGGCGGCGCGATGATCGCGCGGCAGGCACGTGCCGCCGTGGTCACGTCGATGGCCGCCCCGTACGCCGACACGCTGACCGCAGCGGGCGTCTCGCGCGGCACTCTTGTGGCGCGCTACGGCGTGAAGAACGCCCTGGTTCCCGTCCTGGCGTCGGCGGGTGTCACGCTCGCCATCCTCATCGGGGTGAGCTTCGTGGTGGAGAAGGTGTTCTCCCTGCCCGGGCTCGGCTCGATCATGCTGTCCGGCGTCATCGCGCAGGACTTCCCCGTCGTGCAGGGCGTCGTCATGGTCACGGCCGTGCTCGTCATCGCCGTGAACCTGCTGCTCGACGTCTGCTACGGCCTGATCAACCCGCAAGCGAGGCCCCAGTGAGAACCGCCTTCCGACAACCCACGGCGCTGTTCGCCGTCGTCGTCATCACCGTCGTCGTGATCGTGGCGATCGCGGCACCGCTGATCGCCCCGTACGCCCCCGAGGCGAAGGACTTCACCGCTCCCCTGTCCGGCCCGACGTCGGCGTATCCGTTCGGGACCGACGACCTGGGCCGGGACCTGCTGAGCCAGCTGATCTACTCCGCTCGCACGGCGCTGCTCGTGGCGGTCGGCTCGGTGGTGGTCGCCATGCTCATCGGCGTACCCCTCGGCCTCGTGCTGGGCTACAAGGGCGGCTGGTACGACCGGATCGGCTCGCGTGGCCTCGACATCGCGGACGCGCTGCCCGGTCTCATGATCGGGTTCGTCGTCATCGCGATCCTCGGTCAGGGCATGGCGGTCCTGGTCCTGGCCATCGGGCTGGTCTTCTGCATGAACTTCGCACGTCTGACCCGCGCGATCACACTCGCCGAGCGGAACAAGGGATACGTCGAGTCGGCCCGTGTCTCGGGCCTCGCATCCCCCAGGATCCTGTTCTCGCAGCTCCTGCCCAACCTCGCCGGGCCACTCGTGGTCCAGGCCGCGGTGTTCCTGGGTTCGGCGATCAAGGTCGAGGCCGCGCTGTCCTTCCTCGGCCTCGGGCTCGGCGAGGAGCAGCCGTCGTGGGGCGGCATGCTCGGGTTCGCCACCCAGCACACCGCCGACCATCCCGAGATGGCCGTCGCGCCCGGTGTCGCGATCTGCGTCACGGTGCTCGCGTTCAGCCTGCTCGGCGACGCGATCAACGACTCGCTGTCGGGGTCGCGGACGCTGCGCCGCACGAAGATCCTCGGGCGCGTACTCCTGGACGACGACGCCCCCGAGACCTACGGCGGAACCGCCGCCGGGAGCACTCCGGAGGCACGCACCACCGCGACGGCGGACGAGCCCTCCGGCGATCTCGTGCTCGCCCTCCGGAACGTCGACATCGTCGCGGACCGGCCCGACGGCGGAGTCGTGCCGCTCGTGCGGAACGCCTCCCTCACGGTACGGCGCGGTGAGATCCTCGGCCTGCTGGGCGAGTCCGGCTCGGGCAAGTCGATGCTGGCCAAGGCGGTCCTCGGGCTCCTGCCCGCGGGAGTCCGCCTGGCGGGCGGCTCGGTCACGCTGAACGGCAGCGAGCTCGCCGGCCGCACTCCGGCACAGCTCGCGGCCCTGCGCGGGACCGGCATGGGCGTCGTGTTCCAGAACCCGCAGGCGAACCTGTCCCCGGTGCACACCGTCGGCCGCCAGCTGACCGACGTCGTGCGGGCGCACGACGCCACGATCTCGAAGGAGGCTGCCCGCGCCCGGGCCGCCGAGCTGCTCGACCTGGTGGGGGTGGACGACCCCGAACGGCGGCTGGACCAGTATCCCTACCAGTTCTCGGGCGGCATGGCCCAGCGCGTCGCGATCGCCGTCGCGCTGGTCGGCGAGCCGGACCTGCTGATCCTCGACGAGGCGACGTCGGCCCTCGACGTGACGACGCAGGCCCAGGTGCTCGACCTCGTGCTGGACCTGCGGGACCAGCTCGGGATGGCGGTCGTCAACATCACCCACGACCTCGGCGTCGCCGCCGAGACGTGCGACCGGGTCGCCGTGCTCCTGCGCGGCGACCTGGTCGAGACCGGCGACGTGCACGCCGTGTTCGACCATCCGCGGCACGAGTACACGGCTCGGCTCATCGCCGCCTACCCCGGGGTGGACGACGCCGTCCCCGGGCTCGGCACCCACGACCAGCGGAAGGTGGAACACGCGTGAACGCCACATCGACATCGCCTCTCCTGGAGGTCCGTGACCTGTGCGTGGACTACGACGTCGGCGGCGCCCTCGCGGTGCGGCGCCGCACGCTGCGGGTCGTGCGCGGGATCAGCTTCGCGATCGCGCCCGGTGAGACGTACGGGCTCGTCGGCGAGTCCGGCTCGGGCAAGAGCACGACCGGGCGGGCGATCCTCCGGCTGACTGACGTCTCCGCCGGCGCGATCACGTTCGTCGGCAGCGACATCGCCGGCTTCGGCCGCACCACACCGCTCTCCTACCGTCGTGCCGTGCAGGCCGTGTACCAGGACCCGGCCGCGTCGCTGAACCCGCGCCACCGCGCGGGGCAGGCCGTCACGGACGTGCTCGCCCGGCACGGCGTGACCGACCGCGCCGAGCGGCGGCGGCGTGCCGCGGCCGCCTTCGAGCAGGTGGGCCTCGGGACCGAGCACCTCACGCGACTGCCGTCCGAGCTGTCGGGCGGCCAGCTGCAGCGCATCGCGATCGCACGGGCGCTCGTGCTGTCGCCACGTCTGGTCGTGTGCGACGAGGCCGTCAGCGCGCTCGACCTGTCGACCCAGGCGCAGATTCTGGACCTGCTGCGCGAACGGCAGGCGGAGACCGGGGTGAGCTACCTGTTCATCACGCACGACCTGGGCGTCGTGCGGCACGTCGCCCACCATGTCGGGGTGCTGCGGGCCGGCGAGATCGTCGAGCAGGGCACGACCTCACGGGTGCTGGACGCGCCTTCACACGAATACACGAAGAAGCTGCTGGCCGCGAGCCTGTCACCGCACCCGGCCGGGCGGCAGACCCGCCGCGCCGCCCGCATCGCAGCCCGCGGAGGTGTGGCCGCATGAGTGACCACGACCTCGACGGCTTCTTCTCGACCGCCCGCGTCTCCGGGCGGGCCGAGGCCGTCACGCTCGGCGGCGAGAGCTACCGTGAGCATCTGTACCGTCACGACGACCCGATCCTCGCCGACTGGCGCGGACTGGGATTCCGCGAGGCGTCAGCACGCAAGCGCAGCCCGGACTTCGTCCAGGACCTGCTGGGTGACTGGCGCGAGCTCTACGAGGAACCCTTCTGCGGGGTCACGACCGACGGCGTCGTGCGCGACGACGTGTGGCGGCTCGAACCGCCGTCGTCCCCGGACCCGGGTCCGGCCGAGGCGGCGTCCCGCCTGCTCGGGATGCTGCCGCCCGACCTCGCCGAGCGGGTGCGGTATCCGCTGGACGCGCCGCAGTGGCGCGCGTGGAGCAACCCGGAGTTCGTGATCCACGAGGTCGGGCTGCGTCTCGAGGAGCTGTCCGAGGACGCGGCGCGCGCCGTGCTGGACGTGGTCGCCGCCTCGCTGAGCCCTGAGGGGTTCGAGCGGGTGGCCGAGGCGATGGAGCTCAACGCCTTCCTCGGGGATCTGACGGACCTGCCGTCGCTGATGAACGCGCGCAGCTACTGGTTCTCGCTGTTCGGTGAGCCGTCGCCGGACGGCGCGTGGGGCTGGCAGCTGTTCGGGCACCACGTCGCGGTGAACTTCGTGTCGGTGACGGGGCGGCACGTCGTCGCTCCCGTGTTCCTCGGGGCGGAGCCCGCGCTGTCCAACGGCGCGCGGCCGCCCCTGTTCGAGGCCCGGCAGAGGCTGGCGGTGGACCTGGCGTCGTCGCTCGCCCCCGAGCAGCGGCCCGCGGCCGTGGTGTACGAGTCGGTGCTGGACCCGGCGATGCCCGCAGGCCGGCTGCACCCGGCGGACGAGCGGCACGTGGCCGGCGCGTTCCGGGACAACCGGGTGGTGCCGTACGAGGGGCTGCGGGCGGACGAGCTGGACGAGCGGCAGTGGGAGCTGGTGCGCGCGATCGTCGAGGACTTCCACCTGCTGCTCGCCGCGCCGCAGCGGGCGCTGACGATGCGGGAGTTCGACGCCCACCGGGTGGAGACGTACCTGTCCTGGTACGGCGCCACGGACGGCTCCGAACCGTTCTACCTGCGCGTCCACAGCCCAGTGCTCCTGGCAGAGCTGGACCACCACGCGGGCGTGTGGCTGGCCAACAAGCTCCCGGCCGCCTTCCACGTCCACACGACGCTGCGCCACCCGAACGGCAACGACTACGGGAAGGCGTATCTGTCGCACCGCTGATCCCGGTACTCCGCACCAGGACGACACTGCCGTCGACGAACTCCGTTCCCGTCGACGGCAGTGTCGTCGTGTGGGTCGTCCGGCCGCGGGACCGGCGCGGCCGCTACCCCTCGGCCTCGCCGCGCTCCGCCTCCTCTGCCTCGGCCTCCGCGATCGCCGCGACCGTGTTGAGTTCGTGGCGCCGCGCCGCGGTCTCGATGACGTCGGGGGCCGCGCCGCCCTCGACAAGGTCGACGAGCCCCTCGTGCTCGGCGATCGACGCCTGTGCCCGGCCCGGCGCGTACCAGAACGCCGAGCGGCGGATCAGTTCCAGGCGGGTCCACTCCGCATCGACGAGGCCGAGCAGCCGCTCGTCGTCGCAGCGGGAGTACAGCAGCTGGTGGAACTGCCGGTTCAGGGCGCCGAACCGGCCCGGGTCGAAGTTCGCCAGCGCGCCGGCCATCTCCTTGTTGAGGGCGCGCGCCTTCTCCAGGTCCTCGGGCGTCAGGTGCGGCGCGGAGACCGCCGTCGCGTAGCCCTCGATGCGCGCGAGCAACTGCATGGTGCGTTCCCAGGCGTTCGTGTCGAACGTCTTGACGACGGCGCCGGCGTTGCGCACGATGTCGACCCAGCCCTCGGCCTCCAGCCGCCGCAGCGACTCACGCCAGGGCACGGAGCTGATCCCGTAGTCGCGCACGAGCTGGTCGATGACCAGCCGGTGGCCCGGCCCGAAGGCGCCCTCCATGATCCCTTTGCGCAGGATCTCGTAGGCCTCGTCCGTCTTGCTCTTCGCCACGTCTGCGTCACTCCTGTCCGGATCGCCACGGCAACGCCGCCGTCACGTCAATCTCAGCGAAATCATATCGAAGATCGCACACGATCAGCCACCTCCGACCCGCTCCGCACCATCGGCGATCCTCCGCAGCACGCCGATCACCCCCGGATCTCCGTCCGCGCCAGGACGGGACAGCACGAGGGCCCGCAGCGGGCGCGGCTCGGGATCCAGTCGCCGCACGACGACGTCGAACCGACCCAGGCTCGCCCGGTCCGGGTCGGGCAGGATCCCCCGGGCCACGCCCGCCTCGATCAGTGGGAGCCCCGCCTGGAGGGTCTCCACCGTCCGCACCGACCCGGGAGTGACCCCGTGCCGCCGGAACGCGGCGTCCACCTCCTCCGGCAGGCTGGGCACGGCTGCCGCGCGGCGGGGCAACAGCACCTGCTCGCCGTCGAACGCCCGCAGCGGATAAGGGTCCGGCGCGCCGGTCTCGTCCGGCGGCAGCACGGCGACGAGCGGCACCTCGCCCCAGTCGAGCACGTCGAGCCCGGGTCGGTGCCGCGCCGCGAACCGCCGGTGCCCGGCGACGACGACCGCAGCAAGGTCCGCGCGCCGCCCCGACAGCATCTCGATCGCGGTCCACGGCGGCGGGTCCACAAGCCGCACCTCCAGGTCGGGCGCCTCGGCGGCGTGCGCGCGCAGCAGCCGTGGCACCCGGTGCCACATGAGCTGGGGCACCGCCGCGAGCGTGACGGTTCCGGCCGCCCCCGCGCCGAACCGATGCAGGGCCGCGGCGATCTCGTCGACGTCGTCCAGCACCCGGGTCCCGGCTCCCAGCAGGTAGCTGCCGGCGCTCGTCGGCTCGACGCCGCGCGAGGTCCGCACCAGCAACGGCACTCCGACCTCCCGCTCCAGCTTCGCGATCGCGACGCTCAGCGGCGGCTGGGAGATCCGCAGCACCTCCGCGGCGGCCGTCAGCGATCCGGCTTCGACGACGGCGGTGAAGTACCGCAGCTGACGCAGCTCCATACGCCAAGAATAGGTCAGGTGCTCACGATATAGGGCTGATGTATGGCTCCTAGAGCGCATCGGTTCTTCCGCGCCGGCTCGCCCGGTGCGAGCCTGGCGACATCGCCGGGCAGTCCCGGCCGCCGCACGACCGACCCGAGTCCCTGGAGCCGACGATGCTTCCCACCACCAACTTCTCTCCGCCGTTCACGATCACCCGCGCCAGCCACGTCGCGCTGGCCGTCACCGACCTCGCCGCGAGCCGTGACTTCTACCGCGACACGATCGGCCTGGTCGTCACCGAGGAGGCCGACGACGCCGTCTACCTGCGCGGCCTCGAGGAGGCCGCGCACCACAGCCTCGTGCTCCGGCGCGCGGACGAGGCCAGGGCCCTGCACATCGGCCTGCGCGTGCGGACCGACGACGACATCACGGCCGCCGAGCGGTACTTCGCCGACCGGGGCATCGACCACGAGCGCGTCGAGGTCCCCCACCAGGGCCCCACCCTCCGGTTCCGTGACGGCGTGGGCACGCACATCGAGCTCACCTCCTCGATGGAGACCGTGCCCCGCAAGATGGCCGCCTTCCACGAGTTCACCGCCGGAGCCCCGCAGCGCCTCGACCACTACCAGGTCGCCACCCACGACGTGCAGACCGCCACCGACTTCTGGGCAGACCTGGGAATGCGCCTTTCCGAGTACACGGCGAAGGACGGCACGGACGAGCTGTGGGGCACGTGGATGGAGGTCAAGGGCAACACGCACGACCTCGTCTTCACCAACGGCCGCGGCCCGCGCCTGCACCACTTCGCCTACACCGTCCCCGACGCCACCCACCTCATCCACGCGGCCGACGTCGCGGGCGCCACCGGGTTCGGCGAGGAGATCGACCGCGGCCCCGGCCGGCACGGCCTGAGCAACGCCCTGTTCCTGTACCTGCGCGACCCCGACCAGCACCGCATCGAGCTGTTCACGACGCACTACCAGTTCATCGACCTGGAGGACGAGCCCATCCGCTGGGACGTGTCCGACCCGCGCCGCGCCCAGCAGTGGGGCATGCCTGCGAGCCGCCGGTGGTTCTTCGAGGCCAGCGAGTTCCCGGGCGAGCCGGTGCACGACCCGCTGCTCACCGCCACGCCCGCCACCCTCGAGGACTACCTGAGCGTGCACTGACGCCGACGGAACCCGCACGCACCGGCCGAGGCAAACCACACCGGGCTCGGTTGCCCCGACCGCCTCGCCCGGCCCGCGTGCACGTCGGATCCGACGCGACGACCGACCCCATCACCGCACGAAGGAAGGACGATCATGACATCGAGTACCGCTGCGGCCCCGCCACCCGAGTGCATGCCCCCGCCCGCGATGACCGAGGCTCTCCGCGACAAGCTCACCCGCACACCGGTCGCGGGCCTGTCCGCGCAGCTGCGCTCCCGCGGCCTGAACAACGTCCACATCGACGGGCTCACTCCCTTGCACCCCGACGCGAAACTCATCGGGACAGCCCGCACCCTGCGGTTCGTCCCGAACCGCGAGGATCTCTTCACGCGGTTCGGCGGCGGCTTCAACGCCCAGAAGCGCATCTTCGACGCCGTCCGGGAGGGCGAGGTCATCGTCATCGAGGCTCGCGGCGAGACCGGCGCGGCCACGCTCGGCGACGTCCTCGCCATCCGAGCCCGCACTCGCGGCGCCGCGGGCATCGTGACCGACGGTGGCGTACGCGACGTCTCCGCCGTGCGCGACGCCGGCATCCCGGTGCACTGCGCGGGCCCGCACCCCGCGGTGCTGGGCCGCCGGCACGTGCCCTGGGACTCGGATGTCACGATCGCCTGCGGCGGGACGACGGTGCAGCCGGGTGACGTCGTCGTCGGCGACGCGGATGGTCTCGTCGTCATCCCGCCCGCGCTCGCCGAGGAGATCGCGGACGCGACCCTCGCCAAGGAGGACGAGGACGCGTGGATCGCCGCGCGCGTGGCCGAGGGGCACCCGGTCGAAGGGCTGTTCCCGATGAACGCCGCGTGGAGGGCGAAGTTCGAGGCACGCGACGCCGCCACGAGCCAGGGCGGGGCATCGGACCAGGCAGGTGGCGCGCTGTGACCCTCTCCCCCGAGACGATCTCCGCTCTCGCCGGCGAACTCGCCGACGCCGACCGCCGTCGCACGGTGATCCCCCGCATCACGGCGCGCCATCCCGACGCCACGATCGAGGACTCGTACGCGATCCAGGGCCTGTGGCGCGACGGCCAGATCGCTGCCGGACGGCGGCTCGTGGGCCGCAAGATCGGCCTGACGTCGCGTGCCATGCAGGCGGCCACCGGCATCACCGAGCCCGACTACGGCGTCATGTTCGACGACACGGTCTGGGAGAGCGGATCGGTCATCCCTGCCGAGCGGTTCTCGAACGTCCGCATCGAGGTCGAGCTCGCGTTCGTGCTCAAGGAAGAACTCGAAGGCCCGCACCGCACGCTGTTCGACGTGCTGCGCGCGACCGAGTACGTGACCCCCGCGCTGGAGATCCTCAACTCGCACATCGAGCTCGAGGGCCGCACGATCGTCGACACGATCGCCGACAACGCCGCCTACGGCGGGATGGTGCTCGGCGGCAGCCCGGCACGGCCCGCGGACATCGACCTGCGCTGGGTGTCCGCTCTCCTGTACCGGAACGAGACCATCGAGGAGACCGGTGTCGCGGCAGGGGTCCTCGGCCATCCCGCGACGGGTGTCGCGTGGCTGGCGAACAAGCTGGCGGCGCACGGCGCACGCCTGGAGGCGGGTGAGATCATCCTGGCGGGGTCGTTCACCCGGCCGATGTGGGTGGGCACGGGCGACTCCGTGCTGTGCGACTACGGACCGATGGGAACCCTGACATGCCGATTCAGCTGAAGCCGACCTTCCGCGACACGCTCGCCGAGCGTGCGCTGCCCGACGCAGGCCGCCCCCTGGCCGGGATGTGGGTGAACTCCGGGAGCCCGCTGGTGGCCGAGATCTGCGCCGGAAGCGGCCTGGACGTCCTGTTCGTCGACATGGAGCACGGCCCGAACGGGATCGAGGGCGTCCTGCCGCAGCTCCAGGCGATCGCCGCGTACCCGCCCAGCGTGGTGGTCCGCCTGCCCGGCCTGCTGCCCGTCATGATCAAGCAGGTCCTCGACCTGGGCGCACAGAACCTCCTGATCCCCATGGTCGACACCCCCGAACAGGCCGAGGCCGCCGTCCGGGCCGTGCGCTACCCGCCCCGCGGGATTCGCGGGATCGGGTCGGCGATGGCCCGTTCCGGACGGTGGGGCCGGATCGAGAACTACCTCACCGACGGCGACGACCACGTGTCCCTGATGGTCCAGGTGGAGTCGACCGAAGGTGTGAGGAATGCCGCCGAGATCGCCGCGGTCGACGGGGTGGACGGCGTCCTCGTCGGGCCCAGCGACCTCGCGGCGTCGATGGGACTGATCGGGCAGCAGACGCACCCTGACGTCACGGGCGCCGTACTGCGCACCTTCGAGGCGGTCCGGGGGGCGGGCAAAGCCGTGGGCGTCAACGCCTTCGACCCGGCCATGGCGGACCACTACGTGACCGCCGGAGCCCACTTCGTGCTGGTCGGAGCCGACGTCGTCCTACTGGCCCGTGGCTCGGAGGCCCTCGCGGAACGGTTCGCGCCGACGACCGGATGACGACCGAGGACGACCCCCGCGGCCACGCACCACAGCGGTCAGCACTCGATCACGTTGACCGCGAGCCCGCCGCGGGAGGTCTCCTTGTACTTGGTCTTCATGTCCCGGCCGGTGTCCCGCATCGTCTTGATCGCCTTGTCGAGACTGACCTTGTGGACACCGTCACCGCTGAGCGCGAGCCGGGCCGCGTTCACGGCCTTCACCGAGGCGATGGCGTTGCGCTCGATGCACGGGATCTGCACGAGGCCGCCGACCGGGTCGCAGGTCAGGCCCAGGTTGTGCTCGATGCCCACCTCGGCGGCGTTCTCGACCTGCCGCGGGGAACCGCCGAGGACCTCACACAGCCCGGCCGCGGCCATCGAGCAGGCGGAGCCGACCTCGCCCTGACAGCCGACCTCGGCACCGGAGATGGACGCCCTGGCCTTGAAGAGGATCCCGACCGCGGCAGCCGTCAGCAGGAAGCGCACGACGGCGTCGTCGTCGGCACCCGGAACGAACCATGCGTAGTAGTGCAGGACCGCGGGGATGATCCCGGCCGCGCCGTTGGTGGGGGCGGTCACGATCCTGCCGCCGGAGGCGTTCTCCTCGTTCACGGCGAGTGCGAACAGATTGACCCAGTCCATGACGTGCAGCGGATCCTGTCCGGAATACCGGGACAGCTCCTGGAAGAGCCCGGGTGCACGGCGTGGGACCTTCAGCCCCCCGGGCAGGGTGCCTTCACGATGGATCCCCCGCTCCACGCAGTCCGCCATCGCGGACCACAGGTGCAGCATGCCGTCGCGGATCTCCCGCTCGGACCGCCATGCCTGCTCGTTGGCGAACATGACGTCGCTGATGCGCATCCCTTCGCGGGCGCAGATCGCGAGAAGCTCGTCGGCGGTCTCGAAGGGGAACTTCACCGAGGTCTCGTCGCGGACCACCCGGTCGGCGCCCGTCGCCGAGCCGTCGACCACGAACCCGCCGCCGACCGAGTAGTAGGTCTTCTGCAGCAGGGGCGTCCCGGAGGCGTCGAAGGCGGCGAAGGTCATGCCGTTGGGGTGGTCCGGAAGGCTGCGCCGACGGTGCATGACCAGGTCGTCGTCCAGGGTGAACGGCACGGCGTGAGTGCCGCCGAGGCGGAGCTCACGTTCGGTGCGGAGCCGGTCCAGCCGCAGGCCGGCGAGGTCGGTGTCGGTGGTCGCGGGGTCCTCCCCCTCGAGGCCCAGGACGACGGCCTGGGGCGAACCGTGCCCGTGCCCGGTGGCGCCGAGCGAACCGAACAGCTCGACGCGCACACGGGTGACGTCCTCCAGCGCCTCGGCCTCGGCGAGCCGCACCGAGAACATCCGAGCCGCCCGCATCGGCCCCACCGTGTGTGACGAGGACGGCCCGATGCCGACGGAGTAGAGGTCGAACGCGGAGAGCGCCATCAGCCGTTGAACTCCCGCATCGCGTCCACCAGCCAGCGAGCGACGTAGTCGGCGAAGCTGGAGCGCGGTAGCACCCGGTAGGCGTCGTGGCCGGTCTGCCACAGCAGCACCGGCACCCGGGCGAGGGTGGTGGCCACGGCACGTCCCGGTTCGAACGAGCGAGGGTGCAGGTCGACGGGGCAGCCCTTCTCGAGCACGGTGCGTGCCCGCGGCCCGGCGAGCTCGATGACGGTCCGGTTGGCCGACACGTCCAGTGCCAGCCCCGGGTCCTCGCCGAGCGCGGCGTCGAGCTCGCGAGTCAGTGCGACCGGGTCGCCGGTGGTGACGACGAGCCACTCGCCGGGACCGAGCCAGAGCGCCCGCCTGTCGTCGTTGCCGGTGGTCTCTCCGCAACCGGCCGGCAGTGGTGCCCCGAGGACGTCCGCGGCACGCGCCGAGGCGGGCGTGGACGGCTCGACCCGCAGGCTGACCATCCCGAGGAACGGCACCTCCGACAGGCTCACGGTGACGCTGACCGAGGCAGCGGCCATCCGGTCGGCGAGGTGGGTCAGGGGGCTGCGTCGCAGCGTCGTCAGGTCAGCCATCTCGCTTGGTCCCTTCGGGGTCGTAGAGCACGGGTGAGGTCACTTCGACCTCGACCAGCCGGTCGCCGACCGGGGCCAGGAGGACCTGCCCGAAACGCTCGCGGCCGGACTTCACGAGCGCCAGCCCGAACGGCCGGCCGAGTGCCTCGCTGTGGTAGCTGGAGGTGACGTGTCCCAGCATCGGTACCGGCCCGTCCGTCGGCACCGCGGGTGAGCCCGGAGCGACGAGCTGGGTGCCCTCGGGCAGCCGGGTGCTGCGGTCCACGGGCAGCAGCCCGACCAGGTGCTTGCGGTCCGCCCGCGCGGAGTCCGACCGGCTGTAGGAGCGCTTGCCGACGAAGTCCTTGGTCTTCGAGACGACCCAGCCCATCCCGAGGTCCTGCGGCGTGACCGTGCCGTCGGTGTCCTGCCCCGCGATCGGGTAGCCCTTCTCGGCGCGCAGCACGTGCATGGTCTCGGTGCCGTACGGCGTGATCCCCAGGTCCTGCCCGGCGGCGTACACGTCCTCCCAGAGCGCGCGCCCGTACCACCCGGACACGTTGATCTCGAAGGCCAGCTCGCCGGAGAAGGAGATGCGGCAGACGCGTGCGGGAACCCCGGAGGCCAGGGTGGTCTCGCGGAACGCCATGAACGGGAACGCCTCGCCCGACACGTCGAGGTCCGGCGCCACCCGGGAGACGACCTCGCGCGAGCGGGGACCGACGACGGCGACCGTGGTCCACTGCTCGGTGACCGAGGTGAAGACCACGTCGAGGTCGGGCCACTCGGTCTGCGACCACTCCTCGAGCCAGTCCAGCACGCCCGCGGCGCCGCCGGTGGTGGTCGTGAGGAAGTAGCGGTCCTCGGCCAGCCGGAGGTTCACCCCGTCGTCGAACATCATGCCGTCGGGACGGCACATCACCCCGTACCGGGCGGAGCCGACGGCCAGCTTCTTGAAGGCGTTCGTGTAGATCCGGTTCAGGAACTCCCCGGCGTCGCGTCCGCGGACCTCGATCTTGCCGAGCGTCGTCGCGTCCATCATCGCCACGCCGGTGCGTGCGGCCCGGCACTCGCGGCGGACCGCGTCGTCCATGCTCTCGCCCGGCCGCGGGTAGTACCAGGGCCGGAGCCACTGGCCGACGACCTCGAACTCGGCGCCGTGGTCGACGTGCCAGCCGTGCACGGGTGTCGTGCGTGCGGGGTCGAACAGGTCGCCACGCTCCCGCCCCGCGATCGCCGCGAACGGCACGGGGGTGTACGGCGCCCGGTAGCTGGTGACACCGATCTCTCCGACGTCCGGCCCGGTGCCGGACCCGGCGAGCGCGGCCGCGATCACCCCGGTCGCGACGACGCCGGAGGTCCTTCCCTGGTCCTGGCCCGTCCCGATGGACGTGTACCGCTTGACGTGCTCGACGTTGCGCATGCCGGCGCCGGTCGCCCGCCAGACGTCGGCGACGGTCTGGTCGCGCTGCTGGTCCACGAAGTGCTGACGCCACTCCCCCGGCTCGCCGTCGAGGCCGGGCACGAGCCAGACCGGTCGCACCGGCCCGCGCCAGCCGCCGGCGCCGCGGGACGCGGCCGCGTCGGCGGGGTATCCCTGCCGCCCGGCGGCCTCGAAGCCCGCGGCGGTCGCGGCCGCGAGGGTCGCGTCCAGGTCGAACTCCCCGGCCGCCGAGCCGACGACGAGCTGGTCGCGCACGACACCGTCGGGAACGAACCCGGCGATCCCGGCGTCCCAGGTGAGCTTCCCCTGTCTCTGGCTGTGCAGGTGCACGACGGGACTCCAGCCGCCCGAGACCGCGAGTGTGTCGCAGTCGACGGTGTCGCGCCCGCCGACGAGCTGTCCGCCGTCGTCGATCTCGCTGATCTCCACCGCGGACACGCGAGGGTCGCCGTGGGTCGCGACGACGACGGCGCCCGGCCGTACGGTGACCTCGTGGGAGGCGGCGACGGCGGCGGCGCGCTCGGACAGGGCCGGGCGCGCGTCCAGGACGACGGGCACGTCGACTCCCGCCGTGAGCAGGTCGCCGACCAGGTCGTAGGCGCTGTCGTTGGTGGTGGCGACGACCACGCGGTCCCCTACGGACACCGCGTACCGGTTCAGGTAGGTGCGGACGGCGTCGGCGAGCATGACGCCGGGCCGGTCGTTGCCGGCGAAGACGAGCGGCCGTTCGTGCGCGCCGGTGGCGATGATCACCTGGCCCGCGCGGATGTGCCAGAGTCGCTGCCGGGACACGTGGGTCAGCGGCTCGTCGAGGTGGTCGGTCCGGCGCTCGACGGCCAGGACGTAGTTGTCGTCGTAACTGCCGAAGGCCGTGGTCCGGGCGAGCAGGGTGACCTCGGGGAATGCGTCGAGCCGCGCGGTCACGTCGGCGATCCACTCCAGGGCCGGCCCGCCGTCGACGCGCTCCTCGCCGCTGGAGAGCAGCGAGCCACCGAGTTCTGCCTGCTCGTCGAGCAGGATGACGCGGGCGCCACCGGTCGCGGCCGCGGCGGCCGCCGCCAGCCCGGCCGGTCCGGCGCCGATCACAAGGACGTCGGTGTGCACGAACCGCTTGTCGTACTCCGCCGGGTCCGGCGCGGGGTCGAGGTGTCCGAGGCCGGAGAGTGTCCGTGCGCTGAGCCCGTCCGCGAGCGCCCGCACGGTCGCGGGGACCATGGGCTCGGAGCACTCGCCGCCGACCTGGAGGAGGGCGTTGGGCTCCTCGGCGCCGGCCGCGACGATCCCCCGGGGGCGCCCGAGGTAGATGGACGAGCCGACCTCGATCCGGCCGCTGGCCAGGAGGGCGGAGGCGACGGTGTCACCGGGGTACCCCGCGTACTCGACGTCGTCCACGGTGAACGTCAGCTCGCGGCCGCGGTCGATGCGGCCGCCGTCGGGGAGCCGGCGGGTCTGGGTGGTCATCGCGGGCCTCCTGGGTGGCCGGGGGTCGGGGTACCTGGGACCTGGCTGTCCGGGGACGCCCCGGTGTAGACGGCGAGCACCTCGTAGGTCGCGGTGTCGCGGACGACGTTGAACCAGCGCCGGCAGCCGAGGCTGTGGGCCCACCGCTCGGCGTACGGCCCCTCGGGGTTGTCGCGGTAGAACAGGTACTGCGCCCACTCCTCGTCGGAGAGTGCGGCGGGGTCCGCGGGGTAGGGCACGTGTGCCTGGCCGCCGTAGTGGTATTCGGTCTCGTCCCGTGGTCCGCACCAGGGACAGGTCAGCAGGAGCATGTGCTTCCTCCGCTCGGTCAGTGCGCGACGGCGGCGGCGCCGTGCTCGTCGATGAGGGCGCCGGTGACGAACCGCTCCAGCGCATAGGGACGGTTCAGCTCGTGCGGCTCGCCGGTGGCCATGGTGTGTGCCATCGCCCACCCCGCGGACGGCGTCGCCTTGAAACCGCCGGTCCCCCAGCCGGCGTTCACGTAGAGCTGGTCCACGGGCGTCGCGCCGATGATCGGCGAGGCGTCCGGGGAGACGTCGACGACGCCGCCCCAGGTCCGCAGCAGGTTCGCTCGCGCGAAGATCGGGAACAGCTCCAGCGCGGCGGCCATCTGGTGCTCGATCACGTGGAAGGACCCCCGCCGGCCGTAGCCGTTGTAGGCGTCCACGCCGGCACCCATCACCAGTTCGCCCTTGTGGGCCTGCGAGACGTAGACGTGCACGTGGTTCGACATGACCACGGTCGGGTGGACCGGCTCGTAGAGCTCGGAGACCAGGGCCTGCAGCGGGTGGGACTGGACAGGGAGCCGGAATCCGGCCTGCTGTGCGAGGACGCTGCTGTGCCCGGCCGCGGCGAGCCCGACCACGCCGGCGTTGATCCGCCCCCGGGTGGTCTCGACGCCGACGACCCGGTTGCCGTCCTTGACGAACCCCGTGACCTCGCAGTTCTGGATCAGGTCGACGCCCAGCCGGTCACAGGCCCGGGCGAACGCCCACGCGACGTGGTCGTGCTTGGCGATGCCGGCCCGCGGCTGGAAGGTCGCGCCGAGCACCGGGTAGCGCACGTCGGGGGACACGTTGATGATCGGGCAGATCTTGGCGACCTCGTCGGGCTCGACCCACTCGGCGTCGACCCCGTTGAGCACGTTGGCGTTCACTCTCCGGACGCTGTCGCGGACGTCCTGCGTGGTGTGGGCGAGGTTGAGCACCCCGCGCTGGCTGAACAGGAAGTCGTAGTCCAGCTCGGCGGGCAGCTGCTCCCACAGCTTGAGGGCGAACTCGTAGATCGCCGCGCTCTCGTCCCAGAGGTAGTTCGAGCGGATGATCGTGGTGTTCCTGGCCATGTTCCCGCCCGCGAGCCAGCCCTTCTCCAGCACCGCCACGTTGGTCAGGCCGTGGTTCTTGGCCAGGTAGTACGCGGTGGCCAGGCCGTGTCCGCCGCCACCGACCACGATCGCGTCGTACGTCGGCTTCGGGTCGGGGGCGCGCCAGAGCCAGTCCGGGTGCTCGGGGAGCAGCGTGGTGGTCATGCCCGGGCTCCGTCCAGGTGCGGGTACAGGGGGAACGCGGCGGCGAGCTTCTCGACCCGGCCCCGAAGGTCGTCGCGGACGGCGTCGGTCGCCGGACTCGTGAGGGCGGCGGCGATGATGTCGGCCACCTCGCGGAACTCGGCGTCCCCGAACCCGCGGGCCGCCAGGGCGGGTGTGCCGATCCGCAGCCCGGAGGCGACCATCGGGGGCCGCGGGTCGAAGGGCACGGCGTTGCGGTTGACCGTGATCCCGATGTCGTGCAGGCGGTCCTCCCCCTGCTGCCCGTCGAGTTCCGACTCACGCAGGTCGACGAGCACGAGGTGCACCTCGGTGCCGCCGGTCAGGACGGAGATCCCGGCCGCACCGACGTCGTCGGCCAGCAGCCGGCCGGCGAGGATGCGGGCGCCGCTGAGCGTGCGCTCCTGCCGCTCCCGGAACTCCCTCGTTCCGGCCATCTTGAACGCGACCGCCTTGGCGGCGATCACGTGCTCGAGCGGGCCGCCCTGCTGGCCGGGGAACACCGCGCTGTTGATCTTCTTCGCGAACTCCGCCTTGCTGAGTATCACCCCGCCGCGGGGGCCGCCGAGGGTCTTGTGGGTCGTCGTGGTCACCACGTCGGCGTACGGGACGGGGCTGGGGTGCAGACCGGTCGCGACCAGGCCGGCGAAGTGCGCCATGTCGACCATCAGGTAGGCGCCGACGAGGTCGGCGATGCGGCGGAACTCCGCGAAGTCGAGCTGGCGGGGGTAGGCCGACCAGCCGGCCACGATCATCCTGGGCCGGTGCTCCAGGGCCAGTCGCTCGACTTCTTCCATGTCGACCCTCAGGTCCGACTCGCGCACGTGGTACGGGACGACCTGGTAGAGCTTGCCCGAGAAGTTGAGGCGCATCCCGTGGGTGAGGTGGCCCCCGTGGGCGAGGTCCAGGCCGAGGATGGTGTCGCCGGGGTTCAGGAGGGCGAACATCGTGGCCGCGTTCGCCTGCGCCCCGGAGTGCGGCTGCACGTTGGCGGCCTCGGCGCCGAAGAGCGCCTTGACCCGGTCGACGGCGAGCTGTTCGACGACGTCGACGTGCTCGCAACCGCCGTAGTAGCGGCGGCCCGGGTAGCCCTCGGCGTACTTGTTGGTCAGCACGGAGCCCTGGGCCTGCATCACCGCGGACGGTGCGAAGTTCTCCGAGGCGATCATCTCCAGGGTCGACTGCTGCCGGCCCAGCTCGGCGGTGATGGCGTCGTGGACCTCGGGGTCGAATGCCGCGAGGTCGCGGTCGAGGTCGGGAGTTGCGGTCATGGTGCGGGCCTCCGCCCTGACGTTCGAGTAGAACACAACTGATATATCAAGCTTCGATGTAAGGTATTCCACATGCCTCAGCGTGTCAACACCCTCGACGACCCCAGCCGGGCCACCCTGTCGGGTGACGCGGCGGAGTCGCTGGCGGACCGCGCCTACCGCGAGATCCGCGACCGTCTGGTGATGCTGGACATCCCACCCGGAAGCCCGATCAACGAGGATCAGCTCGCGGCCTCGCTCGGCATCGGCCGCACCCCGGTACGGGAGGCCCTGAAGCAGCTCCGGTACGAGCGACTGGTGGTCGCCTACCCGCGTCGCGGGACGTTCGCCACCGACGTCAACATCACCGATCTGGCCCATGTCTCCGAGGTGCGCCAGCACCTGGAGCCCGTCGCGGCCGCGAGCGCCGCGCGCCGGGCCACCGCTGCCGAGCGCGCGTCTCTCGGCGAGCTGGCCGAGACGCTCCGGTCGGAGGCCGTGTCCGGCATGGACGCCGCCGACCTGATGCGCCTGGACCTGGGGGCGCACCGCGCGCTGTACGCGGCCACGCACAACCCGTACCTCGAGGACACCCTGATGCGGTACGACAACCTGGCCAATCGGATCTGGTGCCTGTTCGTCCACCGGCTGCCCGGGATGGCGGGGCACATCGGCGAGCACGGCCCGCTCCTGGAGAAGGTGGTCGCCGGCGATGCCGATGGGGCGGCCGAGCTGGCCCGCGAACACGTGATCCACTTCGAGAAGGAAGTGCGGGCACTGATCTGAGAACGTGCGGCCCGGGCGGCCGCACCCTGGGAGGCCATCCGGACCGGCAGGCGCAGGGCCTCGGATGACCTCCCAGGGTCCGGAGCGCGCCTACTGGGCAGCTGCCGTCCAGCCGTCCACGGCGTCCTGGTTCTCGGCGACCCAGCCCTGAACGGCCTCGTCCTCGCCACCGTCGCCGGCCTCGTTGATGTCCAGCATGAGCCCGGCGAGCTGGTCCTCGGTCATGTGGAAGTCTGCCCACTGGTCGACGACGGGCGAGACCGCCGAGTCCCCCGCGAAATCCTGGCTGACGACGACCTTGTAGGTGTCGTTGCCCGGGTAGGCCTGCTGGTCGTCCTCCAGCATGACGATCGGGTACTCCTCGAACGCCCAGTGCGGCGTCCACAGCGTGACCACGACGTCTTCCTCGTTCGCGATCGCCTTGTCCAGCGCCGCCAGCATCGCCGGGGTGCTGCCGTCGACGATCTCGTAGCCGGACAGGTCGTAGACACCGGTCGCGTCCTCGCTCGTCTGCCTCATGAGCCCGGAGCCTGCCTCGATCCCGATGATCTGCCCCCCGAACTGGTCGGCCGCTCCCTCGAGCTCGCTCAGCGTCGTGATCCCCGAGTACTCCGGCACCGCCAGGCCCTGGAGCAGGGTGTCGTACCACTGGCCGGCGACGGTGAAGTCCTCGCCGAAGCGGTCCCAGTAGTCCTGGTGGGTGATCGGAACACCGCCGAAGAAGACGTCGAGCTGGCCGTCGGCGACGCCCTGGTACACGGTGGCCACCTCCAGCTGCTGCATCTCGACGTCGTAGCCCTGCTCCTCGAGCAGGTTCTTCCACAGGTAGCTGGTCGCGATCACCTCGTCGAAGGGGACGTAGCCGATCGTGACGGACATGTCGGAGTCGCCGTCGGAGCGGACCGACTGTGCGCCCTCGCTGCAGGCGGAGAGCACCATGGCGGTGGCGAGTGCCGCCGCGGCCATCAGACGCGGCATGTGCCGGCCGTTGAAGTGAGACATCGTGAGGTTCCTTTCGACTTGCTGCACCACTGGGGGGTCAGGCTTGGGTTCGGCGATCAGACATGGTTCGGGGCGGGAGCGGTCACCTGCTGGTGCTCCGGTGCCGGATCCGGCTCAGGATCGACGGGGGTGCTCGCGGGTGCGCGGCGGGCGCGGCGCCCGCGCTTGCGCTCGCGGGGGAAGGCCCCGGTGACACGGTCGAGGTACATGGCGAGGAACACGACGGCCAGGCCGCCCTCGAAGCCGACTCCCATGTCGAGCCGGCTGATGCCGGTCACCACGACCGAGCCGAGGCCACCGGCGCCGACGAGCCCGGCGATCACGACCATGGACAGGGAGAGCATGATGACCTGGTTGAGGCCGGTCATGATGGACGGGACGGCGAGCGGGAGCTGCACCTGCCGCAAGGTCTGGGCGGGTGTCGCGCCGAAGGCCGTGGCCGCCTCCACCATCTCCTTGTCGACCTGGCGGATACCGAGCTCGGTGAGCCGCACGGCCGGAGGGATCCCGAAGATGAAGGTGGACACGACGCCGGGGACGACGCCGATCCCGAAGAAGAAGACCGCGGGGATCAGGTAGACGAACGGGGGCAGCGTCTGCATCAGGTCGAGGACGGGGCGCACGGCGTGGTTGGCCACACGGTTGCGGGCGACCCAGATCCCGGTCGGGATGCCGACGGCGACGGCGAAGAAGGAGGCCACGAGGACCACGGCCAGGCTCTCCATCGCGGGCACCCAGAGCTGCATGCCCTGGATGAGGAGCATCCCGGCGAGCGAGAAGACGGCCAGCCCGATGCCGCGGGCCCAGAAGGCCAGGGCGACGGCGGCCGCGGTGACCACGAGGGGATGCGGCGCGGTCAGGACGAACAGGAGGACGTCGACGCACCACAGCATGAACTCGGAGATGGCGTCGAAGAGGGGCGCCCAGTTCAGGCGCATCCAGTCGACGATCCTCTCGGTGGCGTCTCCGACGGGGATGTCACCCATGGCGGACGCTCCTTTCACCGGCCAAGGCCTGGACGAGGGTGGTACTGGAGATCTCGCCGACGGGGCGGCCCGAGTCGTCCAGCACGCACACCGGCGCGTCGCTCGCGCCGACGAGGGGGAGGATGTCCACGAGCCGGGTGTTCGCCAGGACCGTGGTGACGTTCTCGGCCGGTCCTCCGTCGGGGTCGAGGGTGACGGCCGGCTCGCGCATCACCCGATCGGCGGTGACGACGCGGGAACGGTCGACGTCGGAGACGAAGTCGGCGACGTAGTCGTCGGCCGGGTCGGACAGGATGTCCGACCCTGTGCCGATCTGGACCAGCTTGCCGTCGCGCATGACCATGATCCGATCCCCGAGGCGCATGGCCTCGTTGAGGTCGTGCGTCACGAAGACGATCGTCTTCCTCAGCTGGCTCTGCAGGTCCAGCAGCAGGTCCTGCATGTCCCTGCGGATGAGGGGGTCCAGAGCGCTGAACGGCTCGTCCATGAGAAGCACCTCGGCGTCCGTGGCCAGGGCCCGAGCCAGCCCGACTCGCTGCCGCATGCCGCCGGACAGCGCGGACGGGAGCTCGTGACCCCAGTCCGCCAGCCCCACCCGGTTCAGCGCCCAGGTCGCGCGCTCGACCCGCTCGGAGGCGGGGACACCGCGGACCTGGAGGCCGTAGCCGACGTTCTCCATGAGGGTGCGGTGGGGGAAGATCGCGAAGTGCTGGAAGACCATGTTGACGGTGTTGTTCCGCAGCCGGCGCAGCTCACGAGGAGCGGCGGAGCTGATCTCGACGCCGTCGACCGTGACGGTCCCGGCAGTCGGCTCCACCAGGCGGTTGAGCATCCTCAGGAGCGTCGACTTCCCCGATCCGGAGAGCCCCATGATGACGAACAGCTCACCCCGGGCCACGTCGAACGAGACCGAGTCGACCGCCGGGCCGTGCCCGGGATCGGGCGCCCTGCGCCTGCCCCAGGATCTCCCGCCGTCGGCCTGGTAGATCTTCGTGAGGTCCCGCGCCTCGATCATCGATGATGGCGATGCCATGTCGTTACTCCCTGTGGTGTCGATCGGCGAGGGGCGCCGAAGGGCGCGCCGCGACGGCACGCGACCGTCGTGATGCGGGCTCGGACAGATGAGGCGCAGAACGGACCGGGCCTCTTCCGGGCCGGCATCTGGCGGGTATCGGCGAACATGTTTCTCGCCATCGAGAACTCCTCATGATGGCCCCGCGGACCGGAACGGTCCCCAGGGGTCGGACCGCGCACATCTGCTCGTCGTCGAACCTTGTGATGCGCGTCTCACTGGACTCTAGTTTGTGATCACAGATCGCGCAAGCCCCTGAACGGAGATCGCGGTCGCTCGACGACGGGAGCCCGCCGACGGAGGTACTGGCGGACAGGCCGGCGCCGCCCCCGGGCGGGCCGTCGCGGCCACACGCCCGTCAGGGACGCCCGAGCACCCGCACAACCGGCCGCACGTCAGCGCGATTCCCCGCGCTCGGCCCGACCCTCGACGTGCTGCCCCACCGGCTGCGCAGCCAGGAGCGCCTTGATGCGCCGCGACGCGTTGCCGAGGGATGCGGTGCACGTCGTGGACATGGACGAGCTCCTCGAGCGTCAGCCCCTTCACGACGGCCCCCTTGTGCGGCACCCGTTCGGCGAGGCCCGCCTCCTCCGGGCGGCGGATCGCCTCACGGACGGGCATGACGCCGGCCCCCACCTGCTCGGCCAGGTCCCGGACCCTCAGCCGCGAGCCGGCGGGCAGCTCGCCGCTGATGATCGACTCGTGCAGGACGCCGTAGACCTGATCGGCCAGCAGAGTCGGCGTCCGCACCTTCGGAAGGGTCACAGATCAAAGATATCGCCGCCCGTCGACCGCGCGAGCGATGGTTGCGTGATCTGTGATCTCATTCTACGGTGTGAGGTGCCCCACAACTCCTCCCGGAACGCAGGACAACCGTGCACCAGGGCCGACACCGGTGTCCGCCGTCACGGAAGACAGAGCTCCCGGGACAACCACGCAGAAAGGGCGACCCATGAGAGACGGCATCATCGTCGGAAGCGGTACCAGCGACCACACAGCCACATCCGTACGGCGCGCACAGGGCGCGGCTCCCCTGATCGATCCGGCCGACCTGCCACCGGCCTTGCACTACATCGACGGCGCGTTCCAGGAGAGCCCCGGCGGCGAGACGCTCCCCGTCGTCGACCCGTCCACCGAGGAGCCCATCGCCCAGTCCCCCGCCGCCACGGCCGACGACGTGGACCGGGCGGTGGCCGCCGCCGTCGCCGCCCAGGCACGGTGGGGCCGGCTCGTGCCCAAGGCACGATCGGAGGCCCTGCACCGGATCGCCGACCGCCTGGCGGAGAACGCGGAGCTGCTGGTCCGGATCGAGTCCGCCAACACGGGCAAGCCCCTCCCCGTCTCCCAGGAGGACGTCGACCAGACCGTCGACACGTTTCGGTTCATGGCCGGAGCGCTCCGCGCCACCACCACCATGGCCGCCGGGGACTACGCGGAGAACCACCTCTCGGTCATCCTGCGCGAGCCGCTCGGCGTCGTCGGCGTGATCACGCCGTGGAACTACCCGCTGCTGATGGCCGCGTGGAAGATCGCACCGATCATCGCGGCCGGGAACTCCCTGGTCATCAAGCCCTCCGAGCAGACCCCGCTCACGACCCTGAAGCTCGCGGAGCTCGTGGGTGACCTGCTGCCGCCCGGCGTGCTGAACGTCGTCACCGGCCGGGGACCGGTGGCCGGGGAGCGTCTCGCCACGCACCCCGACGTCAACATGATCGCCCTGACCGGATCGGTCAGGAGCGGCCGGGCAGTCGCCCGCGGGGCCGCCGACACCCTCAAGCGGGTGCACCTCGAGCTCGGGGGCAAGGCACCCGTCGTCGTCTTCGAGGACGCCGATCTCAAGGCGGCCGCCTCCTCGCTGCGCGTGGCCGGCTTCTGGAACTCCGGCCAGGAGTGCGGCGCCGCCTGCCGGGTCCTCGTGCACGAGGCCGTGGCCGACGAGTTCGTCCGTGCCCTCGTCGCCGAGGTGGAGGGCATCGTCGTCGGCGAACCCCGCGCGGGCGACGACATCGAGGTCGGCCCCCTGGTCTCCGGCGCCCACTTCGACCGGGTCATGGGCTACCTGGACCGCGCCGCGCAGCGCGGAGTCCGCGCCGCGATCGGCGGCGGCAGGCTCGAGAGCCCGGGGTACTTCGTCGCACCCACGGTGCTGGTGGACGTGCCCGAGGGCGACGAGTGCACCCGGGAGGAGATCTTCGGCCCCGTCGTCACCGTGGAGACGTTCGCGGACGAGCAGGAGGCGATCCGTCGCGCCAACGACGTACCGCTCGGGCTGTCCGCCTCGGTGTGGACGGACGACGCCCGCCGCAGCCACGACGTCGCCTCACGGCTCGACGCCGGGACCGTCTGGGTCAACTCGCACCTGGTCCTGGCCAGCGAGGTGCCGTGGGGCGGGTTCAAGGGGTCGGGATACGGCCGCGACCTGTCGGTCTACGCCCTCGACGACTTCTCCCGCACCAAGCACGTCATGCACAACCACGAGCGGTAGCCGCTCCCGTTCCCAGGAGGTCTGTCGATGACTGGCTCTGGCTCGCCGACAGCGCCCACCGGAGGCGCTCCGGAGCCGGTCACGCCGCACACGGCGCGACCGGCCACGGTCGATACACTGTCCGCCATGCCCCTGCCGAAGCTCATGCATAACGGTCGCGTGGGTGACCAGGCGTTCGAGGCCATCCGTACCGCCATCGTCAGCGGCGAGCTGCCTGCCGGGCACCGGCTGCGAATCCGGGAACTGGCCGAACAGCTCGGCACGAGCGTGATGCCGGTGCGGGAGGCCATCAGGCGACTCGAGGAGATCGGGCTCGCCGAGGCGTTGCCGTACCGCGGCGCCGTGGTCAAGGGGTTCACCTACCAGGAACTGCTCGACCTGTACTCCGTGCGCCGCGCTCTCGAGACCCAGGCGACCGTCCTGGGTGTCACGCGGCTGTCACGCGCAGACATCGAGCAGATGGAGTCGGCGTACGATGCGATGGCCGCGGCCGTCGCCACGCAGGACGCCCTCGACTACCTCGCACAGGACGAGGACTTCCTCGCGACGATCTACGTGGCGTCCAACAACTCGGTGCTCGTGGAGATGATCCGCACCCTGTGGCAGCGCTGTCGGTCCTACAAGATCGTGGGCGCGCGACGCGAGCTGGAGTCGGGCGACCCCTCGTCACTGCTCGTCTACCAGGAGCGGCTGCTGCGGGCCGTGACGAGCGGGGACGCCGATGCCGCGGGACGCGTCACCGCCGCGTCGCTCGATGCGGCCACGCGGCGTATCGAACAGGCGCTGAGCGAGTCCGCCTCCGCGCACTGATCCCGCCCGGCCCTTCGTCACCCCGCCACCAGCAAGTTCATCGCGGATTGTCGGCAGAGCTTGTTTGATCTGTGATCACACTTTAGGCTGACTGGCAACACAGCAGAGTCCGTGCACGGTGGAACCCAACGGGGGGAACCGCCCGGCGGGACCCGGACGAACCTCTCTCGGTGCCTCTGCCCTGAACGACCTGGTACCCACTCTCGTTCGAAGGATTCACACATGAAGGACGCCGTTGTCGTCGGCGCCGGGCTTGCCGGGCTCGCCGCCGCCTGGCGCCTGCGCCACTGGGACACCGTGGTGCTGGAGTCCGCCGGCCGGGTGGGCGGCCGGATCCGCTCCGAACGCCGCGGGGACTACTGGCTCAACTGGGGCGGGCACGTCTTCGCCGGCCCGGGCTCGTCGACCGACGCGCTGCTGACCGAGGTCGGCGTGACCGCTGTCGAGATCCCGGGTTCGCTGCAGGCCCTGTCGATGAACGGCAGGTTCCTGCGCAAGGGACACATCGCCACGTACCCGCTGCGCATTCCCATGTCGTTCGCGTCACGGGTCGCCACGGTGCGCGCCGGCATGAAGGTCGTGGCCGGTGTCGCCCGGTACACCGGCGTCGTCCGCAAGCGTCCGGGGGAATCCGGAGCCATGCGCCAGCAACGCATCTACGACTTCGCGAACGAGCGGTCCTTCGCAGAGCTCGTCGGCGACCTCCCCGAGGATGCTGCCGCGCTGTTCCGGACCACGGTCACGCGATCGGCAGGTGACATGGACCAGATCTCGGCCGGTGCGGGGATCGGGTACTTCAGCCTCGTCCTCGGCTTCGGCCAGGGCCTCAACCGGGGAGTCGTCGGCGGGCCGTCGACCCTGACGGAGTCGGTCGCGGCCGCGCTCCGCGACCGCGTGCAGCTCGGCGCCGAAGTCGTGGAGGTGGTCCGCAAGAAGGACTCCGTCGTCGTGCGGTACCGCCAGGACGGCGTGGACCGCGAGGTCGAGGCGCGCACCGCCGTCCTGGCGACGACCGCCGACGTCGCGCATCGGATCGGCGTGGATCTCCCGCAGGAGCTGCGCGAGGCGCTCGGCCGGATCAAGTACGGCCCGCACGTCAGCTCGGCCTTCCTGACCGACGAGACGTCGGCACGACCATGGGACGACATCTATGCGATCGCCGCCCCGAAACGCTCCTTCGCCATCGCGCTGAATCAGGCGAACATCGTGCGCAGCGCGGAGTCCGTACGCAGGCCCGGTGGAAGCTTCATGACCTTCTCGCCGGCCGGTCTCGGGCGCGCGCTGCTCGACAAGAGCGACGAGGAGGTCGTACGCACGCACCTGGCCGACCTCGAGCAGGTGCTCGGCTCCCCCGGGTTCTCCGACACCGTGGTCGAGGCGAAGGCCGCGCGGTGGGAGGTCGCCTCGCCGTACTCCTTCCCCGGCCGGGCGAGACTCCAGCCCGTCCTGCAGCGGGGCGCCGACCGGGTGTTCCTCGCCGGTGACTTCCTCGGCACCCTTTACACGGAGACCTCGATCACGTCGGGGTTCGCCGCCGCGCAGGACGCAGCCAGTCTGCTCGCCAGCCGGCGACAGGCGTCGGGGAGCGGCACCGGGGTGACCACCCCCTCGGGCGCCTTCCAGAAACCCACACCCACTCGCCATGCCCAGGAAAGGACCGTCGCATGACCACTCAGCTGAACGGTGTACTCACCGCCCTGTCGACCCCCTTCGACCGGGACGAGGCGATCGACGAAGTCGCGCTGCGGCGCGTGGTCGACCGCTCCGTCGACGCCGGCGTGGACGGCGTCGTCGCCGCCGGCTCCACCGGTGAGGTCGGCGCCCTGTCGTCCGACGAGCGGCTCCGCCTCATCGACACCGTCATCGACCAGACGGCCGGCCGCGTGCCGGTGATCGCCCAGACCGGCGCGACGTCGACCCGCGAGGCCATCCGCCTCTCCCGCGCCGCGCAGGACTCGGGCGCGAATGTCCTCATGCTGGTGACGCCCTACTACGAACCGCTGTCCGTCCCGGAGACCGTCGCCTACGTCAAGGACGTCGCCGAGGCGGTCGACCTGCCGGTCATGCTCTACAACATCCCCGCCGTGACCGGCGTCAACCTCGACCCCGACACCGTGCGCTCGCTCGCCGACGAGGTGGACAACATCCGCTACATCAAGGACTCCAGTGCGAACTGGGAGCAGGCGCTGCAGCTGATCCACCACCACGGCGACGCGATCGGGACGTTCATCGGATGGGACGCCTACATCTACAGTGCGCTCGTCGAGGGCGCCGCCGGCGTCATGGCGGGGGCGGCCAATGTCGTTCCCCACGAGATCGTCACGGTCAGCAGGCTTGTCGCCGAGGGGGACCTGGCCGGGGCCTTGTCCCGCTGGAAGGCTCTGTACCCCGTGATCGACGCGATGCTCTCGGTGCCCTTCATCGCCGCGGTCAAGGCAGGACTCGACCTGCAGGGTGAGCCCGCAGGGGCTCCGCGCCGTCCGACGAGCGCCCTACCCGCCGACGCGGTCGAGCGCATCCGGCACTCGCTGTCACAGCTCGTGCGGGACGCCGTTCGATGAGCGACGGCGAGCGCGCCGTGTACTTCGTCTCGGACAGCACCGGCATCACCGCCGAGACCCTGGGCAGCGCGCTGCTCGCGAACTTCCCGGCGATCGCCTTCCGTCGCCGCACCGTCCCGTTCGTCGACACCGCCCGCGGCGCACGCTCGCTCGTCGCCGAGATCGACCGGGCTGCCTCGGAGGGCCGGGGGCCGATCGTGTTCACGACGGTGAACGCCACCGCCGTGCGCGAGGAACTCACCCGGTCACGCGCCGTGATCATCGATCTTCTCGGGGGCCACCTCGTCGAGCTGGAGGACGCGCTGGGCACCCCGTCCAGCGCCCAGCCGGGGCAGTTCCACGGGGTCGGCGACCTCGAGCGGTATTTCGCACGCATGCGCGCGATCGAGTACGCCATCGAGCACGACGACGGACAGAGCCGCCGCGCTCTCCACCACGCCGACGTCGTGATCATCGCGCCGTCACGCTGCGGCAAGACGCCCACCACGATGTATCTCGCGCTGCAGTACGGGCTCCTGGTCGCCAACTACCCGCTGACCGAGGAGGACTTCCCCGCCGACGCGCTGCCTCCCGCCGTCGCGCCCTACGCCACGCGGTGCTTCGGGCTCACCACGACGCCGTTGCGGCTGAGCCAGGTGCGGCACGAACGCCGTCCGCGCTCGCAGTACGCGAGCCTCGCCCAGTGCAAGCTCGAACTGCGCCGGGCCGAAGACCTCTACCGGCGCAACCGTGTGCCGTTCCTGAACTCCTCCACCAAGAGTGTCGAGGAGATGTCCGCCGTCATCCTGCAGTCGATGAAGCTGCGCGACTGATCGAGTACCCACGAGAGGGGACGACGATGTCCAACATCGCCTGGTTCGACGATATCGGCATGTTCGACCTGGCCAAGGTCGGCGGCAAGAACGCCTCCCTGGGAGAGATGGTGTCCCAGCTCGCGGCCGCCGGCGTCCGCGTGCCGCGCGGGTTCGCGACGACCGCGGAAGCATACCGGCGTTTCCTCGCACACGGCGGCCTCGGGGAGCGCATCCGCGCCGCGGTCGACGGCCTGGACACCGACGACGTCGCCGGGCTCGCACGTGTCGGTGCCTCCGTGCGCGGCTGGATCGAGGCGCAGCCGTTCCCCGCCGACGTGGAGACCGACATCAGAGCGGCCTACGCGAAGCTCGTCGCGGAGGATCCCGACCCGGAGCGCGTGACGTGGGCGGTGCGCTCCAGCGCCACGGCGGAGGACCTGCCCGATGCGTCGTTCGCCGGGCAGCAGGAGACCTTCCTCAACATCGGCGGCGTCGACAACGTGCTGCACGCCGTGCGCGCGGTCTTCGCGTCGCTCTACAACGACCGTGCGATCGCCTACCGGGCGCACCACGGTTTCCGCCACCATGACGTCGCACTGTCGGCCGGAGTCCAGCGGATGGTCCGCTCCGACGTGGGTGCCTCCGGGGTCATGTTCACGGTCGACACCGAGTCGGGATTCGACCAGGCGATCTTCGTCACGAGCTCGTACGGGCTCGGCGAGGCGGTCGTGCAGGGCGCCGTCAACCCGGACGAGTTCTACGTCTACAAGCCCGCCCTGCGTGCGGGCCGGCCCGCGATCCTCAAGCGCTCGGTCGGTGAGAAGGCGGTCGCCATGCGGTACGCCGCCGGCCGGCACGTGGGAGGCAGCACCGTGTTCGCCGACGTCGATCCCGCCGACCGGGCGCGCTTCTCGCTCACCGACGCCGACGTCGAGGAACTCGGCCGCATCGCCCTGGTCATCGAGAAGCACTACGGGCGCCCGATGGACATCGAGTGGGGCAAGGACGGCGTCGACGGCGGGCTCTACGTCCTGCAGGCACGTCCCGAGACCGTCGTGTCGCGCGAGTCGATGAACGTCCTGCGCCGGTTCACGCTCCGTGGCGAAGGTCCGCTGCTCCTCGAAGGGCGCGCCATCGGGCAGAAGATCGGCGCCGGCCGCGTGCGCGTGCTGTCCTCGATCGAGCAGATGGAGGGCTTCACACCCGGCGACGTGCTCGTCGCGGACATGACCGACCCGGACTGGGAACCGATCATGAAACGCGCCGCGGCGATCGTGACCGACCGCGGCGGACGCACCTGCCACGCCGCGATCATCGCGCGCGAGCTGGGCATCCCCGCCGTCGTGGGTACCGGGTCGGCCACGCGGGTGCTGGTCGACGGGCAGGACGTCACCGTCTCGTGCGCGGAGGGCGACGAGGGACGCGTCTACGAGGGGCTGCTGGCGTTCGACGAGGAAGAGACGAGGCTCGACGCCATGCCCGAGCCGCCGGTGAAGGTCATGATGAACGTCGGTACGCCGGACCAGGCGTTCTCCTTCTCGAGACTGCCCCACCACGGTGTCGGGCTGGCCCGGCTCGAGTTCATCATCAACCGGCAGATCGGGATCCACCCGCGTGCGCTCCTCGCGGCGGACGAACTGCCCGGCGATCTGCGGGACGAGGTCCGCCGCCGGGTCGGCGCCTACCCCTCCCCGCGTGAGTACTTCGTCCAGCGCGTCGCCGAGGGCGTGTCGACGATCGCCGCCGCGTTCGCGCCCGAACCCGTCATCGTGCGGCTGAGTGACTTCAAGTCCAACGAGTACGCCAACCTTCTCGGCGGGCCCCTGTACGAGCCCGACGAGGAGAACCCCATGATCGGGTACCGGGGCGCGTCGCGATATCTCTCGCCCGACTTCCGCGAGTGCTTCGACATGGAGTGCGAGGCCCTGCGGCGTGTGCGCGACGACATGGGCCTGACCAACGTGCGCATCATGGTCCCGTTCGTCCGCACACTCGACGAGGCCGCGGCCGTCGTCGCCCTGCTCGCCGAGAACGGCCTGCGTCGCGGCGAGAACGGCCTGGAGCTCGTGATGATGTGCGAGCTCCCGTCCAACGCCCTGCTCGCCGACGAGTTCCTGCAGTACTTCGACGGATTCTCCATCGGGTCGAACGACATGACCCAGCTCACCCTCGGACTCGACCGGGACTCCGCGCTCGTCGCCCACGCCTTCGACGAACGCGACGGCGCGGTCCGGAAGCTCCTCGGCCTCGCGATCGACGCATGCCGCCGCCACGGCAAGTACATCGGCATCTGCGGCCAGGGCCCGTCCGACCACACGGACTTCGCGCAGTGGCTCGTGGAACGCGGGATCGACTCCGTCTCGCTGAACCCCGACACCGTCGTGAGCACGTGGCTCGCGCTGGAGCGCTCCACGACCCCGTCAGGCACGGGGACACACCCCGAGTAGGTCTCGCGGGTGGCCTCTCGCAGCAGCGGACACCGGCGCCACGGCCAGGCGGCCACCGGCGCGCGAGAGCGCACCGGTGGCCGCGGCACGGGGTGGCCGGCACCACCCCGGTCTACGACGTGGTCAGACGGAACCAGTCGAACGCGACCGTGACGGGCGTCTCCTGCTGCGGACCGATCGCCATCACGCCGATCGACGTCAACGGCACCTCGGACGTCACGGGATCGCCGAGCGGTTCCCAGTTCACCCCGCCGTCGCTCACCCAGCCCTGGTAGCTGTCGCCCGTCTTCGCCAGGCGCAGGTACCAGTAGCCGGACTCGGTCGTCTCCGCGATGTCGAGCGCGCGGTTGCCGCCCGCACCGAACTCCGCGCCCTGCTCCGACACCAGTTCCGCGCCGAGGTCGAGCGCCTCGCCGGGAACGTTCCTCGCCACGACGTCGAGCTTGACGTAGTTGTCGTCGTCGGCATGAGCGAGGAGTCCGGTGAGCTGCCAGCGGTGCGCGAGCGGAGCGTCGATCCGCGTCTCGGCGACCCAGTCGCCTTCCGGCGCCTCCTGGAGAACGAAGTTCCGCGGGTCCTCGTTCGCCGTCCCGTTGATGTCGCCCGGCTGCGTCGTGATGCGCAGAGCGCCGTCCTCGACCGCGACCTTCCCGCCGTCGTAACGGACCACGGCGTTCCACCGGCACCCGTCCAGGGCGTCGCCCTCGAACTCGTCGCCGGGCTCGCGGCTGCCGTCATCGACGTTGTCCCCGGTGATACGGACGTAGTCGACGAGTGCGCTCACCCTGGTGGGCGCCGTGTCCCCACCGGCCATCACGCCGAAGGTCGCGCCCGGTACGACCGGCGCCTCGCCGACGAGCGTCGTCCAGACCACGTCGTCAGCGGAGTAGGCGGCCCTGATGACGTCACCGTCCGACACGAGACGCAGGTGGATGCTCGTCGGGAAGTCCGTCTGGACGTCCGAGCGCCCGTGCCAGACCCGCTCGGCCCCGCTCTCCGTCTGGAACTCGACGAACCGGTTACCGCTCGGGTTCTTGGTGAAGGCGAACTTGGTGTAGTCGTCGTCTCCCGAGCTGACCAGGAGGCCCGCGTGCTGCCAGTGCCGGTCGTGCGGGATCTCGATCTTGGTCTCGATCGTCCAGGGTCCTTCCGGAGCGACCTGACCGAGATAGCTGATCGGCCCGGTCGCGTCCTCGTTGATGTCGCCCTCCACGACCGGGAGGACGGCGTGGCCGTCGGCGAGGGTGATCGGCTCCCCCTCGCCCTGGCGGACGACGGTCCAGCGCGGGTCGAGCTCCTCGCCGTCGAACTCGTCCGAGGGGTCCTGCGCGAGGCACTGCGGCGGGTCGGTGTCTCCCGGGCCTGCCGGGTCGTCGTCGAACGCGAAGCCGGCGAACTCCACCGCACTGGTCGCCGTCGTGCTGTGAGCCGTGACGAAGAGCCCGACGTCCTGGACGGACGCCGCACCGGGGAGCGTCTCCGGCTCACCGATCCTCGTGAAGTTCTCGCCGTCCTTGCTCCAGTAGGCCGAGTACTGGTCGCCGTCGCGTACGAGCCGCACCCAGGCCGGGTAGCTCGTCGTGCTCGCCGAGCTCGAGGTGACCAGCTGCCCGTCGGCGTTGCCCCGCAGCCACTCGAAGCCGCCGCTGGGCCGCATGGCGAGGGCGGCGTAACCGGCCGAGCCGGACGTCTGGGTGACGTCGTTGCGGACGATGATTCCGGCCTTCGCCGAGGTGTGCGAGTTCTCCTGGCTGTCGATCCGTACCGTGGCGGACCACTGCTCGCCGGCCCCCGCCTCGCGGTAGATCGTCGAGTACTCGTTGGTGCCCTGCCACATGTTCGCGCCGCCGGACGTGATGCGGTACGCACCCTGCCCCAGCTGCTCGAACGTGCCGTCGGCGTTGCTGAACGTCCGCATCCCGCCGAACAGCTCACCGACCTGGGCCTCGACCACGCGGGACGTCGTGCTGAGCCCCTGGTCGTTGGTCGCGACCGCGGTCAGGTGGTAGTAGCCGTCCGCGGTGACGTCCCACGTCGCCTCGTACGGCGCCGCGGTGTCAGTGCCGATGGACTCCCCGTCGACGAAGAACTCCACCTCGGCGACGGTGTTCTCCGCGTCCGTGGCGTCGGCCGCGACCGTGATCTGCCCCTGCTCGAGCTGTACGCCCGCCTCGGGTGCCGTCACCGCGACCTCGGGGCGCGTCGTGGAGGAGGCGCCCTTGCCGTGCGCCTCGATGAAGTTCAGGTGACGCTCGCCGGCGCCGGGGAAGACCACGTAGAGGGTGAAGCTCTCCCCCGGGTCCGCGACATCGACGCGTACGTCCGTGAAGGTGCCGAGACCCGTGGCCGGGACCTCGGCGGTGCCGAGCAGTTCGCCGTCCGGTGCGTCCCGGCGCAGCTCGACGGCTCCCGCCGACGCGCCGGCCACGCGCAGCGTCAGCGCGTCCACCCCGTGCAGGCTCATCGGGTCGTACGAGGCCCAGGCGCCGTCGGCGCCCGCGATCACGGAGCCTCCGCCCTCGATGTCGCGGCTCGGCTCGGTCGCCGTCCCCTCGCTCGCGGTGTGGAACTCGGCCTCCCGCTGCTGCCCGAACACGAGGGTCGTGTCCGAGCCCGTCAGCGCCGGGACACCGCCCTCACCCCCGCCGTCGGTGTAGCGGGCGTCGATCACGTAGAAGACGTTCATGCCCTCGCCGTGGCCACCGCCGAGGCTCGTCTCGACCTCTCCCGTACGGCCCTGCAGCGGCTCGGCCGGGTGCGCGTGGGCGTCGTGGCCCAGCGCCGGCTGGATGATCACGTCGGCGTCGTCGATCTCCGAGCCGTCCGGCGAGTCCTCCGCGTCCGTCACCTCGACGTCCCACGGGATCGTGTCCCCGAAGTGGAAGAACGAGCCGGTCGGCGGCAGACCGAAATCGACCTCGGGGCGCGTGTTGCCGACCGTGATCGGCACGGTGGCCGTCCCCGTCTTGCCCGCCGGGTCCGTGACCGTGAGCCGCGCGTCGAACACGCCGTTCCCGGTGTAGGTGTGCGTCGGGGCGACGTCGGACGAGTCCGTGGTGCCGTCGCCGTCGAAGTCCCACGCGAACGTGAGGTCCTCGCCCTCCGGGTCGGAACTGGCGGCGCCGTCGAACGTCACCTCGAGGGGCGCGGTGCCCGAGTCGGGCGTCGCCACGGGTGCGGCCACCGGAGAGCGGGAACCGGAGATGTAGTCGATCCGGTGCAGGCCGGAGTCCGGGTTGTCGCGGCCGTAGCCGCCGCCCCAGTCGAGCATGTACAGCGCGCCGTCCGGCCCGAACTCGGAGTCGATCGGCGCGAGGAACTCCTCCGTCGGCAGGAACGGGTTGACCTTCTCGACGTCCGAGGCCCCCGACGCCGCTCCGCCGTCGACGAGGTCCATCGAGTACATCTCGTTGCGCGCCCAGTCGTAGAAGAAGGGCTTGCCGTCGTAGTACTCGGGGAACTTGACGTCGGAGTCGAGCGCGGCGTCGAAGTCGTAGAACGGGCCGCCCATCGGGGCCAGGCCGCTCCCGGCGTCGATGATCCCCGGTGCCGACGTGCGCTGGTAGCCGTACCACATGTCCGCCGGCTGGGCCGGGGGCAGCTCGGTCAGGCCGGTGTTCCGGACCGAGTCGTTGACCGGGGCGTCGCAGTCGAAGTAGTCACCGACGGTGACCGGGCTCGTGCGGTAGTCGACGTCGCGGAACGGCTCGTTGTCGCCCATGCACAGGGGCCAGCCGAAGAAGCCCGGTTCCTTGATCAGGTTCCACTCCGCGATGCCCGCCGGGCCGCGCTCGTCCGGGTCGTCGGTGTTGTTGTCGGGCGAGTAGTCGGCCACGCCGAGTGCGCCCGACTCCGGGTCGAGGGTGAAACGGAACGGGTTTCGGAAGCCCATGGCGTAGATCTCGGGCATGGTCTTCGCGGTACCCGGCGCGAACAGGTTGCCCTCGGGGATCGTGTACGTGCCGTCGTCCTCGGGATGGATGCGCAGCACCTTGCCGCGCAGGTCGTTGGTGTTCGCGGACGTGGCGCGCGCGTCGTGGAACGTCCCGTCGCGCTCGGAGAGCGGGGCGTAGCCGCCCGAGGGCTCGGAGTGCGGGTTCACGTCGTCGCCGACGCCGAGGTACAGGTCCCCCGTCGCCTGGTCGACGATGACGCCGCCGCCGGTGTGGCCCGGCTCGTCCGGCAGGCGCCGCGCGGGCACCTCGAGCAGGACCTCCTCCGAGGCCGGGTCGATGACCGTGGCGCCCGGCTCGTCACCGGTGACCGTGAACCGGGACAGGCGGCTGACGAAGTTCGCGGGGTCGGTGTCGTCGTCGCTCTCGGGCGCGTAGTACTGGTAGAGGTACCCGTTGTTCTCGAAGTCCTCGTCGAGCGCGAGGCCGAGCAGGCCGTCCTCACCGCCGGAGTACACCGGGATCGTGATCGCGGTCGTCGTGCCCTGCGTGCGCGGGTCGTAGACGCGGATCTGCCCCTTGACGAGCTCGGTGTAGAACACCCGGCCGTCAGGAGCGACGTCCATCGCGAACGGGGCGCTCGTGTTGGTGTCGAGCGCGACCTTCTCGAACTGGTTCCAGTCGGTGCCGCCGCAGTCGCTCTCCACGAGGCCCCCGGCCCACTGGACGCCGCCGACGATGTGCTGCACGAGATCCGGCTCGTCGGTGTAGTGCGAGCCGAAGTGCCCCATGCCCGTCATCCAGGCGCGCCCGCCGTCGTACGGCTTGCACCAGGAGATCGGGTGGTCGGCGCCCATGGCGTTGGGGCCCGGGTCGTACGTGCTCTCGTCCATGGTGGCCAGCACGTGCGCCTCGCCGCGGACGTTGGCCGAGTAGTTGTACCACTCGTCGGCGCGCTCCCAGCGCTGCGGCAGGTGCTCGGTGGACGCGTGCGTGCGGTCCTCGACACGCACCGTGCCCGGCTGGCCCGGGTCGGTCCCCGTGGCGGCGTGACCGGGCATCAGTGCGCCGATCATGTCGTCCCACCACGCGTAGTTCCCGCGCATGTCCGTGGCGTTGTGGATGGCGACGATGCCACCGCCCGCCTGCTGGTAACGCTCGAGCGCGGCCTTCTGGTCGGCATTCCAGGGATCGCCGGAGGTCTGGAACATGACCAGGGCGTCGTACTGGGCGAGGTCCGTGTCGTTGAAGACGGTCGAGTCCTCGGTGTGGTCGGACAGGATCCCCACCTCGGCGAAGGCGGCCTCGAGCACGGGCGTGCCCTGGTCGATCGCGTCGGCGTGCCGGTACTGCGTGGTCTTGGTGAAGATCAGGACCTTGTGCTCCTCGCCGGGAGCGTGCGGCCCGTCGTGCGCCGCGGCCGGTGGCGCGGACGCGAGCGTGAGCGCCAGCGCTCCGCCCGCCAGGCCGGCGACAAGTCTCCGGGTGAGACCTCGTACTGCGGTCATCGTGATGCCTCCAGGGCAGGTCGACGTGTGTACCCGACGGACTGCTCCGTCGGGAGGGCTGGTCGATCCCGCGGCGTGCCGGCGCCGGCGGTGGTGCGCGGCGGACGCGTCGGTGCGCCCGCCGTGTCCTGCTGACGTGCTGTGACGGCTACCGCATCACCCCCCTCAGGTAGGCGAGGCCATCGACCGCGATGGCGTCCTGCGTGCTCGCCAGCGGCCGCCAGATCGAGGCCGCGGTGGCGATGGTCGCGTTGTCGGCGGTGAACGACTCGATCACGAGCGGGCCGTCGTAGGCCGTCGCGTCGAGCGCGCCGAGCAGCGCGGGCCAGTCGAGGTGGTCGTCTCCCGGCGCGCCGCGGTCGTTGCCGCAGACCTGCACGTGCGCGATCCGGTCACCCGCCCGCGCGACGGCCGCGGGCAGGTCCTTCTCCTCGATGTTCATGTGGTAGACGTCGAGCATCAGCCCGATGCCCTCCGGCGGGAGCTCCCGGACCACCTCGAGCGCCTGGTCGACGGTGTTGATCAGGCTGGTCTCGTACCGGTTCAGGGGTTCGAGGCCCACGACGACGCCCGCGGCGGCGGCGTGCTCCACGACCGGGCCGAGGTTCTCCGCGAGTTCGGCGTACGCGGCCGAGCGCTCGGCCGGCGTCATCCGCCAGGTGCGGCCCACCGAGGCGTAGGCCGGGCCGCCGATCACCGGCGCCCCGACGGTACGGGCGACGTCCACGACGTGACGCAGGTAGTCCTGGGTCGCGGCGACGGTCGCCGGGTCGGCGGTCACGAGCTCGCGCCCGGGGCCCATGACGAGCGAGACACTGGCCGCGAGCCCGTGGTCCGCGAGAATCCCGGCCGCCCGGCGGGGGTCCCAGTCGCCGGGCTGCTCGACCGGAAGCTCGAGGACGTCGAACCCCCAGCCGGCCGCGCGCGCGGCGATCTCCCGCAACGAGTCGTCCGTCAGGGGCGACGTCCACACCCACGTGTTGACGCCGAGCGGCCTGGTGCGCGGGCGTTTTGGAGCCACGGTGCTCCCTCCTTCG